>NZ_CP027762.1:4114343-4416783 GCF_003852315.1 Pseudomonas sp. LBUM920
CCAGGTGGTCAGCGAGGCCGCAAAACTGCCGCCCAGGGTCCGCAGGAAGGTCGCCAGGCCCGCGCCGTCGGCGATTTGCGCCGGCGGCAAGTCGGACATCAGGATGCTCAAGGTCGGCATGAAGAACAGCGCCACGCCAATACCCATGAACAGCTGCACCAGGGCGATGTGCGTGAAGTCGACTTCATTGGTAAAGCCTGCACGCATGAAGCAACTCAGGCCAATCGCCAGGAACGCCAGCCCGGCCAGCAAACGCAGGTCGAACTTGTGCGCATACTTGCCCACGAACGGCGACATCAACACCGGCAGAATGCCGATCGGCGCCACCGCCAGGCCCGCCCAGGTGGCGGTGTAGCCCATCTGGGTTTGCAGCCATTGCGGCAGGATCAGGTTGATGCCGAAGAACCCTGCATAACCCAGCACCAGCACAATGGTGCCGATGCGGAAGTTGCGGTAGGCAAACAACCGCAGGTTGACCACCGGGTGCTTGTCGGTCATTTCCCAGATGACGAACACCGCCAGGGCTATCGCCGAAATCACGGCACCGATGATGATGAAGTTGGATTCGAACCAGTCCAGGTCATTGCCCTTGTCGAGGATGATCTGCAACGCGCCGACACCGACGATCAGGCTCAGCAACCCGACGTAATCCATCGGCTGGTAACTGGTGACCACTGGACGTTTCTTCAACTGCGAACGCACCACCAGCACCGCAAAGATGCCGATGGGCACGTTGATGAAGAAGATCCACGGCCAGCTGTAGCTGTCGGTAATCCAGCCGCCAAGGATCGGGCCGGCAATCGGCGCCACCACCGTGACCATCGCCAGCAGCGCCAGGGCCATGCCGCGCCTCGCCGGCGGGTAGACCGCGATCAGCAACGTTTGAGTCATCGGGTACAGCGGCCCGGCCACCAGGCCCTGCAACACCCGAAAGCCGATCAGCTCAGGCATCGAGGTGGAAATACCGCAGAGGAACGAGGCCAGCACAAACAGGATAGTCGCCCACAAAAACAGCTTCACCTCGCCAAAGCGCCGGCTCAACCAGCCAGTCAGCGGCAAGGCAATCGCGTTGCTCACCGCAAACGAGGTGATCACCCAGGTGCCCTGCTCCGAACTCACGCCGAGGTTGCCGGAAATGGTCGGCAAGGCCACGTTGGCGATCGTGGTGTCGAGCACCTGCATAAAGGTCGCCAGCGACAGGCCAATAGTGGCCATCAACAGGCTGGGTGGCGTGAACGAGGCGTTATTGCTCATCAGCGTTGCACAGCCTTGGGCGCGGCGAGGCTGTTGTCATGGATCAGCTGAGTGATCATGGCATCGGCTTCGGCCAATTGGCGGTCATACACGTTGGTGGTGAACGAGGCCTTTTGCGGCGCCTGTTGCGCCAGTACCGGGCCGCTCTTGTCGTGCAGGTCCACGTTGACCACGGTGCTCAAGCCCACGCGCAGCGGGTGCTTGGCCAGCTCGTCGGCGTTGATGTGAATACGCACGGGCACCCGTTGCACGATCTTGATCCAGTTACCGGTGGCGTTCTGCGCCGGCAGCAAGGCAAACGCGCTGCCGGTACCGGCGCCCAGGCTGTCCACGGTGCCGCTGTACTTCACGTCACTGCCGTAGATATCCGACTCGATGTCCACCGGCTGGCCGATACGCATATCGCGCAGCTGGGTTTCCTTGAAGTTGGCGTCGATCCACAACTGGTTCAGCGGGATCACCGCCATCAACGCGGTACCCGGCTGCACGCGCTGACCCAATTGCACCGTGCGCTTGGCCACATAGCCGGTTACCGGTGCAATCAAGGTGCTGCGGGCGTTGGTCAAGTACGCCTGGCGCAGTTGCGCGGCGGCGGCCTGCACGTCCGGGTGGGACGAAATCACCGTGTCGTCCACCAGCGCGCTGGAGGTCTTGAACTGTTGCTGCACGTTGGCCAGGGCGCTTTGCGCCGAGGTCAGGTCGTCACGGGCGTGGGACAGTTCTTCCTGAGAGATCGCGCCGCCGGCGGCTAGGTTCTTACGACGGTTGTAATTGTCCTGGGCCTTTTGCACGTTGGCTTGCTGCGCCAGCACCTGAGCTTTCATGCCATCAACGTTGCTGTACAAGCCCCGTACCTGGCGCACGGTGCGCGCGAGGTTGGCCTGGGCACTTTGCAGGCCGACAGCGGCATCATTGGGGTCGAAGTTGATCAGCACCTGGCCTTCGTGGACCAGGTCGCCGTCGTCGGCGCCGATGCTGACCACGGTGCCGGTGACCAGCGGGGTGATTTCCACCACGTTGCCGTTCACATAGGCATCGTCGGTGCTTTCGTTGAAGCGCCCGTAAAGCTCATACCAGGCCCACACGCCGATCACGCCGAGAATCACGATCAGCGCCAGGCCGATCAGCATGATTTTGCGTTTGCGTGGGTTGCTGTCTTTCTGCTGCTCTTTAGGCTGCTCTTTGGGTTGCTCTGTTGCGTTGTTGCTTTCGGCAGTGGCCATGACAAATACCTCAAATTATTCCGTGCGTGTAGCTGGGGTGGTTACGGCCACGTTATCGGCGTTGTACCCGCCACCCAGGGCTTGCATCAATTGAATCGACAGATCGATCTGCGCAGCATTCAAGGCCGCCAACTGACGCTGGGCCTGCAGCAATTGCTGCTCGATGCTGAGTACATCCAGGTAATTCCCGATCCCCGAGCTGTAGCGCTGAACCCCGGTGTCGTAGGACTGCTGGGCAATGTCCGCGGCGTGTTGCTGGGCCTGGATCTGCCGACCGGTATCGCGCAATTGCGAAAGGGTGTTGCCAATATCACCCAAGGCTTGCACCAGGGTTTTGTTGTACTGGGCCACCGCCAGGTCGTAATCGGCGTCGCGGGCATCGAGGTCGGCGCGCAGGCGGCCACCGTCGAAGATCGGCAACGAGATTGTCGGCGCAATGCTGAAGAAACGGCTGGCCGAGCCAAACATCGCGTCGCCCAACAACGACTCGGCCCCGGCGCTCGCGCTCAGGTTGAGGTTGGGGTAGAAGCGGGTCTTGCTCGCGGCGACGTTCTTGCTCGCGGCTTCGACGCGCCAACGTGCGGCGATCAAGTCCGGGCGACGGCCCAGCAACTCGGCCGGCAGCACAGAAGGCACGGCAACGGCGCTGGGTTTGAGCACGTTCGGGCGGGTCAGCTCGCTGCCACGGTCGGGGCCTTTGCCAAGCAATACGGCCAGGGCGATCTTGGCGCTTTGCAGCTGTTTTTCTGCATCGATCAGTTGCGACTCAGAGCTGGCTTCCAGGCTTTCGGTCTGCTGGTACTGGTACTGGCTGTCGATGCCGGAACTCAGGCGGCGCTTGCTCAGGTCGAGCATCTGACGGGTGCGCTTGAGGTCGTCGGCGGCCAGGTCTCGCACGATGTGCGCCTGGCCCAGGTCGCTGTAGGCCTTGGCCACGTTGGCGGCCAGGGTCAGGCGCGCGGCTTGCTGATCGACTTCGGCGGCACGCGCCTGGCCCAACGCAGCTTCCCAGGCGGCGCGCTGGCCACCCCACAGGTCAAAGTTGTAGTTGAAGCTGGCGCCGATGTTACGCACGGTGGCGTAGGCATCGCCCTGCCCCAGCGGGTCCTGATCCTTGGCCAGGCGCGAACGGCTCACGCCGGCGCTGGCATCCAGGGTCGGCATGCGGGCGGCATCGGCGGCGTAGGCAGCGGCCTGCGCCTGGTGGGCACGGGCGCTGGCGACTTGCATGTCAGGGCTGTTTTGCAGGGCTTCATGGATCAAGCCGTCCAACTGCGGGTCGCCGAGGCTCTTCCACCAATCGGCCGTCGGCCAAGCGGCGCTGGACAAGGTCACGCCACTGAGGGACTTGCCGGTTTGCAACGTGTTGGCGTCGAGGCGTTGGCCCTGGGTGTCGAGGCCGCTGAAGTTGGCACAACCGGCCATGCTCATCGCCACCAGCACCAGGCTAAGTGCGCGTGTGTTCATTGATTACCTACCCGCTGGATGACGATGGCGTCACCGGCAGCTACCAGAATTTTCGTGAGGATTTTTTCCAGGGTTTGCAACTCGCCGGGCTGCAGGGCGCCGGCCAGCTCATTCATCGACTGCGCACCGATGTGCGGCAGCATGTCTGCCAGGCGCTGGCCGTCTTCGGTCAGTACCAGCTGCACCTGGCGCCGGTCCTGCTCGGAACGCTTGCGCGCCAGCAGGCCCTTTTGCTCCAGGCGGTCGAGCATGCGGGTCATGGAACCGCTGTCCAGCGACAGGTTGCGACACAGCTCGGCGGGCGTGTCGACCTCATACTGGGCAATGATGATCAACACCTTGAACTGCGCGGCGGTGACGCCATGCGGTTCCATATGCGTGTCGATAATGCGGTCCTTGAGCAGCGCGGCGCGGCCCAGCAACAGGCCGAGGTGGCAGTTGCGAAAGCTGTCAGGGGTGAAGTGGGTCATCGAAAGTCACCTTATTACTGCCTAGGCAGTGAATGTATGACAAGATGTTACTGCTTAGGCAGCGAATGTCAAATGGAATTATTAGCTTGCTTGCTAATTGACCGACAGGTGGGCTGCACCGCAAACACATGTGGGAGCGGGCTTACCTGCGATGCCGGTCTGTCAGTCAATAAATCATCGACTGATGGACCGCCATCGCGGGCAAGCCAGCTCCCACACTGTTTGTGCGTGAAGGTTTAGAAATCGCGCTTGTAGAAGATATCCAGTGAACTGGCCACGCCACTGGCCACTTCCAGGTACACCTTCTTGCTCAGCAGGTAGCGCAAGGCAATCGTACTGGCCGGTTCGAACACCCCGACCCCATACCGCAAGCTGAGTTTTTCGGTGATCTTGCCGCTGGCCACCACGGCGGTGTTATTGCCGGTGCCCTGGGTGTCGAGGTCGAAGTCCTGAATGCCCAGCTTGTTGGCGATATCCGAGGTGACCCCGGCGCTGCCCATCAACCCCAACCCCAGGGCGGCCTCGGCCAGCATGTTGTTGTCTTCGCCGGTGTTGTTGCGCGAACGCCCCAGCACCAGGTACGAGAGCGCATCCTCCTGAGGCATGGTCGGCTCGGAGAAGATCTGCGTGGTCGGCTGCTCGGCGCTGCCGCTCAAGCGAATACCGGCCGTCACCGTTCTGGACGGTTCGGTAACGACGCGCACGGCCTCGACATCCAGGAACGGTTGGTCCAGTGGCCCTGCAAACAACAGCCGCGCGCGGCGCACGTCAAGCCGCTGCCCGTAGGCACGGTAGCGGCCGTCGTTGAGCCACAGCTCGCCACGGGTGTCCATGTTGTCGCCGATGTGCACATGGCCCTGCACTTTGGCAGTGAGCCCGAAGCCCGCAAAGTTGAGCTGGTCTTCGCCCACCACCACGTCGATGTCCATGGCCATCGCCATCGGCGGCTTGCCCTGGGCGGTCTGGCTGCCGACGATCACCGTGTCATCGGAGACCTTGACGGTGGACGGCGGCAATTCACGCACGGTGATGTCGCCACGCGGGATGTGCACCTTGCCGGCAATCGCCAGCTTGTCGTTTTTCAGGCTGATTTTCAGGTCCGGCGCCACTTCCAGCTTGGCGTAAGGCTCAACCGTGACCGGCAGTTGCGCGCCTTGCAGGCTGAGGTCCACCACCAGTGCCTGGCCCCAGTCGATCTGCCCCTTGAGGCTGCCCTGCCCGGCCTTGCCGCTGCGCCACGCGCCATTCAACTGCACGCTTTCGCCGGCAATCAGTGCTTGCACGTTCAAGCCTTCGAGGCTGATCGGCAACTCGGGCCCGGAGACTTCACCGCCCACCAGATTCACGTTGCCGTTGACCTGCGGTGCCAGCAAACCACCGGAGATACGCCCGTTGCCGTTGAGCTTGCCGGTGAGTTTGTCCACCATCGGCACAAACGGTCGGGCCACGGCGAGGTCCAGGCCGTTGAGGCTGAAATTACCGGTGATCGGCTTGTTGTTGGGCAGCGGGTTGATCTGCGCCTGCACCAGCAACTCACCGAGCTTGCCGCCGCGGAAGGTCAGCTGAGTGTCGATGCGTTTAGGGTTAAGGGTGGTTTCCAGCTTCAGGGTGTCGTAGGGGAAATCCACCCACTGGGCCTTGTCCTTGACACGCAGCGTGCCACCGCTGGCATCCACCGCGATCACGCCTTTAGGGCCGCTGGCGGGCAGGTCGAGCTGCACGTCGGCGTTGAGCTTGCCTTGCCAGGCGAAATCCTTGGGCAGGAAGGCAGCCAGACTGTCGATGGGGAATTGCTTGAGGTGGTAACGCAACTTCGGCTCAGGCATCAGGCGCTGATCTTCACCGCACAGGCTGGCAGGGCCGGACACCCAGCAATGCGCCGCAAAGGTCAACTTGCCGTCCGCCAGGCGTTCGATCCTGGCCGGGGCTTGCAGCTTCCAGTCCTGGCCGCCGGCTTGAACGTCACCGCTGGCCAGGCGCCCGCGCCAGTTACCTTTGTCGAGGTCGCCATCGAGCGCCAGGCCCAGCTTGACCAGCGGCCCGGCCAGGTCCAGCTGGACTTTCTGGCGCTTGATATCACCTTGAGCGCTGGCGGTCAGGGTGCCGACCTGGGTGTCGCCGGCCTGGATGCCACTGCCCTTGAGGTCGATCTTCGCGCGCTGGGCGTTGTCGAGCGTGGCGTCCAGGGTGAGGTTTTGCAGTTTATTGTCGGCAAACGCCAGTTGCTGGCCTTTGAGGTCGAGTTTGCCTTGCGGCGCCTGCAACGTACCGGCCACATCGACACGCCCGTTAATCTGCCCGCGCAGTTGCGGCCACAGCTGGGCCAGGCGCATCAGCTTGATATCGATCTGCCCGGCCACACGTTGCTGCAGGCTGCCGCTACCGTTGATGCGGTTATCACCCAGGCGAATGTCAAGGTTGGCCAGGGTCCATTGCTCGCCTGCGCCTTGCGCCTTGGCGGCCAGCACGGCAGTTTGTCCGCGCAAACGGCCCTTGAGGTCGAGGTCGGCGTTGAGCTTGAGCTGTTCATGTTTGAACTCGCCCTTGCTGCGCAGCGGCCCGGCCAACGTGCCCGGCAACTCCGCGACCCAGTACGCCGGGTTCAGCGCCGACAGGTCCAGCGCGGTGTCCCAGGCAATGCCGTCGGCAAACTGCAGGCTCAGGTGGCCTTCAGCCTTGCCTTGGCCGGCCGTCAATTTCAGTTCGGGCAGGAAGAGTTGCTTGAGGTCGCCACTGAACGGCGTGACCACATTGAATTTGCCCGCCGGGCCGTCGAGGTCGGCCTTGACGTTGCCAAGGTAATTGCCGTCTTTATAGGAAATCTCGCCGTTGAGCGTATGCAGCGCGAACTGCGGTTCATCAATCAATGGGTAGAGGCGGTGCCAGGGAAAATCCAGCCAATCGATCCTGGCGTCGGCGCTGAAGCCCTGTTGCCAGTCCAGATTGGCGCTGAGCTTGAGGCTTTGCTGGTCGCCGACATTCAAATCCAGGCCGGCGATCTGCGCGCCCTTGGCGTCAACCTTGCCCTGCAGCAGCAGGTCCACCGGGCCTTTTTCCGCTGGCAGCACGGCCTTGCCCAGCAGTTGATAACCGCTGCTCAGGTCGCCCTTGGCGGTGAGGTCCAGTTGATTGAGTTGCAGGGTGTCGGGCAGGTCGGCGCTGGGTTTGAAGCCGTCGGCGCTGATGTGCAATTGCGCGGGCAGGTTCTCCACCAAAGGTTGCAGCTCACCGCTGAGTTTGGCGGGCAGGTAGCCACTGCTGTCGGCGTCGAGCTTGAGGGTCTTGAGCAAGTCTCCGTCGACCTTGAGCGCAACCTTCCACGGCGCGCCGCCGGGCGCGTACGGCAGGCTCAGGTTGCCCGTGGCGCTCAGCGGCCAGTTGCCGGTCGGTTGCAGCAGACCCGCCAGGTCCAGCACCAGATCATCGCGTTGCAGGTGCACCGAGTCGATCTGCAGGCCCGCGGCGGTCCAGTGCGCCGCGAGCTGCAAGCCCTTGAGCTCTTCGCTGCCATTGAACAGCAGGCTACCGACGCGAACGTCGCCCAACTGGATCGCCACCGGCAGTTTCAACTCCGGCAGCTGGATCGGCCCGCTGCTGCTGTCATCGGTACTGGGTGGAAATTGCAGGCTGACCTGTTCCACGTCCAGCTGGTTGATGCACAGGGTCATGCGCAGCATGCATGCTGGCGACCAGTCGAACTTCGCCGCATTCAGCTCGACCCGGCTGGTGTCTTGCTGCCACAACAGGTGGTCGACACGCCATTGGCCACCCAAATGGCCCTGGAAATTCTCCACCGTCAATCCCGGCACCTGGCTCAAGGCCCAGCGGCTGCCCGCTTGGCTGCCGAGTACCGCCCACAGTGCCACTAACACCACGGCGAAGACTGCCACGATGGCCAGCCCCGCTATTTTCAAACCACGCATCACAGCTCAGGCCCCATGGAAAAGTGCAAACGAATGCCGCCCGGATCTTCCAGGGCATGGGCCAGGTCGAGGCGAATCGGGCCGACCGGCGACACCCAGCGCACGCCCACCCCCACACCGGTTTTCAGGCTCGGCATGTCCAGGCTGTTGAAGGAGTTGCCCTGGTCGACAAAGGTCGCGATCCGCCATTTTTCGGCGATGGAATATTGATATTCGGCACTCAACGCCACCATATAGCGGCCGCCGATGCGGTCACCGCGATCGTTTTCGGGTGACAACGTCTGGTACTCGTAGCCACGCACGCTCTGGTCACCACCGGCAAAAAAGCGCAGCGACGGCGGCACCGATTTATAGCCATTGGTGGCACTGCCGCCGAACTGCGCGCGGCCGAGAAAGCGGTGGTTGTCCCACAAGGTGGTCAAGCCCTTGATGGTGGCAGTGCCGTAAAGCAGGTTGGTGTCGGAACCCAGGCCTTCCTTGGCGACCTTGGCGTCGAACATCAGGCGATAGCCATTGTGCGGGTCGATGCGGTTGTCGCTGCGCAGGTAGGAATAATTGATCCCCGGCATCACCAAGTTACTGAGGCCCGAGTCATTGCCCAGGCGGTATTCTTCGCGCTGATATTTGAGCGAGATGACCCGCGTCCAGCCGCTGGGCAATTTGCTGTGCCATTCAGGGCCGAGGGTGAGCAATTTACTCAGGGTGTCGGTATTGGCGATTTCTTCATTCTGGTAGCCGCCGGCAAACCGCAGCTTGTCGGTAAGCGGCGGGTCCAACGGGATGTCGTACCACAGGCCGACGTTCTGGCGCGGCGCCGAAAGCTCGGCTTCCCAGCCATAACTGTGACCTTGTGGGTTGACCCAGTGACGCGTCCAGTTGGCTTTGCCGCGCGGGCCGACGTCAGTAGAGTAACCCAGGCCTAGGCCCATGGTGCGCGGCTTGCGGGTGTCCAGTTGCACCGCCACCGGGATCACATCGTTGGCCGAGGCGGCGGGGCTTGCGTCTACGCGCACAGCTTCGAAAAAGCCACTCGCCTGCAGGTTCTGGTTGAGTTCGGCGATCAGCTCGGAGTCGTAAGGGTCGCCGCTTTTGAACGGCACCATGCGTTGCAGCAGGTCTTCATCAAACGGCGTGTCGCCGGCAAAGCTGACCTTGCCCATGCTGTAGCGTGGGCCGCTGTCGTAAATGAGTTCGATATCGGCGACGCCGGCTTTGGGGTCAACCGAGAGTTTCTGGCTGGTAAAGCGCCCGCTGAAAAAGCCGTAGCGCGAGGCCTGGTTCTGGATCAGACGCTTGGCGTCTTCGTAGTGGCCGTGATTAAGCACGGCACCGGATTTGAGGTCGCTGCTGTCGGGCACGCGAAAAGCCTTGAGGCTCGCGGCCTGGCCGTCAACCCGAAGGGTCACGTTGCGCAAATGCACCGGCTCGCCGGGGTCGATGGTGAGGATCAGGCGTGGATTCTTGCCGCCTTTTACATCACTGACGATTTGTGGCTGATAGTAGCCCAGCGCCTGGGCAGCCTTGCGGGCCTGCTCTTCGGCGCCGCGGCTGAACCGCAACAGGGCTTCTTCATCACGATCGCCTACCCCGCCGATATAGCCTTCGATGTTGGCTTTCAACGCGTCGTTTGTAGGCTTGATCCGCACGTCCAATTCGCTTTGCGCCAAGGCGCCGCAGCTTGTGAACAGCAGAATCAAGCCGCTGGTAAATCTTCCTGGAAGCTTCATAGGCGCGGATGCTACACGAGCTGGGGAGAGACTTTGAACCCGGAATAGTCTGAATAATTCTGCGTTAAGCCGTTGCAGCATGTAACGACTGCGGATTGGGGTGAAAAAACACGTGTTCCAGGATAGGCCCTATCGCCACTTCGCCGATTTCCTCATAGCCCTGACGCTTATAAAAATCCAGGTAGCGTGAGTTGCCGGTATCGAGCACTACGCCTGAGGAGTGCGGGTCGTCGGCGCACCAGTTGTGCACGGCCTCAAGCAGCTGCTCGCCATAGTGCTTGCCCTGAAATTGCGGGTGGATGCCCAACAACGGCAGTACGTGCACCGACTCGGTCGGCAGGCACGCCAGCACCGCGTGATGGTATTCCAGGTAACGGCGAGTGCCGCGTACACCGGTGCTCAACCACATGCGCAATTGCCACGCCCAGCTTTCGGTAATGCCCAGGCGCCGTTGGGGTGGCGCAATCAGGGCAATGCCGATCAGCCGGTCGTTGACGAACAGGCCGATGGCGGGCAGTTTCTGAAAGAAATGCTGCTTGACCAGCTCACGCACCGTGGCGCGTACCCGCTGTTCATAGCCTGGGCGTTCAGCTTCGAAGATGTAGGCGAATGTCGGCTCATGCCGATAAGCCTGGTAGAGCATGGAGCGCGCTTCGCGCGAATAGCCGCTGTTGAGCAGGCGGATCTCGGCAAGGGCCGTCGAAGTGTCAGGCATACAGTCAATCTCCCTGGGCGCCATTCAGAAGATGGCGTTCTTATGGGTACGAACCTACGCAGCACCAGTCGTTCCCAGACATTAGCAGTGCATCTGCTCGACCGCCACGCTGGCCCCCGTCGGACTTGTCGGCTAGCATCGCCCTTTTGCCAGACTGGACTGCCGACCATGAAAATCGTCTCCTTCAATATCAACGGGCTGCGCGCCCGCCCTCATCAGCTGGCGGCGCTGATTGAAAAGCATCAACCGGACGTGATCGGCCTGCAGGAAACCAAGGTTCATGATGACCAGTTCCCGTTGGCCGAAGTGCAGGCGTTGGGCTACCACGTTTATTACCACGGCCAAAAAGGCCACTACGGCGTGGCCCTGCTCTCGCGCAAAGAAGCGCTGAGCGTGCACAAAGGTTTTGCCAGCGATGAAGAAGACGCCCAGCGCCGCTTCATCTGGGGCACCTTCGCCGATGAGAACGGCAACCCCGTGACCATCATGAATGGTTACTTCCCCCAGGGCGAAAGCCGCGACCACCCGACCAAGTTTCCGGCCAAAAAACGCTTCTACGAAGATTTGCAGCACCTGCTGGAAAGCCAGTTCAGCAATGACCAGGCATTGGTGGTGATGGGCGACATCAACATCTCCCCGCAAGACTGCGACATCGGTATCGGCGCCGACAACGCCAAACGCTGGCTGAAAACCGGCAAATGCAGCTTCTTGCCGGAAGAACGCGAGTGGATGGCCCGCCTGAAAAACTGGGGCCTGGTGGACAGCTTCCGCCACCTCAACCCGGACGTGGCCGACCGCTTCAGTTGGTTTGATTACCGCAGCCGTGGGTTCGAAGATGAGCCCAAGCGTGGCCTGCGCATTGACGTGATCATGGCGTCCAACGGCCTGGTGCCGCGGGTCAAGGATGCCGGCGTGGACTACGAGCTTCGGGCGCTGGAAAAACCGTCCGACCACGCGCCGATCTGGCTGGAACTGAGCTGACGCGACTCAAAGTGGGAGCTGGCTCGTGTGGGAGCTGGCTTGCCGGCGATGCAGGCACCCAGGCCTTCCAGCTAAACCGGGTTGATGCTATCGCAGGCAAGCCAGCTTCCACCTTTGGGTTGGTTGTGTGCCAGTCACACCGTTGAAACTTTACTGACTTAATCTCCCGGCACTCCCCTTGGCTTAAGAAGGTGCCGGCATGATGCTGCGCGTTCTGCTTCTGTTGATCCTGCCCCTCTACGCAGTTGCCGCTCCCCTGCCCGTTCCCGACCAAGGCCCCGCGTTGCGCATCCAGGGTTCCAACACCATTGGCGCCGCGCTCGGGCCCGCGCTGGTCATGGGCATGATGCAACACCAGGGCGTGCAGGCGGTGCACAGTGAACCGGGCGACGGCGCCAATGAACAGCGCGTGATCGGCAAGACCCGCCAAGGCAGGACGGTCACCATCGAGGTGGCGGCCCACGGCTCCAGTACCGGGTTCGCCGCGCTGAAAAACCTCAGCGCCGACCTCGCCGCGTCGTCGCGCCCGATCAAGGACAGCGAACTGGTGGACCTTGAACCCTTGGGCGACCTGAAAAGCCCCGAGGCTGAGCAAGTGATCGCCATTGATGGCCTGGCGATTATCCTCAATCCGAAAAACCCGTTGAATACCCTGAACACCGAGCAACTGGCGCAAATTTTCAATGGCGAAGTCGACACGTGGGAGGCACTGGGTGGCATCGGCGGGCCGATTCATTTGTATGCCCGGGATGATCAGTCCGGCACCTACGACACCTTTAAGGAACTGGTGCTACGCCTGCGCGGTAAACCCCTGGCGCCTGCCAAGCGTTTTGAGTCCAGTGAGCAACTGTCCGATGCCGTAAGCCAGGACGCTCAGGGCATCGGCTTCATCGGCCTGCCGTATGTGCGCCAGGCCAAGGCCGTGGCAATCGTCGATGGCGACTCACAACCGATGTTGCCGTTGAACAGTCTGATTGCCACCGAGGACTACCCGCTGTCACGCCGACTGTTCTTTTACCTGCCGCCATCGAGCCACAACGCGTGGGCCAAGGCGCTCGTGGACTTTACCCAGAGCAGCAAAGGCCAGGCGATTGTTGCAGCCAACGGTTTTATCGCGCAGCAGGTGCAGGCGATCAGCGTGGAGCCGCGCCCGTCGATGCCTGCGGACTATCAAGCCATCGCGCGTGAGGCCCAGCGATTGAGCGTGAATTTTCGCTTCGAAGAGGGCAGCGCCAGCCTCGACAACAAGGCACGCCAGGATCTGCAGCGGGTGGTGGCGTACCTGAAAAGCCACGACAAGCTCGACAAGCAGGTGACGCTCGTAGGGTTTGGCGACGCCAAGAATGACCCACAACGCGCCGCGCTACTGTCGAAATTGCGGGCAATGGCGGTGCGCCGCGAACTGGTGAGGAACGGCGTGGTGCTGCGCGATATTCTCGGGTTCGGCGCGCAGATGCCGGTGGCGGCGAACACGGCGGATGAGGGCCGGATCAAAAATCGGCGAGTGGAGGTTTGGGTGCACTGACGCCTGGCGAGCAAGCCTTCGTAGCGAGCGGGCTTGCCCCGCGTTGGGCTGCGAAGCAGCCCCATAATCACACACACTTTGCCAGGCAGAACCGGTCGCAGGGTTTTAGGGCTGCTGCGCAGCCCTACACGGGGCAAAGCCCGCTCGCCACACTTACTGCCCGCTGCGCATCAGCTCTTTGGGCACGTACTTGCCGATCTCGAACTTGCCGATTGCCGCACGGTGCACTTCATCCGGGCCGTCGGCCAGGCGCAAGGTGCGTTGCATGGCGTACATGTAGGCCAGCGGGAAGTCGTTGGAAACGCCGGCGCCACCGTGAATCTGGATGGCGCGGTCGATGACCTTCAACGCCACATTCGGCGCCACCACCTTGATCTGCGCGATTTCGCTTTTCGCAACTTTGTTGCCCACGGTGTCCATCATGTACGCCGCTTTTAACGTCAGCAGACGGGCCATGTCGATTTCCATCCGTGAGTCGGCGATCTTGTCGATATTGCCGCCCAGGCGGGCCAACGGTTTACCGAACGCGGTGCGGCTGACGGAGCGTTTGCACATCAGTTCCAACGCGCGCTCGGCCATGCCGATGGAGCGCATGCAGTGGTGGATACGGCCTGGGCCAAGACGACCCTGGGCAATTTCGAAGCCGCGACCTTCGCCGAGCAGTACGTTTTCGTACGGCACGCGCACGTTGTCGAACAGCACTTCGGCGTGGCCGTGCGGGGCGTCGTCGTAACCGAAGACCGGCAATGGGCGCACGATTTTGACGCCGGGGGCATCCACTGGCACCAGGATCATCGAGTGCTGCTGATGACGTGGCGCATCCGGGTTGCTCTGGCCCATGAAGATCAAAATCTTGCAGCGCGGATCGCAGGCGCCGGAAGTCCACCATTTTTTGCCGTTGATCACCCACTCGTCGCCCTGGCGCTCGGCGCGGGCAGCCATGTTGGTGGCGTCCGAGGACGCCACGTCCGGCTCGGTCATGGCAAAGGCCGAGCGAATCTCGCCGCGCAGCAACGGCTCGAGCCAGCGTTGTTTTTGCTCTTCGTTGGCGTAGCGCACCAGCACTTCCATGTTGCCGGTGTCGGGGGCGGAGCAGTTGAACGGCTCCGGGCCCAGCAGCGAGCGGCCCATGATCTCGGCCAGTGGTGCGTATTCGAGATTGGTCAGGCCGGCGCCCAGTTCGGATTCGGGCAGGAACAGGTTCCACAGGCCTTCGGCCTTCGCCTTGGCTTTCAGCGTTTCCATGATGGCGGTGGGCTGCCAGCGATCACCTTCGCTGACCTGGCGTTCGAACACCGGCTCGGCCGGGTAAACGTAAGCGTCCATGAATGCGGTGACGCGTTCACGCAGTTCCTGAACCTTGGGCGAATAGGCGAAATCCATGAGCAGCTCCCTTCTCTGAGAGGTTGTTTAGGTCATGCAATCGATGCTAGAACAGCGCTGATAATTTACCTAGCCTATTCTCGGCGTGTATTAACATTCATCACCGATATATGATCGACGCCTGAACACCTGACAAATCGCCACCTAACAATAAGAGCGCAACGAAATGAATCTGAGCAAGGTCGACCTCAACCTCTTTATTGTCTTCGACGCGATCTACACCGAAGCCAACCTGACCCGTGCCGGGCAGATCGTCGGCATTACCCAGCCGGCGGTGTCCAACGCGCTGGCGCGCTTGCGCGAAACCTTCAATGACCCGCTGTTCGTGCGCACGGCCCAAGGCATGGTGCCCACGCCGATGGCGCAGAACATCATCGGCCCGGTGCGCAATGCGTTGTCGTTGCTGCGGGTGTCGGTGCAGGAAAGCCGGATTTTCAACCCGCAGCAAGCCGCCAAGACCTACCGCATCAGCATGACCGATCTCACCGAAGCGGTGATTCTGCCGCTGTTGTTCCAGCGCCTGCGCCGCCTGGCGCCGACGGTGGTGATCGAGAGTTTCCTGTCCAAACGCCGCGAAACTACCAAGGAGCTCGCGGCCGGGCGCCTGGATTTTGCCGTGGATGCGCCGCTTAACACCGACCCGCAAGTGCGCCACGTCAAGCTGATGGAAGACCGCTACGTGTGCGCCATGCGCAAGGGCCACCCGATGGCGGGCAAGGACAAATTCACGCTGGATGACTACCTGTCGCTGACGCATATCCATATTTCCAGCCGCCGCAACGGCCTGGGCCATGTGGACCTGGCGCTGGGCAAGATGGGTATCCAGCGCAAGATCGCCCTGCGCTCCCAGCATTACCTGATGGCCTCGCAAGTGTTGCAGCAGACCGACATGGTGATGACCGTGCCCGAGCGCTTCGCCCGCCGTCATGAGTTGCATTGGTTCAACCTGCCGGTTAATGACGTGCCGCCGGTGGAAACCCACCTGTACTGGCACGAAAGCACCGACCAGGACCCGGCCAACCGCTGGATGCGCGAGCAAATGATCGAGTTGTGCCAACAGGTGACGGCGCATGAGAAGAAGCTCGACGGTAAGCAAGCCTGACCCGTGGCAAGCAGACCTTTTGTGGCCAGCAGGCCCTCTGTGGCAAACAGGCTCTGTGTGGCGAGCAGGCTTGCCCAGCGTTGGGCTGCGTAGCAGCCCCAACCCCAAGTGCCGCGTTTTTGCTGAAAAATTGAATCAATATTTATTGCGGGCGCGTCCCCCCCCAACGCAGGGCAAGCCTGCTCGCCACAACACGCCCGCCCATAAGGTTGGAAAGGCAGCTTGACGTTTACGTCAACCTGACATTAGCTTAGCGCCAAGACCTTCTTGAGCGCCCCCATGAGCACGACTTACAGCATCTCCGACCTCGCGCGCGAGCTCGACATCACCACCCGCGCCATTCGCTTCTATGAAGAACAAGGCCTGCTGGCCCCGGAACGCCGGGGCCAGGAGCGCATCTACTCGGCGCGCGACAAGGTCAGCCTCAAACTGATCCTGCGTGGCAAGCGCATCGGTTTCTCCCTGGCCGAGTGCCGCGAGCTGATCGAACTCTACGACCCCAGCAGCGGCAACCACATCCAGCTCAACAGCATGCTCGCCAAAATCGCCGAACGCCGTGAGCAGCTTGAGCAACAACTGCTGGATATCGAACAGATGAAGCTGGAACTGGACACCGCCGAAGAGCGCTGCACCCAGGCCCTGGCGCAGACCATGAGCCAGGTTGGCCAATAACGATAAGGTAGCCATCATGCCCCTCCCCTCACACGTACGCCTGGTGGAAGTCGGCCCGCGCGACGGCCTGCAGAACGAAGCCCAGCCCATCAGCGTGGCCGACAAGGTCCAACTGGTGGATGCCCTGACCGACGCAGGCTTGAGCTATATCGAAGTGGGCAGCTTTGTCTCGCCCAAGTGGGTGCCGCAGATGGCCGGGTCGGCGCAAGTGTTTGCGCAAATACAGCGCAAACCCGGTGTGACCTACGGCGCACTCGCACCGAACCTGCGAGGTTTTGAAGACGCCGTGGCCGCTGGCGTAAAGGAAGTCGCCGTGTTTGCGGCCGCGTCCGAGGCGTTTTCCCAGCGCAACATCAACTGCTCCATCGGCGAAAGCCTGGAGCGCTTTGCGCCCATCATGGCGGCGGCCAGGCAGCACGGCGTCAGCGTGCGCGGGTATGTGTCGTGTGTGTTGGGTTGCCCTTACGAAGGTGACATCGCGCCGGAACAGGTCGCGGCGGTCGCACGCGAGTTGTATGCCATGGGCTGTTATGAAGTTTCCCTGGGCGACACCATCGGCACCGGCACGGCGGGCGCTACGCGGCGGTTGTTTGAGGTGGTCGGCGCGCAGGTGCCACGGGACAAATTGGCCGGGCACTTCCATGACACCTACGGGCAGGCGATTGCGAATATCTACGCCAGTGTGCTGGAAGGGATCACGGTGTTCGACAGCTCCATCGCGGGCCTCGGCGGCTGCCCTTACGCCAAGGGCGCCAGCGGTAACGTGGCGACGGAAGACGTGGTGTACCTGCTCAACGGCCTGGGTATCGACACCGGCATCGACCTGCAGGCACTGATTCTCGCGGGCCAGCAAATCAGCAGCGTGCTTGGCCGGGCTACCGGGTCGCGGGTTGCCAAGGCGCGTAACGCCAGTTGAGTAGAGCGGCTGTGACAATGTGTTACCGCACGGCTACATATCGAGTAACACGGGAACATATTTTGTCGCATTCGCCGTAGGTATTTCCCTACTAAAAATTCAAGCCATTGATTTAAAAGGAATTTAAAAAGTTGGCACGGCTTCTGCTATCTCTATTGCATAACAAGAATAAAAAGCGCCAAACCTAATAAAAATAAGACGAAACGACTCTGACATAACAAAAACAACACGGCAGAGACGCAGCTAACAGATTTTTTTGGAGAAGATGTGCTTCGCAGGGTACGGCATGCCGAAACCCGCAACCGGTTAGAGAAAAATAAAACTACCTCAGGTAGCTGCCACTGGTTGGATCGGTAACGAAGAAGCAGATCAGCGCTCAAAAAAATACGTTTGCTCTTGACCCCGGATGGGGGTCGCCCAAAACAGCGGTAAAGGGTAACGGCTGCTAAAAACAACAACAGGCCGCCCCTCAATAATAAAAAAGAGCACGCAACGACAAATTAAAGGGGACCTTCGGGTCCCCTTTGTGCTTTCCGGGATTCGACAAATGCGTGTCGGGCACCGATCAAAAGGTGGGAGCGGGCTTGCTCGCGAAGGCGGTGTGTCAGTGTCAGATGGGCTGGCTGACCCTGCGCAGTCGCGAGCCAGCCCGCTGCCAGATGGGTTAGGGTTGTCAGTTGGACTGGCTTTTCAGCTCCGCGATCGAGATTTCGCGCATGCGAAATTTCTGGATCTTGCCCGTCACCGTCATCGGAAACTCTTCCACGAATTTGAAATGCTTGGGCGTCTTGAAGTGCGCGATGCGCCCCTTGCACCAGGTTTGCAGCTCCAGCTCGTTGGCCAGATGGCCCGGATGGAACTTGACCCAGGCGACGATCTCTTCACCGTAACGCTCATCCGGGATGCCAATGACTTGCACATCTGCCACCGCCGGGTGGGTGAAGAAAAACTCTTCGAGCTCGCGCGGGTACACGTTTTCGCCACCGCGAATGATCATGTCCTTGTTGCGCCCGGCGATACACACGTAACCGTGTTCATCCATGGTCGCCAGGTCGCCGGTGTGCATCCAGCCCGCGTCATCGATGGCGTCACGGGTGCCATCGGGGTTGTTCCAGTAGCCGAGCATGACGCTGTAGCCGCGCGTGCACAGCTCGCCGATTTCACCGCGCGCGACGGTATTGCCAGCGGTGTCGATGATCTTGTTTTCCAGCTGCGGCTGGGTGCGGCCCACAGTCGTGACGCGGCGCTCGAGGTCATCATTGGCACCGGTTTGCAGTGACACCGGGCTGGTTTCAGTCATGCCATAGGCAATCTGCACTTCACCCATGTGCAGTTCGCTGATGACGCGGCGCATCACCTCGATAGGGCATGTGGCCCCGGCCATGATCCCGGTGCGCAAGCTTGTCAGCTCGAATTCGCCGCGGCGAGGGTGATCGAGGATGGCGATGAACATGGTCGGCACGCCGTAGAGGCCGGTGGCGTGCTCTTCGGCGACGGCACTGAGGGTCAGCAGCGGATCAAAGCCGTCATTCGGGTAAATCATCGTGGTGCCGTGGGTGATGCAGCCAAGGTTGCCCATGACCATGCCAAAGCAGTGATACAACGGCACCGGGATCACCAGCCGGTCGTGCGCCGTGAGGCCCAGGCTTTCGCCAACCATGTAACCGTTGTTGAGAATGTTGTGATGGCTGAGGGTGGCGCCCTTGGGAAACCCGGTGGTGCCGGACGTGTACTGAATGTTCACGGCCTGGTCGAAATGCAGGCTGGCCTGGCGGCTGTGCAGCTGTTCGGGCGGGACGCCAGCGCCCAGGGCCGCCAGCTGCGACCAGGGCAAAAAACCCTGGGGTGGGTTGGGATCGAGGCTGATCATGGCGCCCAGGTTGGGGCTCAGTGCCTGCAACATGGCGTGGTAATCGGAGCCTTTGAATGACCCGGCGCACACCAGCCATTGGCAACCGGACTGGTTGAGCACGTACTCCAGCTCACTGCTGCGGTAGGCCGGGTTGATGTTGACCAGGATCACGCCAAGCTTGGCGCTGGCAATCTGGGTGATGCACCACTCTGCACAATTGGGCGCCCAGATGCCCAGGCGGTCGCCGGCTTGCATGCCCAGGGCCAGGAACGCACGGGCGTGCAAATCAACCGCCTCGGCCAGTTGCCGCCAGGTGTAGCGGCGTTGCTGATGGCGCACCACCAACGCTTCACCCTCGGGGTAGCGCGAGACCGTGTTATCGAAGGCCTGGCCTATGGTCATGGCCAGCAACGCCTTGTCCTGAGCGCCACGGCTGTAGCTCTGATTCGGTTGATCCATAACGACCCCTTTTGTCTTTTTTGTAAGGTGGACGGCGGCTGCTTGACGTAAACGTAAACTACGATTGACAGCCTCGCAACGCAAGCTTACGTTAACGTAAAGGTGAGCGCCCTCCCCGGCGCTTAACCACACAACAACAAAGCTCACATTAAGGTGCCTGTCCATGAGTTACCCGTCCCTGAACTTCGCCCTCGGCGAAACCATCGACATGCTGCGCGACCAGGTGCAGTCCTTCGTGGCCAAGGAAATCGCGCCCCGCGCGGCTCAAATCGACAGTGACAACCTGTTCCCCGCCGATATGTGGCGCAAGTTCGGTGACATGGGCCTGCTCGGCATTACGGTGCCGGAAGAGTACGGCGGCGCCGGCCTGGGCTACCTGGCCCACGTGGTAGCCATTGAAGAAATCAGCCGAGGCTCGGCGTCAGTCGGGCTGTCCTACGGCGCTCACTCGAACCTGTGCGTCAACCAGATCAACCGTAACGGCAGCCACGAACAGAAGCTCAAATACCTGCCGAAGCTGATCAGCGGCGAACATATCGGCGCCCTCGCCATGAGCGAGCCGAACGCCGGCTCCGACGTGGTCTCGATGAAACTGCGCGCCGAAAAACGCGGCGACCACTATGTGCTCAACGGCAGCAAGACCTGGATCACCAACGGCCCCGACGCCAACACCTTCGTGATCTACGCCAAGACCGACGTGGAAAAAGGCCCTCACGGCATCACTGCATTTATCGTCGAGCGCGACTGGAAAGGCTTCAGCCGCAGCAACAAGTTCGACAAGCTCGGCATGCGCGGCTCCAACACCTGCGAGCTGTTTTTCGATGACGTGCAAGTGCCCGAAGAAAACATCCTCGGTGCACTCAATGGCGGCGTGAAAGTGCTGATGAGCGGCCTGGACTACGAACGCGTGGTGCTGGCGGGCGGCCCGATCGGCATCATGCAGGCGTGCATGGACCTGATCGTGCCGTACATCCACGACCGTAAGCAGTTCGGCCAGAGCATCGGCGAATTCCAGCTGATCCAAGGCAAGGTCGCCGACATGTACACCCAGCTCAATGCCGGGCGCGCCTACCTCTACGCGGTGGCGCAGGCGTGCGAGCGCGGTGAGACCACGCGCAAGGATGCCGCCGGGGTCATCCTGTTCAGCTCCGAGCGCGCCACACAAATGGCCTTGGACGCCATTCAGATTCTGGGCGGTAACGGTTACATCAACGAATTCCCCGCCGGGCGCCTGCTGCGTGACGCCAAGCTGTACGAAATCGGCGCCGGCACCAGTGAGATTCGCCGGATGCTGATCGGCCGCGAACTCTTCAACGAAACCCGCTGAAGGAGCGCCCATGGCCACCTTGCACACCCAACTCAACCCGCGTTCGGCAGAATTTGCCGACAACAGCGCAGCCATGCGCCTACAGGTCGACGCCCTGCACAGCCTGCTCGCCCACGTGCAGCAAGGCGGTGGCGCCAAGGCTCAGGAGCGGCACACGTCGCGCGGCAAACTGCTGCCCCGTGAGCGGATCAATCGTTTGCTCGACCCGGGCTCGCCATTCCTTGAACTGAGCCAACTGGCGGCCCATCAGGTGTACGGCGAAGACGTGCCAGCGGCCGGGGTGATTGCCGGGATCGGCCGTGTAGAAGGCGTCGAATGCATGATCGTCGCCAACGACGCCACGGTAAAAGGCGGCTCCTACTACCCGCTCACGGTAAAAAAACACCTGCGCGCGCAGACCATCGCCGAGCAGAACCGCCTGCCGTGCATTTACCTGGTGGACTCCGGTGGCGCCAACCTGCCGCGTCAGGATGAGGTCTTCCCGGATCGCGAGCACTTCGGGCGGATCTTCTTCAACCAGGCAAACATGAGCGCCCAGGGCATCCCGCAGATTGCGGTGGTGATGGGCTCGTGCACCGCGGGCGGTGCCTACGTGCCGGCCATGGCCGACGAAGCCATCATGGTGCGTCAGCAGGCGACCATCTTCCTCGCCGGCCCGCCGCTGGTGAAAGCGGCGACCGGCGAAGTGGTCAGCGCTGAAGACCTGGGTGGCGCCGACGTGCACTGCAAGATCTCCGGTGTGGCCGACCACTATGCCGACAGCGATGAACACGCGCTGGCCCTGGCCCGGCGCAGTGTGGCCAACCTCAACTGGCGTAAACAGGGCCAGTTGCTGCAACGCCCGCCGGTGGCGCCGCTGTACAGCAGCGAAGAGCTTTACGGCGTGATCCCGGCCGATGCCAAGCAGCCGTTTGATGTGCGCGAAGTGATTGCGCGGCTGGTCGACGGCTCGGTGTTCGATGAATTCAAGGCACTGTTTGGCACCACGCTGGTGTGTGGCTTTGCCCACCTGCATGGCTACCCGATTGCGATTTTGGCCAATAACGGGATTCTGTTCGCCGAAGCCGCGCAAAAAGGCGCGCACTTTATCGAACTGGCGTGCCAGCGCGGGATTCCGCTGCTGTTTTTGCAGAACATTACCGGCTTCATGGTCGGCCAGAAATACGAAGCCGGCGGCATCGCCAAGCACGGCGCCAAGCTGGTCACCGCGGTGGCCTGTGCCAAGGTGCCCAAATTCACGGTGATCATCGGCGGCAGCTTTGGTGCCGGTAACTACGGTATGTGCGGCCGGGCTTACGACCCGCGCTTTTTGTGGATGTGGCCCAATGCACGCATCGGCGTGATGGGTGCCGAACAGGCGGCCGGCGTGCTGGTGCAGGTCAAGCGTGAACAAGCCGAACGCGCCGGCGCAGACTTCAGCGCCGAAGAGGAAGCTGCGATCAAGCAGCCGATCCTCGACCAGTATGAAACCCAGGGCCATCCCTATTACTCCAGCGCGCGCTTGTGGGATGACGGCGTCATCGACCCGCTGCAGACCCGCGACGTGCTGGCCCTGGCCTTGTCCGCTTCGCTGAACGCCCCCATCGAGCCGAGCCGCTTCGGCGTGTTCCGCATGTAAATGGAGCTGTACCCCATGAGCGATTTCAACACCCTCGAACTGATCACCGACCGCCGTGGTTTTGCCACGCTGTGGCTCAGCCGCGAAGCCAAGAACAACGCGTTCAACGCCGAAATGATCCGCGAACTGATCATCGCGCTCGACCAGGTGCAGGGCGATTCGTCGCTGCGCTTCGTGGTGCTGCGCGGGCGCGGCAAGCACTTCAGTGCCGGTGCCGACCTGGCGTGGATGCAGCAATCGGCCGAGTTGGACTACCACACCAACCTGGACGACGCCCGCGAGCTGGCGGAGTTGATGTACAACCTGGCCAAGCTGAAAATCCCGACCCTGGCCGTTGTGCAGGGCGCGGCCTATGGCGGCGCGCTGGGCTTGATCAGTTGCTGCGACATGGCGATCGGCGCCGATGACGCGCAGTTCTGCCTGTCGGAGGCGCGCATCGGCCTGGCTCCGGCGGTGATCAGCCCGTTCGTGGTGCAGGCTATCGGCGAACGTGCGGCGCGGCGTTATGCCCTGACCGCTGAGCGTTTTGGCGGCCAGCGAGCACGCGACATTGGCCTGTTGGCAGAAAGTTACCCCGCCGGTGAGCTGGATCAGCACGTCGAACACTGGATCGCCAACCTGCTGCTCAACAGCCCTGCGGCGATGCGCGCCAGCAAGGACTTGTTGCGCGAAGTGGGCAACGGCGCCGTCACCCCGGCGTTGCGCCGCTATTGCGAAAACGCCATCGCGCGGATTCGCGTCAGCGCCGAGGGCCAGGAAGGCTTGCGCGCCTTCCTGCAAAAACGCCCGCCCAGCTGGCAAGCACAGGAGCCGCGTTCATGAGCCCACTGACAACTGTGCTGGTGGCCAACCGCGGCGAAATTGCCTGCCGAGTGATGCGCACCGCCAAGGCCATGGGCCTGACCACCGTGGCGGTACACAGCGCCATCGACCGTGATGCGCGCCACAGCCGCGAGGCAGACATCCGTGTCGACCTGGGTGGCAGCAAGGCCACCGACAGTTACCTGCAAATCGACAAGCTGATTGCCGCCGCCCAAGCCAGCGGCGCCCAGGCGATCCATCCCGGGTATGGGTTTCTATCGGAAAACGCCGGTTTTGCTCGCGCGATTGAAGCGGCCGGGTTGATCTTCCTCGGCCCGCCCGCCTCGGCCATCGATGCAATGGGCAGCAAATCGGCCGCCAAGGCGCTGATGGAAAAAGCCGGCGTGCCGCTGGTGCCGGGTTACCACGGTGAAGCTCAGGACCTGGACACCTTCCGCGCGGCCTGCGAGCGCATCGGCTATCCGGTGCTGCTCAAGGCCACTGCGGGGGGCGGCGGCAAGGGCATGAAGGTGGTCGAGGACGTCAGCCAACTGGCCGAGGCCCTGGCTTCCGCACAGCGTGAGGCACTGTCGTCGTTTGGCAACGGGCAGATGCTGGTGGAGAAATACCTGATCAAGCCGCGTCATGTGGAAATCCAGGTCTTTGCCGACCAGCATGGTCACTGTTTGTTCCTCAATGAGCGCGACTGCTCGATTCAGCGTCGCCATCAAAAGGTCGTGGAAGAAGCGCCGGCGCCGGGCCTGAGCGTTGCGCAGCGCAAAGCCATGGGCGAAGCCGCCGTGCGCGCGGCCCAGGCCATCGGTTATGTGGGCGCGGGCACGGTGGAGTTTTTGCTCGACGCGCGTGGCGAGTTTTTCTTCATGGAAATGAACACGCGGCTGCAGGTGGAACATCCGGTGACCGAGGCGATTACCGGCCTCGATTTGGTGGCCTGGCAGATCCGTGTCGCCCAGGGCGAGCCGCTGCCGATCACCCAGGACCAGGTGCCCTTGATCGGGCACGCGATTGAAGTGCGCTTGTATGCCGAAGACCCGGCCAATGATTTTCTACCGGCCACCGGGCACCTCGCGCTGTACCGCGAAAGCGCACCCGGCCCGGGCCGTCGCGTGGACAGCGGGGTAGAACAAGGCGACAGCGTTTCGCCGTTCTACGACCCGATGCTGGGCAAACTGATTGCCTGGGGCGAAGACCGTGAACAGGCGCGCCTGCGTTTGTTGAGCATGCTTGATGAGTTCGCGGTGGGTGGGCTCAAGACCAACCTGGGCTTTTTGCGGCGCATCATCGGCCATCCGGCGTTTGCGGCGGCTGAATTGGATACCGGGTTTATTCCGCGCTACCAGGCTGAGTTGTTGCCAGTGCCGGGCGAATTCAGCGACGAATTCTGGCAGGCCGCAGGCTCAGCGCTTATGCAGAGTCTGCCGCCAGGTGATGGGCCGTGGGCGGACACGCGGGGTTTTCGCGCGGGGCTGCCTGCCGAGGTCTCGCTGCATTTGAGCAGCGGCGCGCAGGATCGACGGGTGACATTGGGTGGAGGCGCTGCGCAGCTTTGTGGCGAGCAGTTGTGGCTTGAGCACAACGGCGTACGCCGTGCCCATCTGACGGTGCGCGGCGAAGGTTGCGTGTACCTGCGCTGGGACGGCGAGATGCATGCAGTGAGCCTGTTCGACCCGATTGCAGCGGTCGAGGCCAACCAATCTCATCAGGGTGGGCTCACGGCGCCGATGAACGGCAGCATCGTGCGGGTGTTGGTGGAAGTCGGCCAGGCCGTCGAAGCCGGTACACAATTGGTGGTACTGGAAGCGATGAAGATGGAGCACAGCATTCGCGCGCCGCACGCCGGCGTGGTCAAGGCGCTGTTTTGCCAGGAAGGTGAGATGGTTGCCGAAGGCAGTGCCCTGGTGGCGCTGGAAACAGCGGACTAAAACTTCGCCGTGGCTTGCACGACAACGCCGAGGATTCGGCAGTCATCGGTAAACAGCTGCTTGGGATAAGTGGGATTGAGCGGCACCAGGTAGCGCTGGCCGCTTTCTTCCATTAACTGGCGAAAGGTCGCCTGGGGGCTGTCAGCCCATTGGGCGACCACCAGTTTGCCGGGTTCGGCATCAATGGCCGGGTCCACCAGAATCAACATGCCTGCGCCAATACTCAAACCACTGGGGGCAGTCATCGCATCTCCCGTCACAGGCAGCCAGTAGACTTCGCCCCGGGCGTGGTAATCGGTCAGCTCAAAACGCGCGGCGCCGTAGGCCGGGCGCTCCTCGCGTATTTCGCAGACGCCCTTCCAGTCGCTGACCGGGTAGCGAAAATACGGGTTGTAGTGTTTTTCCAGGGTCGGCGCCTGATCGGCTTTCGGCCGAATTTCGAGCGCAACCTCCAGATACTCCAACCCTAACTCGGCAAGTACCCGGTTCATGTCCGCCAGGCTTGGCACGCGACGCTTGTTGAGCCAATGGCCCACGCCACCCTGGGACATGCCCAGGCGTTCAGCCAGTTCATCCTGCGTGACCTTGCGGTCTTTCATGTTGGCTTTGACCAACGCTATCCAGTTATCCATGGGCGGTGACAATACGTTGTGCAAAGGCCACGACAATAAACAGTTTGTAGTAATCCATCAAATGACATAAATACGATTCGTATTAGTATCGGGCGCAGGTTTTCGACATTCACTCAGAGTAGCTACCCTCATGACGACCCGCCCGTATCAACTGCCCGGCACCGCTGAAACCGAACAACTGTCGGGGCTGCGCACCAGCGGCGCGGCTCAGCGCGCATTGGATCATTACTTGAAAGACGATGTGTCGGCACCGCTCCCGGATGAGTGTTTCTTCGACATCAAGCCCAACGTCAGCCACGAGGACGCGCTGGTGCATGCTTCGGAGCTGTTACGCAGCGCGGCAGCGGCGGCCTATGAACTGGCGAGCAGCCGTCAGGGCAACCAGCGGGACCTGGCGTTTTCAGTGGTGTATTTGATTGATATGGCGAAGGTGATGGTGGAGCGGAAGCTGCAGTCGCCGGTGGCTCAGGCAAGCGTATAACAGACACAACGAAAAAATATTTCTATCCCGCGGATAAAAACATTTGACTTGCAAATGATAATGATTATTATTGGGCTCAGCTGATCGCGAGATCAGTCGATAGACCAAGGGACCTTAGGTCGGACTCTTGGAATATCTCCTCATCAGGCTAATCACGGTTTTTGACCCGGCTCTTTGGCCGGGTCTTTTTTTTGCCAGTTTCCCTGGCATGGCTTCAGGCTAATGAAGACTGTGTGTTGCTTGATGGCGCGCATGGTAGCAAAAGACCATCGTCAAAAGAAAGCCGAACGAGCGCTCTAGCCCCGATCTTTCCGAAATAGCGCTTGAGAATCAATCTCATAGATTCTAAGCTGCTGCTGCGTCAAGGATGACGCCCCCTCCTCCGTGCAAAAATATTGCATCAAGATTTTGCCTGACTCCTGTGTAAGATATCCGCCACAACACTCATATTCAGGCAATCAGACTATGACCGTGGCCTTGACCTCCATCAAGATCAGCACCGACTTCGACAGTGGCAACATCCAGGTTCTGGATGCGAGTGATGCCTATCAGTTATTGCTGGCGATCAAACCCGACACCCGCAGCGCACACTTCCAGTGGTTCCACTTCAAGGCCGAAGGCATGCACGTGGGCCACACCCACACCTTCCGCCTGAGTAACGCGAGTCAGTCTTCTTACAAAAATGCCTGGAGCGGCTATAACGCCGTGGCGTCCTACGACCATATCAACTGGTTTCGCGTCCCCACGCGCTTCGATGGCGAAACATTGCACATCAGCCTGGAAACCCGCGAAAAACAAGCCTGGATCGCCTACTTCGAACCCTACAGCCGCGAGCGTCACGACGCCTTGATCGAGCAGGCCATGACCCGCGCGGGCACCCAGTTACTCGCCACCGGTAAAAGTGCTGAAGGCCGAGATATCCAACTGCTGCGCCGCGGCAAGGGTGGCGAGGGCCAGCGCAAGGTCTGGATCATCGCCCAGCAGCACCCCGGCGAGCACATGGCCGAATGGTTCATGGAAGGCGTCATTGAACGCCTGCAACAGGACGGTGACGCCGAGCTGAAAAAACTGCTGTCCGTCGCTGACCTGTACCTGATCCCCAACATGAACCCCGACGGCGCCTTCCACGGCCACTTGCGCACCAATGCCATGGGCCAGGACCTCAACCGTGCCTGGCAGAGCGCCAGTCAGGAAATCAGCCCTGAAGTGCTGTTCGCCCAGCAGCAGATGGAAAAATACGGCGTCGATCTGTTTCTCGATATTCACGGCGACGAAGAAATCCCCTACGTGTTCACCGCCGGCTGCGAAGGCAACCCGGGCTACACGCCTCGCCTCGAAGCGCTGGAAAAACACTTCCGCAGCCACTTGAGCGCGCTGACTCGCGACTTCCAAACCACCCACGGTTACACCCGCGACCTGCCGGGCGAGGCCAACATGACGCTGGCCTGCAATGCCGTCGGAGAGAAATTCGACTGTCTGTCGCTGACCCTGGAGATGCCCTTCAAGGACAACGACGATGCGCCCAACCCGAAAACCGGTTGGTCAGGTGAGCGCTCCAAACAGCTGGGCAAGGACGTCTTGAGCACGGTTGCCGATATCGTCACGGCACTGCGCTAAACCGTCCCGCCCCCGGCATCAGTCCTTGGTGCCGGTCATGCTTTGCAGCACGCCGTCACGGCGAATCAACCCGTGAAACAGCGCCGCCGCCAGGTGCAACAGCACCGTCAGAAACAGCAGATACGCCAGATACCCATGGGCCTTGCGCAACACCGCAAACAACGGCGCATTCGCCCCCACCAACGCCGGCAACTGCACTGAACTGCTGAGCATTACCGGGTCACCGGCCGCCGAAATCATCGCCCAGCCCAGCAGCGGCAACACCAGCATCAACGCGTACAACAGCACATGAGAGGCCTTGGCGGCCAACCTTTGCCACAGCGGCAAATCATCAGGCAGCGGCGGTTGCCGAGTGGAAAAACGCACCACCAGCCGCACGATCACCAGTGCCAGAATCGCAATCCCCAATGGCTTATGCAGGTGGATCAGCCACTCATGGCGCTCCGACACCGACGCCGCCATGCCCGCACCGATAAACAACATAGCGATGACCATCAGCGCCATCAGCCAATGCAGCACGCGCGCCAGCGGCGCGAAATAGCGTGGTTGAACATTCATGGCTTCGACTCCTGAGGGGCGCTGTGCAGCGGGCTGACTTCACCGGCGCGACGCACGTACGAGCTGGCGTAGGCTGCCGAACGCGCCGCCAGCAGCGGGTCGTCGGAGGCCTGGATACCACTGGGCAAAATCAGCGGATCAAAGTTGATATCGCGGCAATCGCCGTCCGCTTGCGGCTGGCTGCTCTGCAGTACCAGCGTGCCGGCGTTGAGCACCTTGTGTTCGCCGGTCCAGGTTTTGCTCGCATCGTCCAGCGGGTCACCAGGGTTGGCCAGGGTCATGTTCAGCTGCCAACGCAGCGGGCCGGACGCCAGGCGCTGCACCAGGTCTTTTTCAAGAAAGTCACTGCCCGACGGTGCGGTATCGCCCGCTGCATCCTGGCTCTGCGGCACAACGCCCCAACGCACTGCCTGGCGTTTGCCGTCAGCGCTGACCAGATAAAACGCATTGATGCCGTTGTAGGTCTCTGTCGCATAGCTGGCCGACGGCTTGGCCGTCTTGACCCACGCCAGGAACGGCGCAGTCTCCGGGTGCGCGGCAAAAAACGCCGGCATGCCCGCCGGGTTCGGCTTGCCGGTGGCCGGGTCTGGCGCGCCCGCCTTGAGCATCTGGTAAAAGGCTTCAGGCGTGCCCACCGGAAACACCGGCATGCTGTTCATCCCGGTGCGCCATTGCTGGCCGTTGGCTTGGCTCAATTGCAAGGCAAAACTGCGGATCGGCACACTGCTGTCCGGCGCGTAAGGGTTGCCACTGGGCAAGGCAAATCGGCCGATCACCGGCGTTCTCGCTTCGCTGAACACCTGGGCACTGGAATACGCCCGCGCCTCGGGGCTGCTCTCGAAGTAACCCGCCACACACACGCCCTTGGCATGGTTGCGGCGAAAACCAGGGTGCAGGCCGTTATTAGTTTCCAGGGCATTAACCAGGGTTTTGGGGCGCAGGCGCTGTGGGTCGAGGGTGCCGTTGACGTAGGCAAACGCCCCGGCAACAACGGCAACCACGGCACCGATACCGGCGAGCCGTGCGATCAGGCTCGCGGTACTCAACGGAGGACGGGGCGGTGATGAGTGATCTACCATGAAGTGACTCCAGGGCCAGAGGCCTAAGCGGTGAAACATAAGGTCGGAGCATTAAGACGAACGCCGATCCGCTCTATTCCCACGCCCTGTGTTTATTTTTCAGGCTTGGGAATAACCTTCAACGTCAGACGTCTCTCTAGTCCCAGCGTAGCGACCAGCCAGATTCCCATGCATGAACTCGACGAACAGTTACGTGAACTGATCCCCAGGATGCGGCGCTTTGCCGTGTCCCTGACCCGTAACACCAGCAGCGCCGACGACCTGGTGCAGTCGACCCTGGAACGCGCAATCACCCGATGGGCCGACAAACGCATCGAAGGCGACTTGCGCGCGTGGCTGTTCTCGATTCTTTACCGGCAATTCCTCGACGCCCACCGCCGCAGCCGGCGTTACGCGCGCATGCTCGACTTCTTCACCGGCCGTGACGACGCGCAACCTTCGGTGGAGCGCACGGTGATGGCCCAATCGGCCTTGCAGGCTTTTGACCAACTCAACACCGAACAGCGCGCCCTGTTGCTCTGGGTGTCGGTCGAAGGCTTAAGCTACAAGGAGGTTGCCGTCATCCTCGAGGTGCCCGTCGGCACCGTCATGTCGCGCTTGTCCCGGGCGCGCCAGGCCCTGCGCCAACTCAGTGATGGCGAAATTGCCAGCCCTTCCCTGCGGATACTCAAATGATCAGCCTGCCCCCCAGCGAACGCGATTTGCACGCCTACGTCGATCACCAACTGCTGGAGAGCGATCGCCGCGTGCTTGAAACCTACTTGGCGACCCACCCCGACGTCGCTGCCCAGGTGCATGCCTGGCAACAGGATGCGCAAGCACTGCGCGCGTCATTGAGCGGGGCCTTGCAACAACCGACCAACCCCGCGCTGGACCCGGCGCTGATTCGCCAACGCATCAAACACCAATCGCGTCGCCACTTCGCCACGGCTGCCGTGTTGTTGATCGCCGTCAGCCTGGGCGGTTTTGGCGGCTGGCACGCCCGCGAAGCGACCCAGCCTGCCCTGTTGCCGATGGCCGACGCCATGCAAGCGTTCCGCCTGTTTGCTCAGGACGGCATCATGCCCGCCGACTACAACGCCCAGGACGGCGGCTCGATGCAGGCCTGGCTGGATCGCTACTTCAACCAGGCGCACCGCCTGCCGGACTTGAGCCAGGCAGGTTTCAAGCCGGTCAGCGGGCGCTTGCTCACCACTGAGCAGGGCGCTGCCGCGATGGTGCTGTACGAAGACCCGCAGGGCCGGCGCATCAGCTTCTACATCCGCCCGCCTGGCCCGGAAAACGGCTTTCTGCCCCGCGGCAGCCGCAGCGCCGATGGTTTGCAGGCCGAGTACTGGTCCGGCAGCGGCTACAACTACGCAATGGTCAGCCCGGTGGATCAGCCGACCACGCAGATGATGAAGTTCTAAAAGCCCACGTCCAGCACCACGTTGTCCAGATAGGTGCCGCCCGGCGGCGTGGTCTGGTCGGTGTAGACCTTGGCGTTGTAGTTGAACACCTGGCTGCCGGTGCCCAGGCCGTTGCCAGGGTTGACCTCGGCCGTTGAACTGGCCCGACGCGCCGTGCCCACGCTGCCCCAGCGGGTCGTGCTGGCACTCTTGAAGATGTCGTAAGCAAGGAAGTTACCGGCGGACACCATCTGCCGGCGGCCACCCACACTCACCGGGTTCTGCCCGTCACTGAGGCCCACGGTGTAGGCGCTGCCCTTGGTGCAGGCAACGCTGGCCTGCCCGTTGACGGTGGCAAATGCACTGACCACCGGCGCGCTGCCAAAGGCGATGGCGGGCGTAGTGATCTGGCAGTCATTGACCACGGTCATGCTCACATTCAGCGTGGTCGTGCCGTTGTTGATCTCGCGGCCCGCGCAAATCCCACCAATGCCAATGCCCGAACAGTAATTCCAGTTCCAGAAGATACTCAGGCTTTCGGTGTACACACCTGCCGCCACGTTACTGCCGACGGTGGTGGCGAAATACAGCGGCACAATTTTGGTACCCGGCCCGAACACCAGGCCAAGGGAGGCGGCAATGCCACCACTGCCGCCAAAATCGAACGCGGTGCCGCGCGTTATTGGGAATGCGGTGGTGTTGTTGGCGTAGATCGTATAGCTGATGACATCCCCGGTCGGCCCGACCAGGCCGCCTTGCGAGGAGCCGGTGACGGTCGCATAGAAATGGTCATTGGAGGTCAAGACTGACAGCAGCGCCGGCGTGCAGCTCAACCCAGCGTTGGTGGTCGAGCTCGGCTGGGAGGTGGTGCGCACGGTCATAGAACTCACCGTGGTGCCGAAACTGGCCGGCACAGTGGCGCCCACCGTGCACACCGCCTGCACCTGCACCGACACGCCCAGGCTCGCCAACAGCAATAACCGCAACAGCCAATCCTTGACCTGCACACGCACACTCCTTATGTCATTGGCACACCAGTGGCCCGATCAGCGGCACCTGCTCCTGTGTGGTATCCAGTTCGAACGTCGCCTGGCAGGTCTGGCCATCGCCGACGGTGACCTGCAAGGTGTTGTGGGCCGCCAGGTTTTCCAGGTAGACCAGCCCGTCCCACCCCACCACCGCCAGCGCGCCGCTTTGCTCGTGTCGCACCTGGCTGCCCAGGGGCAAGTCCTGATGCTGGGCATCGACCAGGGTGATGCTCGCCGCGAGCACCCGGCGCACCGGAAACTCCAGCAGGTAACCACTGCCACGGCGCACGGCCACGCGCTGCTCGACGTTGGGCACTTGCATGTTGGCCGGCAGGTTCAGCGGGTCGATCTCGTATTTGGCCCGGTAGTAGGCGCTGGTCCATGGCACCAGCAAGTGCCCGTTGCGGTCGGTTTCACCCACCACTTGGTTCTCGTAACGCACCGGTACGCCGCCGACGCCATCGGTGCTCACCACCACAAACGCATCGTCGACACGGTTGGCCGCGAACACGTGGTGGTCCATCCATACCAGCGAGCCACTGGCATCCGCCCAGCGGGTTTCGGCGTCGCGGTTGCCATACACGCCGGCCTGCAACTGCACCGACTGCAAGCGCCAGGTCAGGTCGGCCTGCCGATAAGCCGGCCCGTCACCGCTGGCGTAACCCAGGTTAAAGCCCACGCCGCCCTCGGCCGGCACTGCCCGGCTGTAGTTGACGCGCTGCTGGCTTTGTCCGGTTTTGCTGCGTTCGCTGCCCACACTGAGGCTGCCGTAGATGTCGAAGGGCACCACCACTTGGGCCTGCACTGCCCAGCTGCTGTCACCGACCTCGTGGTTGGCCGACAGGTAGAAACTGCTGTTGCGCCACAGCGCTTTACTCCAGGTCATGTTCACCAGGCGGGTGCGAGAATCATCCGCCGCCTGCACATCGAAATACCCCACGCCCAAACTGCCGAAATCGTTGAGGTTCAGGCTCAAGGTCGCTTGCTGGCTGCGCTTGCTGAGGCTGGCATAGGGCGTGTCGACCAGGCTCAGGTCGGCGTACTCATCGCGGCGCTCTACCCGTTGATAAGACACGCTGTAACGCTGATTGCTGTACTGGTAGCCCAGGCTCAGTTGCTGGCCTGTGCGCCCGTCGAACTGGCTTTGGCTGACGGCGGTATTGAGCACGCCGAAGTTGCCCATGCGCAGGTTGCCGCCGACACCGCCCAAGGCCAGGTCACCCGCGGCTTCGGCGTGGCTTTCCAGGGTAAACGCATCCGACAGCCCGTACCGAAAGGTGCCGCTCGCCACGCCGGAGCCATAGCCAAAATCGCGCACGGTGTAGTCGCGGCGCAGGTTACCCGCCGCCACCGAAAAGTCCGACAAGCCCTTTTGCAACAGCGTACTCGTGACGTAGAACGGCACCGTGGTCGAGACCTGCCGGCCCAGGGCGTCGGTGGTCACCACCACCGCCTCACCCGCGCCGTTGATGAACGGCACGTTGGTCAGGGTGTACGGCCCAGGCTGCAGGTCGGCGCTGCTGGTTTTGTAGCCGTTGATAAACAGGTCCACCGACGACGGCACGGCGGCCTCACCGGCAAACTGTGGCAGCGGGTAGGTGACCAAATCCGGACGCACACCAAAATCGCGCGACACCTGCACACCGCCAAGACGCACCGAGGTGCTCCACGGCAAGGCACCGCTGATCACGTCGCCGGCCTCATAGGTCAGCAGGCGCTCGTCGTCGGAAAACCGCCACGTGGTGTCATAACGCCGATAGCCGTTGTCCAGGCTGCCGCCGGCTGTCTCCCGGCCAAGCGTGGTGCGGTACTGGCCGGTGTTGGACAAGGTGCCCCAGGTGTCGAACAACCTGACTTCGTTGAAGATGCCGAGGTAGGTGCCGGCGTCATCGGTGTCGTTGAGGTAGGCGTCATAGTTGAGCAGCGCGCCAAAGCTGGTCAGCGCCTGGGTGCGCGGGTAATTGTTGCGATTGCCGATAAATTGCTCCGGCAACCAGGCCGGCGGCACGCTGAGCATCAGGCGCTGGCCCTGGCTGTCGTAATCGGTGTGCATGCCTGGCAGGTTTTCCAGCGCAACCTCGGCGGGCACTTCACCCGGCAGCTTCATACCGATTTCCTGCAACACCGACGCCGGCAAAAACAATTGCCCGGCACGCTGATTGACGGCGACCACGCGCCCGGTATCCATCTGATTGACCACCAGTTCCAGAAACAACTGCGCATCGGCAACAGCCTCCATACTGCTGGGAGGGGGCGGCAATGGAGCGGCCACACCCGGCGCCGCAAGCACCAGGCCAGACAGGCCACTCACCACCCACACCGATCGCCATAAACCTCTCGCCCGTTCATGGCTCACCAAGGCTTTGTGTCCATCAATGGACATCTCCATCCGTTAACACCAGGGGCTGCTCCATGCCCTACCGCACTGATTTATCGCCCCGGTGCAAGGTTCTCCAATTGCGTCGCACCATTGACTCGCACCTGCAGCGGCTGATCAGCCGGCAGGCCCTCCGGCACTGGCCAGCGCATGGTTGCGCCCGGCAGCACATAGCCCATCAGGCCTTCCACCAGCGGCCGAGGCTGGCCGCCCTGTTTGAACGTGGCGTCGGTCAAGCGCGCATGCACGGCGCCCTGGTTGCGCATTTCGACATAGTTGCGCCCACCCACTGTGACCTTTTTCCAACTCAGGTCCGGCTTGCCGGCACTTTTGGGGTCGCGCTCGCGGGTGCCATCTACCTTGCTCCAAAGGCCCGGGCCATAGGCGAACAGCGGCACCGAATAGCGCATCTGGAAGCGAATCGCAGCGGCCGTCTTGCCATCAGCCGGGGCCGCAGGCGGCGCGGCCGGGGGGATTTCATCAATGATGATCCGGTAGGCCAGTTCCCGGCCCGGCGGCACCTCTTTGGTCCGGGTCAGGCGCACCAGCTGTTTCTGCCCCGGCTCGATTTTCGCCACCGGCGGGCTGCCGATCACGTCGCGCTGGTTCTGGTACTGCTCATCAAAACCGCTCTGGGTCCAGGCAAACACGCGGATTTGCAGGTTGGCGGTCTCCGTGCCGCGATTTTCCAGCCACAGGGCGCTGGCCTGTTGGTCGGCCTCCAGCACCGGGTCAATCGGCCAGATCAGCACCGAGCTGGCCGCCTGCGCCTGCCCTGCCGTCAACGCCCACAACGCGCTCAAACCTGCTGCCCACCAGTGCCGGGAAGCTGCATACATAAGTCTTACTCCTCATTGCCAATCGCCTTACCACGACAGCTGCACCTGCAACGTGTCGCTGTACGTCCCCCCAGGCGTATTACCCGGTAACTGCACTCGCCCATAAATCGGCAAGGTGATGCTGGCTGCGTTGGTGTAGGCCACGCTCACGCTTTGGCTGATGCCCAGGCTCTGGCTGAACGCCGCGTCCCGAAACAGTTGATAAGCCACTTGAGCAGTGCCGCTATTGAGCTGCATCCGCCGACCGCTGTTGTTGTGCAAACCGCCATCGACACTCATGCTCAGCGCAACCCCCGGCGTACATTGCAGGGTCACGCCCCCCGTGAGTGCGACAGACGCCGTGCTGGTCGCCAGGGCCGAATAAGTGCCAAAGGCCAGGCTGCCGTAGTTCGTCCCGCCACCCACCACCAGGCATCCAGGGGTGATGGTCGCGCTGACCTGGAACGACTGACTGGTCACCGCCAGCAGCGACACCGGCATGCCCCAGCCGATGCACACCACACACGCCGCCCACCCTGCCCGGCTCATGGCACTTAGAACGTCAGCGTCACGTTGACCGTGTCGGTGTAAGTCCCGGCCGGCAGCCCGGCCTTGCCGTTGGCCTTACCGTAAATATTCACGGCCTGGGCCACGCCCGTGCTGGGTGCCAGGTTGATCACCCCACCGATGGCGAGCAAATTGGAGTGGCCACTATCGGTGAACAGGTCATACGGCACGTAATTAGCCACACCGTCGTACAGCGCGCGACCACCGCCCACGGACTTGCCGTCGTTGGCGCCGGCAGACACGGTCAGCGTCGGTGAAGTGCCCGCCGAACACAGAATCGACAACGCGCCACCGCCGCCGCCCAGCACCTGGCCGTCGGCTTCAGTGAACAGGCTGTTGGCCGTACCGAAGTTCAAGTTACCGAAGCTCATCCCGCCGGTGGCCGCCGCACCATTGACCTGGCAGCTGCTGGTCAGCACCAGCGTTGCGGTGACGGTGCCGGCGACCGTGGCCGCCTGCGTACCCGACACCCACACCAGCGCCATCAATGGAAAAACTGCTTTCGATACAAGTGCATGCATGATGTTAATCCTCATGATTTACCAATCCAGAGTCACCGTCAGGGTGTCTGTGTAGATGCCGGCCGGTAGGGCCCTGGTATTCGCCACCACCGAGCCGAATACCGGGATCGGTACTTGTGTGCCCTTGGTCACGACGAAATTGCGTTGTTGGCCAATGCTGTAAGTGCTCTGGCCCAGCGGATCGGCCGACAGCCGATACGGGATGGTCTGACGCCCGTTGCTCAAGCGTCGCGTGGTGCCATCGCCGTGCGCGCCGCCGTCGATCGTCACGGTGAAACTGCTGACCACCGACGGATTGCAGGACACCGACAGCGGCGCCTTGTCGCCATCGGAAACGGCTGCGCCCAGTGGGTTGCTCCAGGTCGGGCCCTGGCTGCCAAAGTCGAGCACTGCCGTGCCGCCCGCGGGGCTCACGGGCGCGCTTGCGGCGCCTTTGCTCACCTCACAACTGGCGGTTATCACCAGCCGCGCATGAATCTGCCCGGCCACGGCCGCCTGGGCGTCTTCTGCCAGCAGCAACAGGCCGCCCATGGCCACGAGGGCCCAGCCCCGGCTTACCATGTGACCGTGACCTTGAGCAGGTCGGTGTAGCGGCCGACGGCGGGGATGTCCTTGAGCGGTTCGATGCGGCCATATAAGGGCAAGTCGACGCTGCCCGAGTCCGGCACGCGGCCACTGAGCGGTTCATTCACGGGCAAGGCAATACGTCGCGCGGCGTCGGCGTAGAGGCGATAGGGAATAGGTTTACTCGAGGGGGTCGCGGCGCTGAGGTAGCGCACTTCGCCGACGCCGCCATGCAGGCCGCCGTCAACGCGCATTTGATAGGGTGTGTCCGGGTTGCATTCCAGGCGCGGCTGGCGCTGGCTGATCAAGGCCGCACTCAAGGGGCCGGCCGGGTCATCCAGACGCGGGCCGCTGCCAAAGTCCAACACGCCCAGCTGCTCGATACCCGCATCGCGGGTGATGCCCACCAACTGGCAGCCCCGTTGCACGTCGATGCGCACTTCTACCTGAAGTTGCGCAGCGTAAACCGTGTTACAGAGTATGGCGCCCATGACTGCCAATACTGCTCGTCCCTTCACTGCCCCAATTCCTTATACAGGGGTGACAACTGTGTATGAGGTTAGCCATTTAAGGAGAAACCGCCAGTTTGCCTAGGACTACCCCCTCGCCATGCTTTTTCGAGATAGCTGGCGGCGCGCTTCTCTATTGGTCAAATCGCCTCGGGCGCCCTAAAGTGGGCGACCACCGCACGACAGAGTGACTTGCATTGGCTGTGCTTCCCCTGATTCAGCGTTTGCTGGGCAAAAAAACCGCCGTCCTTGACCCCTCGCCGATCCCGGCGTTCTTTGAGAACAAGGCCAGGCAACAGGGCTATACCCTGAGCGCAGGCCAAACCCGGGCGATTGCCGCCCTCGCCCGCGAGACCCAGCACCTGCTCGCCAACCGTGCAACGCGCAGCCTGTACCTGCACGGCCCGGTGGGGCGCGGCAAAAGCTGGCTGCTCGATGGGTTTTTCCAGGCGCTGCCGATTGCCGACAAACAGCGCGTGCACTTCCATGCGTTTTTTGCCCGCCTGCATCGGGGCATGTTTGCGCACCGTGAGCATGACGACGCCCTGGGCGTGACCCTCGATGAGCTGTTGGCGGGATGCCGGGTGCTGTGTTTCGACGAATTCCATGTTCACGATATCGGCGATGCCATGCTCATCAGCCGGCTGTTCAAAGCCTTGTTCGCGCGCGGCGTGCTGGTGCTGGTGACCTCAAACTATGCGCCCGAGGGGCTGCTGCCCAACCCGCTGTACCACGAACGCTTCAAGCCGGTAATCGACCTGATTGCCGCGCGGATGGACGTGCTGGAGGTCAGCTCACCCGAGGATTTTCGCAGCTTGCCCCAAGCGCATGCCGAGCAGCACTTCACCGCTGGCCAGTATGTTTGGCCGGGCACGCCCGTCCAGCGTGAAATGCTCGGGCTGCCCGCCACCGATTGCCCGGCGCAAAGCCTGACCGTCGGCAATCGTCAGCTGATATGTCGCCACCATCAGGCGCCAACCATCGCGTTCACCTTCAACGACCTGTGCGAACAACTCACGGCCGTGATGGATTACTTGCTGCTCTGCGAGGACTTCGACCACTGGATTGTCGACGGGCTGCCCCAGTTGGCAGACTGCCCGATCGCCGTGCAACAACGGTTTATCAACCTGGTGGACGTGCTGTACGACCAGGACAAACGCCTGACGCTGATCGGCCAACACCCCTTGGCGCATGCCCTTGAAGGGCAGGCCATCGACCTGGCTCGCACCGCGAGCCGTCTGAACCAATTGCAAACCGTCTGCCCGCAACCGGCGCCTCACCCGGTATCATGAGCGCCTTTTTACGCCCTCTTGCCGAGTGACTGCGCCGTTCATGAATACCCTCGCCCAACTCAAGGCCGGCCAACTGGCCGGCATCACGCGCCTGGACCTGTCCTGCGGGCTGACCGAATTCCCGCGGGAAATCTTCGAACTGGCCGACTCCCTGGAAATCCTCAACCTCACGGGCAACGCCCTGAGCAGCCTGCCCGACGACCTGCATCGCCTGTCGCACCTGCGCGTGCTGTTCTGCTCCGACAACGCCTTCACCGAGCTGCCGGCGTGCCTGGGCCAGTGCGCACAGCTGAGCATGATCGGCTTCAAGGCCAACCGGATCAGCCACGTGCCCGCCGCCGCGCTGCCGCCGCAGTTGCGCTGGCTGATCCTCACGGATAACTGCATCAGCCAATTGCCCAATGAATTGGGCGAGCGGCCGTTGCTGCAAAAACTGATGTTGGCCGGCAACCAATTGGCGCACCTGCCGCAAAGCCTGGCCAACTGCCACAACCTGGAACTGATCCGCATCGCCGCCAACCGCCTGACTCAACTGCCGCAGTGGCTGCTGACGCTGCCGAGCCTGACCTGGCTGGCCTATGCCGGTAACCCGGTGGAAATGGCCGTGGATCTGGCGGGCGATGACGCGACACCGAACATTCCCTGGTCGGAACTGGAACTGGGTGACGTGCTGGGCGAAGGCGCCTCGGGGATCATTCGCAAGGCGGCGTGGCGACCGCGGGGGATGTCTGTCGCAGTCAAACTGTACAAAGGCACGATCACCAGCGACGGCTCTCCGCTGCACGAAATGCAGGCCTGCATCGCCGCCGGGCTGCACCCCAACCTGATCAAGGTGGAAGGCCGCGTGGTGGGCCATCCCGATGACCAGGCCGCGCTGGTGATGGACCTGATCGACCCGAGTTATCGCAACCTTGCTGCACTGCCGAGCCTGGCGTCCTGTACGCGCGATATCTACGCGCCCGACACGCGCTTCAGCCCCCAAGTGGCCTTGCGCATGGCGCGCGGCATAGCGTCGGTGGCGGCCCATCTGCACCGCCACGGCATTACCCATGGCGACCTGTATGGCCACAACATTCTGTGGAATGCCGAGGGTGATTGTTTGCTCGGGGATTTTGGCGCGGCGTCGTTCCATGCCACGGCGGACACCTTGGAAACCCAGGCGTTGCAGCGTATTGAAGTGCGCGCGTTTGGGGTGTTGCTGGGGGAGTTGCTGGCGCGGGTTGACACGCCGTTCAACGACCAGGCGTTGGTGGCGCTGCAAAAACGCTGCTGCCAGCCTGATGTGCTGGCGCGACCAGGCTTTGAAGAGATCGAGACCTTGCTGCAAGCTCTGCCACACCACTGATCAAATGTGGGAGCGGGCTTGCTCGCGAATGCAATGTGTCAGTCACCCAATCAGTGACTGACACTACGCATTCGCGAGCAAGCCCGCTCCCACATTTTTTACCGCGTTCTATTCAGCGATAAATCAGCCAGCCAGGCCGACGAACATATCCTGCACGTCGTCATGGTTGTCCAGCCCTTCCAGGAAGGCTTCGACTTCGGCCATCTGCTCATCGGTCAAACCACTCACCGGGTTCTTCGAGATGTAGCCCAGCTTGGCCGACAACACCGTGAAACCCTGCTCCGGCAGGGCCTTCTGCACGGCATCCAGGTCGGTGGTTTCGGTGATGAACAGGGTGGTGCCCTCTTCTTCGCCGTCTTCGAAATCCTGGGCGCCGGCTTCGATAGCCGCCATTTCCGGATCAGCGTCCGGGGTGTCCGGCGACGCTTCGATCAGGCCGACGTGGTTGAAGTCCCAGGCCACAGAGCCCGAAGCACCCAACTGACCTTTGCGGAACGCCACGCGGATTTCCGCCACGGTGCGGTTGATGTTATCGGTCACGCACTCGACGATCAGCGGCACCTGGTGCGGGGCGAACCCTTCGTAGGTCACACGGTGGTACTGCACGGTTTCACCCAGCAGGCCGGCGCCTTTTTTGATCGCGCGCTCCAGGGTTTCCTTGGGCATCGAGGCCTTTTTGGCTTGCTCAACCACCAGACGCAGGTGGGCGTTGGTCGCGGTGTCGGCACCGTTGCGGGCGGCGATGGTGATTTCCTTCACCAGCTTGCCGAAGATCTTGCCCTTGGCATTGGATGCCGCTTCTTTATGTTTGACTTTCCACTGTGCGCCCATGACTCACTCTCTTTTGTCCATCGCGCCGAGACGTCTACTGGCCGGCGCTTTGGGGGCAGAGTTTATAGGGCAAAAAAAAATCGTTCCAGCAAAAAACCGTCAAGACGCCAACTCGAAAAACGCCTGGATCAGGCGCAGTGAACGGCGCCGCTCCATGCAACCGAGCATGTGCCGGTTGACCAGCCCGTCGCCCTGCAGGGGAATGGCATGCACGCGCGGATCGCGGCTGACCTCCATTGACGACACCACCCCCACGCCCAGTTCAGCGGCGACGGCTTCGGTCACCGCCTCACGGCTGTCCAGTTCCAGCAAGACCTTGGGCTGCACAGCGGCGCTGGCGCACGCGCTGTCGAAGGTGCGCCGGGTAATCGAGCCGGGCTCGCGAAGCACCATGATCACTTCGTGCAATTGCTCAAGGCGAATGCCCGCCGGGTCGGCCAGCCACGGGTGCCCTGCCGGCACCAAGGCGCAGATGCGCGATTCGTTCAGGGCTTGCAGGTGCAGGCCATTGCGCGGTTCCACCTCGGTGAGCACCGCCACATCCGCATGCTCGGACAACAGCGCCGCCAGGGTTTCCTGAGCATTGCCCAAGCGCAGGTTCACGGTGATGCCTGGGTAGCGCGCACGTAACCTGGCGATCATCGGCATCACCAGATGCGGGCCGTCGGCCGCCACCTCCAGGCGCCCGGTGAGCAACTGACGATTGGCTTCCAGCAGGGTCTGGGCCTCGTCCACCAGACCGAAGATCGCTCGGGTGATCGCCGCCAGGCGCGTGCCCTCTTCGGTCAACTCCACCCGCCGCGCCGTACGCCGTAACAACGGGATCTGGTAGTGCTCCTCCAGAGCCTTGATGTGCCCGGTCACCGCCGGCTGGCTGATAAACAGCCGCGCCGCCGCCCGGGTGAAACTGCCCTCGCGGGCTACGGCATCGAATGCACGCAGTTGGAACAAGTTCATAGCTATCGGCCTCACTGATAGCTCGCATAACAACAAACAATTTGATTGATAACAAGCCAAACTGCACTTTAGGCGCCGTAGCTTCCCCAAGACTTGCGAGGACTTGAGATGACCACCGCCGCGCCCATTCTGCTCACACCCGGCCCCCTGACCACGTCCGTGCGTACGCGTCAGGCCATGCTGGTGGATTGGGGTTCATGGGACCAGCGATTCAACCAACTCACCGCCAGCGTCTGCGAGCAGTTGCTGGCGATCCTCAACGCTGCCGACAGCCATCACTGCGTGCCCCTGCAAGGCAGCGGCACCTTTGCCGTCGAAGCCGCCATCGGCACCCTGGTGCCGCGTAGTGGCAAGGTGCTGGTATTGATCAACGGCGCCTACGGCAAGCGCTTGGCCAGGATCTGCGAAGTGCTCGGCCGCCCATTCAGTACCTTTGAAACCGCCGAGGATGAACCGACCACTGCGGCCGATGTGGACCGTCTGCTGCGCGCCGACCCGGCCATTACCCACGTGGCGCTGATCCACTGCGAGACCAGCACCGGCATTCTCAACCCGCTGCCGCCGATTGCCGAGGTGGTGAAAAGCCACGGCAAGCGCCTGATCATCGACGCCATGAGTTCCTTCGGTGCGCTGCCAATTGACGCTCGCGAAGTGCCGTTCGAGGCACTGATAGCAGCCTCGGGCAAATGCCTGGAGGGCGTGCCGGGCATGGGTTTTGTGTTTGCCGACAAACAGTCGCTGGCCGCCGCCCAAGGTCACTGCCACTCCCTGGCGATGGACCTGTTCGACCAGCACAGCTACATGGCCAGGACCGGGCAATGGCGCTTCACCCCGCCAACGCACGTGGTCGCCGCCCTGCACGAAGCGTTGCTGCAATATCACGAAGAAGGCGGCCTGCCTGCGCGTCACCAGCGCTATACACGCAACTGTCAGGCGCTGCTCGATGGCATGGCCGAACTGGGCCTGCGCAGCTTCCTGCCGGCAGCGATCCAGGCGCCGATCATCGTCACCTTTCATGCGCCAAAGGACCCGCGTTACCAGTTCAAGGCGTTCTATGAGCGGGTCAAGGCCAAGGGTTTCATCCTGTATCCCGGCAAATTGACCCAAGTGGAAACCTTCCGCGTGGGCTGTATCGGCCACGTCGATGCGGCCGGCATGCGCGCCGCGGTCAAGGCGATCGCGCAGGTGCTGCAAGAAATGGAAGTGCTGGACATTTGATTTCCCCCATTACCCCCAGGATCTGCACCATGAATTACCAGAACCCCAACACCCTCCAGGCCGTTATCCTCGATTGGGCCGGCACCGTGGTCGACTTTGGCTCCTTCGCCCCCACGCAGATTTTTGTCGAAGCCTTCGCCGAGTTCGACGTGCACGTGTCCATCGAAGAAGCCCGAGGCCCGATGGGCATGGGCAAGTGGGACCATATCCGCACCCTCTGCGATCAGCCGCAAGTGGCCGAACGTTATCGCAAAGCCTTCGGTCGCACACCGACCGACGACGACGTGACCGCCCTCTATGAGCGCTTCATGCCGCTGCAGATCGAGAAAATCGCCGAACACTCGGCGCTGATCCCAGGCGCACTCGACACCATCGCCCGGCTGCGTGCGCAAGGCATCAAGATCGGCTCTTGCTCCGGCTACCCCAAGCAAGTGATGGACAAGGTCGTCGCCCTGGCCGCCACCAACGGCTACCTCGCCGATCACGTGGTCGCCACCGATGAAGTGCCCAACGGTCGCCCATGGCCGGCCCAGGCACTGGCCAACGTGATCGCGCTGGGCATCGATGATGTGGCGGCCTGCGTGAAGGTCGACGACACCGTGCCCGGCATTCTCGAAGGCCGTCGCGCCGGAATGTGGACTGTGGCGCTGACCTGCTCGGGCAATGCCCTGGGCCTGACCTACGAGCAATTTCGTGCCCTGGACAGCAGCACCCTGGCCCGCGAACGCGAGCGCATCGAGGCGATGTTCAAAGGCGCGCGCCCGCACTATCTGATCGACACCCTCAACGACCTGCCCGCCGTTATCACCGATATCAACCAGCGCCTGGCGCGCGGTGAAATGCCGCAAAGCCACTGACAGAGGTCAAAACAACGGCATTTACGCCAGGCAAAGCGCTCAAAACCGGCATACAGTTAAAGGACTCCGTCACCAAGAACGGAGGTTTGCCCTGATGAGTGAGGAACACAGCGATGCCGTGGAAAAACTCCGATACACGCTACAGCACCATGTCGATTGCGCTGCACTGGTTGATGGTGGTGCTACTGGCGGTGGTTTACGCCTGCATAGAGTTACGCGGCCAGTTTCCCAAAGGCAGTGGCGCGCGTACGTTGATCGTCGAAATGCACTTCATGTTTGGCCTCACTGTATTCGTGCTGGTGTGGCTACGCCTGTTCGCGCGCAGCCTGGGCGTTGCGCCGAAAATCGTGCCAGCGCCCCCGCAATGGCAAAGCCTGTTGGCCACGCTGATGCACGTTGCGCTGTACGCGTTGATGATCGGCATGCCGATCGCTGGCTGGCTGATCGTCAGTGCCGAGGGGCATTCGGTGATGTTCTATGGCATTGAGCTGCCGCCGTTGATCGCTGAAAACAAGGCGCTGGCCAAAGAAATCGAGGGCTGGCACGTGCTGTTCGGCAAGATCGGCTACTGGCTGATCGGGCTGCATGCATTGGCGGGGATCCTGCACCATTACGTGATCCGCGATAACACGGCGCTGCGCATGATGCCGGGTGGAAGCGGGCTTGGGCGCAAGGGCGGTGGATCAGCCACCAAATGGGTCGATTGATGCAGCGCAATCGCGGCCGGGTAGCCGACCGGAGTGAAGCAATGGCTGGAAAAAAGCACAGCAACACCGGATATACCTGGCTGCAATGAAAAGCCAATGTGGGAGCGGGCTTGCTCGCGAATGCGTTGGGTCAGTCAGCTCATTTGTACTGACCCACCTCATTGGCGAGCACGCCCGCTCCCCCCCACGGATTTGCGCTAGGCAGTAAACCCACGGCGACCTTGCAGGCCGCCGGTATGCACGAAGATCAGACGAGTGCCGGGGGGAAAACGCCCGGCCTCGATTTGCTGCTTCAGCGCCACCAAGGCCTTGGCGGTGTAAAGCGGCTCCAGCGGCAAACCACTGGCCTGCTCCGTGGCGTGCATGAACTCAAGCAATAACGGATCGACCTTGGCGAAACCGCCTCGGCTTGCGTCCACCAATTCATACCCTTGCTGCACGATAGCCTGCACGTTTTGAGCGACGCCGTAGTCATCCGGCACCGCCATCGCGCCAAAGACTGCGTGCGCGCCCGCCTCGGCCAACGTCAACCCGGCCAGGGTCGTACCGGTGCCCGCCGCCAACCACCAGGCGTCGTAGTCGGCCCAGCCTAGGGTATTCAATTGCGCGTGCACTTGATCGACCAATACCGCGCAACCCAGGGCACCGGCCATTGCACCGCCGCCTTCCGGCACTGGGTGAAGTTGCGGGTATTGTGCGTGCCACGGCAACCAGAAATCCGCCGCATGCCGCGCGCGATAGCCGCCGTAGCCGAGCCAATGCAGCTGCATGCCAAAGGCTTTCAGGTCGAGCACAGTGGGTGTGTCTTGAGGATGGCCGCGCAACAGGCCCACGGTCGGAAAACCGAAGCGTTTGCCGGCTGCCGCCAGCGCGTGCAGGTGGTTGGAGTGCGCGCCGCCGAGGCTGATGACTCCGCGGGCTCCGGCCGCCTGGGCATCGGCCAGGTGCTGGGTAAGCTTGAACCACTTGTTGCCGCTGATCAGCGGGTCGATGCAATCCAGGCGCAGCACTGCCACCTCGACGCCGTTCAGCCAATCCAGCTGCAACAGTTCAAGGGGCGCGTGGGGAAGCCAGTCGAAAGGGCCCATCGGGAGGCCTCTGAACGAAAAAAGGGGCGGCAGTCTACCACCGCCCCTTTTTTCGTCTTACAACTCGGCAGCGAGGCGCGAGCCCTGGTTGATGGCGCGCTTGGCATCCAGCTCGGCCGCCACGTCGGCGCCGCCGATCAGGTGCACGTTCTGGCCTGCGGCGATTAGGCCGTCCTGCAATTCGCGCAGCGGGTCTTGCCCGGCGCAGATGACGATGTTGTCCACCGCCAGCAGCTGCGGCTCGCCGTCGGCGCCGATGCGGATATGCAGACCCTGGTCATCGATGCTCAGGTATTCGACGCTGTTGAGCATCTGCACACGCTTGTTCTTCAGGCCTGTGCGATGGATCCAGCCGGTGGTCTTGCCCAGGCCGTCGCCGACCTTGGAGGTTTTGCGTTGCAGCAGGAACACTTCACGCGCCGGCGCATGCGGCGCAGGCTTGATGCCGGCCACGCCGCCACGGGCTTGCAGTTGCGTGTCGATGCCCCACTCTTTCCAGAACGCTTCGCGGTCCAGGCTGGTGGACACGCCTGCGTGCACCAGAAATTCAGAGACGTCAAAGCCGATACCGCCAGCGCCGATCACCGCCACGCGCTTGCCCACCGGCTTGCGCTCAAGAATCACGTCCAGGTAGCTCAGCACCTTGGCGTTGTCGATGCCTGGAATCGCTGGCGTACGCGGCGCAATGCCGGTGGCCAGGATAATCTCGTCATACCCGCCCGCCGCCAGTTGCGCGACATCCACACGGGTGTTGAGGCACACCTCGACGTGGGTGGTCTGCAGTTTGCGCTTGAAGTAGCGCAGGGTTTCAAAGAACTCCTCTTTGCCCGGCACGCGCTTGGCGATATTGAACTGACCGCCGATTTCGCTGGCGGAATCGAACAAGGTCACTTGATGGCCGCGCTCCGCCGCCACGGTAGCCGCTGCCAGGCCCGCAGGACCGGCGCCGACCACGGCGATTTTCTTGATCTGCTTGACCGGCAGATAGTTCAGCTCGGTTTCGTAGCAAGCGCGCGGGTTGACCAGGCAGGTGGTCAGCTTGCCGCCAAAGGTGTGGTCCAGGCAGGCCTGGTTGCAGCCGATGCAGGTATTGATTTCATCGGCGCGGCCGGCAGCGGCCTTGTTGACGAAATCCGGGTCTGCCAGGAACGGCCGCGCCATTGAGACCATGTCGGCATCGCCCTCGGCGAGGATCTGCTCGGCAACTTCCGGCGTATTGATACGGTTGGTAGTAATCAGCGGAATCTGCACCGCACCGCGCAGCTTGGCGGTGACTTTACTGAACGCGCCACGCGGCACTTTGGTGGCGATGGTCGGGATACGCGCTTCGTGCCAGCCGATACCGGTGTTGATGAGGGTCGCACCGGCTTGCTCGATGGCCTTGGCCAACTGCACGATTTCTTCCCAACTGCTGCCGCCTTCGACCAGGTCAAGCATCGACAGGCGGAAAATAATAATGAAGTTCGGGCCCACGGCTTCGCGCACGCGGCGCACGATGTCGACCGCCAGGCGCATGCGGTTTTCGTAGCTGCCACCCCAACGGTCGGTGCGGTGGTTGGTGTGGGCGGCGAGGAACTGGTTAATGAAGTAGCCCTCGGAGCCCATGATTTCCACGCCGTCGTATTCGGCGACCTGGGCCAGCAGCGAACAGGTGACAAAGTCCTGAATCTGCTTCTCGATGCCTTCCTCGTCCAGCTCCTTGGGCTTGAACGGGTTGATCGGCGCCTGGATCGCGCTCGGTGCGACCTGCTTGGGGCTGTAGGCATACCGCCCGGCGTGAAGGATCTGCATGCAGATCTTGCCGCCTGCTTCGTGCACGGCCTGAGTCACGATCTTGTGCTTCTGCGCTTCCTCATCAGTGGTCAGCTTGGCTGCACCGGCATACACGCCGCCCTCGTCATTCGGGCCAATACCGCCGGTGACCATCAGGCCGACACCGCCACGGGCGCGCTCGGCAAAATAGGCGGCCATGCGCTCGAAACCACCTGGCTTTTCTTCAAGGCCTGTGTGCATCGAGCCCATCAGGGTGCGATTGCGCAAGGTGGTGAAACCCAGGTCCAACGGGGCCAGCAGGTGCGGGTAGGCAGCAGCGGTCATGGTACAGCTCCACAACGGATCATCACGGGACGTGGCAGGCTCGAATGGCCCGCCATCGGTTTATGTCCCACAGACTAAGAGGCGATGGACTGCCGCTCAATGACTGAAACTGACAACTTATTGATCCAAATGCACAGCGCCCCTTGGCAAGCAGGTGCCTGGGCCCTACCCTAGTCGGCGAACCCTGCACACGGTCTGTTGTCTGTTGCCCCATGCGTAAACTTCTAGCGTTCACCCTCGTCATGGCCCTGGTTGCCGCCGTCACCGCGTATCTGGTCTGGACCCAGGAGCGCCCTGTGGCGCACTACCTGTCGGACCTGCGCATTTCCCTGGCCGTCAATGAAGGCGAACCTGCCGATCGTGGCAACTTGCTCGGCATTCAGCCGGAGTTGTTTCCCGCCGATTACCAGAGCCTGGAACGCCTGCACCTGAAGCTCGCGGCGTACCTGCAAAAGGCCCGTGATCAGGGGCTGATCAATCAAAAGACCATCGTGGTCCTGCCCGAACATATCGGCACCTGGCTGATGCTCAGCGGCGAAAAAAACGAGTTATACCAGGCGGTCCATTTAAAAGACGCGATGAACTGGCTGTCGGCCAGCAACCCTCTGCAGTTTGCGCGCGCATGGATCAGCGCCACCGGCGACAACCGCATGGATGACGCCTACCTGCGTATGAAAGCCTCCGCGATGGCGCGCGACTACCAGCTGTTGTTCGGCGGCCTGGCCAAAGAGTTTGGCGTCACGCTGGTGGCCGGCTCCATCACCCTGCCCAACCCGAGTGTCGAACAAGGCCAGCTGCATGTCGGTCATGGCCCGCTGTATAACGCCAGCCTGGTGTTCGGTGCCGACGGTTTGCCAGTGGGCCAGCCACAGCGCCAGTTCTACCCGATCTATGATGAGCGCGGTTTTATCCAACCGGGCGACGAAAATATCGTCAACGTGGTCGATACCCCGGCCGGGCGCCTGGGCATCCTGATCGGCAGCGACAGCTGGTACCCGGACAACTACCGCAAACTCAACGAGCAAGGCGCGCAGTTGGTCGCCGTGCCGGCGTTTGTGACCGGCCGCGAGACATGGGATCGCCCATGGCGCGGGTTTAAAAGCGTGTCGACGCCACCCGAAATCAGCCTCAAGCCCGAGGAACTCAGCGAAGGCGAAGCCTGGCACCGTCTGACCCTGATCAGCCAACAACCGATCAGCCAGGCAAGCGCCGGCATGAGCGTGTTCCTGCGTGGGCAGTTCTGGGATCTGGGCACTGCCGGGCACAGCTTTCTCAGCAGCAACGGGCGAGTCAACGCCGACAGCGGCGCCCGTGGCGCACGCCTGCTGAATATCTGGTTGTAACGCCTTGAAGCCGGTGCGCCTCGGGGATTTGTCAGTGGGCTTCGTGCACACCCTGGCGGACGCCATTCAAAGCCACGGCCTGGACCCGCAACCGCTGCTGCTGCAATACGGCCTGGACGCAGCGCGCCTCGCCGAAGCCGGTGCGCGTCTGTCGATCCCGCGTTACATGCGCCTGGGCCATGCGGCCATCCAACTGACCGGTGACCCGGGCCTGGGCTTGCGCATGGGCCAGCTCAGCCGCTTGAGCCAGGCGGGCCTTGCAGGGGTCACCGCCGCGCAGGCGCCCAACGTGCGTGAAGCGGCGCGCACATTGACCCGGTTCGAGGCGCTGTACGGCTCCAACTATCGCGGGCAGTCGAGTTTTCACGAAGATGCCGAAGGGGCGTGGCTGCGGTTCTATTCCATCAGCCCCTACAATGCCTACAACCGCTTTGTGGTGGATTCGATCATCGCCGGCTGGCTGCAGCAATTGTCCAGTTTGGCCCAACAACCGGTGCAGGCGCAGCGCATCGACATCGAATTTGACGCGCCCCCGTATTGTGACCAGTACGCCGTGCTGGGTGACGGCCCGGTGCATTTTGGCGCCGACGCCAATCAATTGCGCCTGAGCCAGCAAACCCTGGCGATGCGCAACCCGCAGCATTGCCCGAGTACCTGGCAGCTGTTGTTGAAGTTGTGTGAAGCAGAGTTGGAGCAGTTGACGCGCACCCGCAGCCTGCGCGAGCGCATTACCCGTTTGCTGGGGCCGATGCTCAATGGCGGCCGGGAACCCGACCTGGAGGAAGTGGCGGCACGCTTGAAGCTGCCCACCTGGACCCTGCGCCGCAAACTGGCCGAAGAAGGCACGCAGTTTCGCGCGATTCTCAACGACACCCGTCGCGATCTGGCCATGACCTACATTCGTGATACGGAGTTGGCGTTCGGCGAAATCGCCTACTTGCTCGGTTTTGCCTCAGCCCAAGCCTTTCAAAGGGCGTTCAGGCGATGGAACAACCAGACCCCAGGGGAATTTCGCCGCAGTCAGCGGCATTCCGCCTGAAGTCGGTATTACAGCTCGGTGGCGTCATCGACCGGATCCAGCGGGTCCAATTCAAACGCATGGTACTCCAGCAGTTCTTCTTGGTAATCGTCCATGGTGGACTCCTTGTGAAGTTAAAGCGGCTGCCAATAAATGACCCGCACAGCCAGCCTAAAGTGCCGTGATGACGAAAAAATGTCTGCGCCATGACGTTCCTGCACATCCTGATTAAACGTAGCAGCGCTGGGTTGATTTAGCGTTTAACGTTTGACGTGCGATTGCAATCATTGCATGTGCAACTACATTTCTATTAGGGTACGAACCTCTGTTGCCTGGAGCTTCAACCCATGCCCGCCTCTACCGCTAACGCCGCGCAGCTGTGTATTGACGCACTGAACGCCGCCGAACCATCGCGAAGTTCGCCGTTGTACACGGTGATGACCATGGCCAATACCCTGGAATTCAGCCAGCAAGCCTGGGTAATTCGCGGCCAGTCACGCAGCCGACGCGTGGGGAGCTGGCCTACCTGGTTCGCGCGTAATACCGGCGAAAAACCACTGCTGTACCTGCACAGCGCGGCGTCGTCGGCGCAGCTGTGTGCGTTGTCGGATGAGACCGCGCAGCGCGGCATCCTGTGCAACGACATCGAGAACCAACCTTCGCCCTGGCCCAAAGGCGCGCAACCCTCGCTACCGCTGTGGCTGGCAAACCAGCCGCGTTGCACACCGTATGATCCGGCCTCGGGTGAAGAAGCCCGCGCGATAGTACTGGCCGGGTTGCGCACGTTGTACGTCGACGGCCAGCCCGGGTTTTATTACCTGGCGCTGCATGATCAAGAGACCGCCGTGACGCTGGATGCGCAAGACCGTGAAGATGCGCTCAGAGGCATGTACCCGATCCAACGTCGCCAAGGGGACGTGCGATTGCTCGGTGCAGGTCGGGCACTGGTGGAAGTTGCTCATGCTGCTCAGTTGCTTGAACAGGACTGGAGCATCACGGTGCAGCTGTGGAGTTGCCCCAGCTACACGCGACTGGCCCGCGAGGCTGCGGCCGCTGCGCGCTGGAATCGGCTGCACCCCATCGCGCCCCGGCAGAGCTGCCATTTGCGTGATTGCTTGGCCGGGGATACCACGCCGGTAATCGCCGTCACCGGTTATCCGCAGCCGATTGTCGATCAGCTGGGGCCGTATGTTGACGCGCGTTTTGTGGCGCTGGGCGCCGGCTCAGTGCAGGCATGTGCGCCGAGTCGTTTTTGGATCGTGGTGTGTGCGTTGAGGGCGTTGGCGGATGAAGGGTGTATTGACGCACACCAGGTGGAAATAGCGATGAAACGGTATCCACTTGAATGAATGAGAAACGGCATAAACATGTGGGAGCGGGCTTGCTCGCCAATGCGGTGGTTCAGTTAACCGGTAGGGTTCTGACACACCGCTTTGGCGAGCACGCCCGCTCCCACATTGGATCTGCACCGTATCTCAGATCTTGCGTCGGTTGCGGGTGTGCACACCCGCCTCCACCGCCAACCCCGCCGTACGCTCCAGGGCATCGGCAAACAATTGGCGCTGCTCGGGCTCGATTTGCGACAGGAACAACTCGTCGACGGTGCTTTCGTAGATCGTCCACATTTTTTTGCGCAGCACCCGACCCGCGTCGGTGATCGAGGCAAACGCCGCTCGGCCGTCGCCGTCTGAACGTGAACGCACCACCAGGCCGTCCTTTTCCAGACGGTCCACCAGGCGCGTCAGGTTATAGCGCTCGATCGCCAGCACATCGGCGAGTTCGTGCATCCGGCGAGTGCCCTCGGGGCCGCTTTCCAGGCCCCACAGCGCGTCATACCAGGCGTACGGCGGCAGGCCCGCCTCAGCCAGCCGGCGCTCGATTTCACGGATGACCGTCCTGTGGGCCCTGACAAAACGGAACCATACATCAGGCTCATTCGACGACATGCAACACCATCCGGGAAATTTCAAGAAGGTTGCAATAGTAGCTCATCCCGCGCTAGATTCAGGCATGTAGTTGCAATTGCAACTACATTGGCGCTACTCCCACAAGGAGCTCGCTGCTTCAAATCCGCCTACCCTGGAGCTTCACATGACCCCCAATAACGCTGTAAGACTGGACGACGATCCACAGGAAACCCGCGAGTGGCTGGAGTCCATCGAATCGGTGCTGTCCACCGAAGGCCGCCCGCGCGCCCATTACCTGATAGATCAGTTGCTGGATTTCGACGTAGCGCGCCATGGTGACTTCTACGGGCGGGTGACCACACCCTACGTCAACACCATTCCCGCCGACCGCCAGTTGCCCTACCCCGGCAACCTGGCTATCGAGCGTCGCACCAATGCGTTTATCCGCTGGAACGCCATGGCCATGGTCTTGCGCGCAGGCAAACATTCCGGTGTGGGTGGGCATATCGCGACTTATGCGTCAGCTGCTGTGCTGTACGACGTAGGCTTTGACCACTTTTTCCGTGGGCGCACCGACACGTTCGACGGCGACCTGGTGTACATCCAGGGCCACTCCTCTCCTGGCATCTATGGCCGCGCGTATCTGGAGGGGCGCATCAGCGAAGCGCAGTTGGACAACTTCCGCCGTGAGGCCGGTGGCAAAGGTTTATCGTCCTACCCGCACCCGCGCTTGATGCCGGACTTCTGGCAATTCCCTACCGTCTCCATGGGGCTGGGGCCGATCACGGCGGCCTACCAGGCGCGATTCATGCGTTACCTGGAATTTCGCAACCTCAAGCAACACCAGGGCCGCAAGGTCTGGGCCTTCCTCGGTGATGGCGAAATGGACCAGCCGGAGTCCCTCGCCGCCATCTCCCTCGCCGGTCGCGAGAAACTCGACAACCTGATCTTCGTGGTCAACTGCAACCTGCAACGCCTGGACGGCCCGGTGCGCGGCAATGCCAAAGTGATTCAGGAATTCGAAAGCCTGTACCGCGCTGCCGGTTGGAATGTGATCAAAGTGATCTGGGGCGGTGGCTGGGACGCGCTGCTGGAAAAGGATCAGAGCGGCCTGCTGCGCCAGCGCATGATGGAATGCGTGGACGGCGATTATCAGAATTACAAATCGCAGAACGGCGCCTATGTACGCGAGCATTTCTTCGGTAAATACCCGGAGTTGCTGGCACTGGTTGCAGACATGTCCGACGACGAAATCTGGAAACTCTCACGCGGTGGCCATGACCCGGACAAGGTCTACAACGCCTACGCCGCTGCCGTGCGCCACCAGGGCCAACCGACGGTGATCCTGGCCAAAACCGTCAAGGGCTTCGGCATGGGTGAAGCCGGCGAAGGCCAGAACATCAACCACCAGCTGAAGAAAATGGGCGCCGAGGCGGTAAAAGCCTTCCGAGACCGCTTCGGGTTGGAAGTGGCGGATGACCAGCTCGACGACATCCCCTACCTCAAGCCCGCTGCCGACAGCGAAGAAGCCCGCTACTTCGCCGCGCGTCGCCAAGCCTTGGGCGGCTATGTGCCCGCACGCCACAGTGCCATCGAGTCATTGCAAATCCCCGAACTGAGCGCATTTGCGTCCCAACTCAAAGACACGGGCGAGCGCGCCATTTCCACCACCATGGCCTTTGTGCGCATCCTTGGCACGCTGCTCAAAGACCCGCACCTGGGCAAGCTGATCGTGCCAATCGTGCCGGATGAATCGCGCACCTTCGGCATGGAAAGCCTGTTCCGTCAGATCGGCATCCATTCAGCGGTGGGTCAGCTTTACACCCCACAGGATGCCGGGCAACTGAGCTACTACAAGGAGAGCAAGGACGGACAGATAATGCAGGAAGGCCTGAACGAATCCGGCGCCATTTCCTCGTGGATCGCGGCCAGTACGTCCTACAGCAACCACGGCCTGATGACCGTGCCGTTCTACATTTTCTATTCGATGTTCGGCTTCCAGCGCGTCGGCGACCTGGCCTGGGCGGCGGGCGATGCGCGGGCGCGCGGGTTCCTGCTGGGGGCCACGGCGGGGCGTACCACGCTGATGGGCGAAGGCCTCCAGCATGACGACGGCCACAGCCATATTCTGTCGTCAGTGATCCCGTGCTGCGTATCGTATGACCCGACGTTTGCCTACGAGCTGGCGGTGATCATTCGCGAAGGCATGCGGCGCATGTACGTCGAGCAAGAGGACATTTACTACTACATCACCCTGCTCAACGAGAACTACCCACACCCTGCCATGCCCGATAGCGTGGAGCACGGGATTCTCAAGGGCATGTATCGACTCAGCAGCCACCCGCAAGCGCAGGTGCAATTGATGGGCAGTGGCTCGATTTTGCGCGAAGTGATCGCCGCGGCCGACTTGCTCGAAAAGGACTTCGCCGTGCACAGCGACGTGTGGAGCGTCACCAGCCTGACCGAGCTGCGCCGTGACGGGCACGCGGCGCAGCGCTGGAACCTGCTGCACCCGCAAAGCGAGCCACGCGCGAGTTACGTTGAGGAATGCCTCGCCGGGCAACCCGGGCCGGTGGTGGTGGCCACGGACTACATGAAGTTATTCGCCGATCAGGTTCGCCCCTTCGTCCACGGCCGTCGCTTTGTAGCGCTGGGCACCGACGGGTTCGGGCAATCGGATACCCGCGAAACCTTGCGTGAGTTTTTCGAAGTGGACCGGCACTTTATCGTGCTGGCGGCCTTGAAGGCACTGGCCGATGACGGCGTGATCGGCCGGGACAACATCACTCAGGCCATCAGTCGCTACGGGATCAACGTCGACAAGGCGGATCCCGTAACGGTCTGAGTTACTGCGCGGGCGTGGGCAGCGGCGGAATCGCCTCTGTCGGCGCCGGCAGGCTCGGATTGGTCGGCGCCGGGGCCGGCTCGCTTGCCGGGGTCGGGGCCGGCTCTTCCTTGGGTGCAATCGGTGTCGTCTCGGCGGGCGGCGTCACCGTTTGCGAAGCAGCCGGCGCTGCCGGTTCTTCCTTCGGTGCCTCGACCTTCTCGGCTACCGGCGCCGCCTTGGGTTCCGGCACACCGAGGTCAGCCTTGGGCTTCTCGGGGATATGCTCGGCCTTCTTCACTTCCTGCGGCAGGAATACATCCACCAGCGCGAAATAACGGTCGTAGAACTTGGGCGCCGAGACCGTCTCGCTCGCCACCTTGACCATCGAGTCATCGGTGGAGCCGATCGGCATCGACACCGAGCCCAGCACACCCACACCGAGGCTTGCGGAGTTGTTGACCTTCTTCAGCGCATAGCGATCCTGCAAGGCGTTGGCAAACATCGTCGAGTGGTTATTGCCTTTGCCGTCATCGGCACACACCACGTTGAAGCTGATCTGCAGGTGCGTCTCGCCGGTCTGCTGAAAGCTCTTGTTACCCACGACCAGCTTCGGATCGCTGCTGGTGATGATGTAACCCTGGCTCAGCAGGGCACGCCGCGCCGCTTCGCAGGCCGCCACGTCGCTGACCGGGTAATCACGGGAGAACGTACCGGAGTCGTCGAAATTCTCATGTTCATAAATAGCGGTCTTGGGTGACGAGCAGCCCGCGGCGCCCGCCAGCACCAGCGCCAACCCGAGGCTACGCAAGTGAAATGATGTCGACATCGAAAATCCTGAGGAAAACAGTCCGGGCGGTATTGTGCAACAGAACGGGGTCCTGGCGCGCGCATTCCTGTCGGTAAAACGTCACAGGCCTACAGGACGGTGCCCGCAGGAAAAAGCCCGGCGCCCATATGGTCAATGAACACGCGCAGTTTGGCTGAGGCATGGCGACTTGCTGGCCATAACATCCAGAAGCTGCCGCGGTGCTCGAGAAAGTCATCCAGCACCCGCTGCAAATGCCCTTGCTGCACCGCGTCCCTGACCATGTAATCCGGCAGGCAAGCGATGCCCAGGCCTTCGTGCACCACATGGTTGAGCGATTCAATGGTGGTGCTGACCAACGGTGTGCGCAAAACGGGTTCTACGGCGCCTGGCACAGGACGCAATGGCCATGGTTCCAGCTTGCCGGTGGCGCAGAATTTGTGGCGCAGGCACGCGTGGCCGGTCAAGTCCCGGGGCTGCTGCGGGGTGCCATGTTGCTCGAAATAGCCTGGCGTCCCCACCAGCACCAAACGGTAGTGCCCCAGATGACGCGCCATCAAGCGCGAATCTTCCGGCCTGCCTGTACGAATCACCGCGTCGAAGCCTTCTTCAATCACATCCACCATGCGGTCGGAAAAATCCACATCCAGTTCAATGTCCGGGTACGCACGCATGAAATCGCTGAGCACCGGCATCAACAGCCCACGCACCTGCGGCACGCTGATCCGCAACTTGCCGCGCGGCGTGAGAGTGGCCTCGGTCAGCTCCTGCTCCGCGGCCTCGACTTCGGCGAGAATCCGTCGCGAACGCTCGAGAAACAACGCCCCCTCGCTGGTCAAGGTGATGCTGCGCGTACTGCGGTGAAACAGGCGCACACCCAGGCGCTCCTCGGTGCGTGCGATGCTCTTGCCCACCGCCGAGGAAGACACGCCAAGCACACGGCCAGCGGCGGTGAAGCTGCGGGTTTCCGCGACCTGCACGAATACCGAAAAGACTGCTCAGGCTGTCCAATGGGCTACCTATCAATTGCGGACGTGGGTGTCCGATAAGTTCGGAACCTTAGCCTGTTTTTCCGCAGCTCACAGCCCCCTACCCTGCTTCCTTGTCTTTCTTCATGGATAGCGTGCGATGAGCAACAGCCCTGCATTAACCGATTCCGCCTCTGCCAACCCATGTCAGGCTCTGCCGCTGGGTGGCTTGCTGGCGTTGGCTTCGGCCGGTTTTATCACCATCCTCACCGAGGCAATGCCCGCCGGGCTCCTGCCGCAGATGAGCGACGGTCTGGGCGTCTCGCCAGCCCTGGTGGGCCAGCTGGTCACGTTGTATGCCCTCGGCTCATTGCTCGCAGCCATTCCTCTCACGCTGCTGACCCGAGGCTGGCGACGACGGCCGTTACTGCTGATTGCGATCGGCGGCTTTGCTTTGGTCAACAGCGTGACAGCGTTTTCCAGCCATTACGGGGTGACTCTGGTGGCACGTTTCTTCGCCGGGGTCTTCGCCGGTCTACTCTGGGCGCTGCTGGCGGGATATGCCAGCCGCATGGTTGCGCCAAACCTGCAAGGGCGGGCGATTGCCGTGGCGATGCTCGGCGCGCCCTTGGCTTTGTCTCTGGGTGTGCCGGCGGGCACATTCCTGGGCACCACCGTCGGCTGGCGCCTGAGTTTCGCAATCATGACCGGGCTCACGCTGTTACTGCTGATTTGGGCGCGCTGGCAGCTGCCGGATTTTGCCGGCGAACCTGTGGGAGAACGGCTGGGGCTGCGCCAGGTCCTGAATTTGCCAGGCATTCGTCCGGTGCTGTGGGTGACCTTTACCTACGTGCTGGCCCACAACATTCTCTATACCTACGTGGCGCCACTGCTGGGGCCCGCCGGAATCGCCGCCGAGATTGATCGTGTGCTACTGGTATTTGGCCTCGCCGCGCTGCTGAGCATCTGGCTGGCGGGCGTATTGATTGATCGATGGTTGCGGGTGTTGCTCGTGGCCAGCTGTGCGCTGTTTGGTTTGATCGCCCTGGCGCTGGCGTTCTGGATCGAGTCGCCAGGGGTTGTCTACGCCGCCGTGGCGCTATGGGGCCTGGCGTTCGGCGGCCTGCCAGCGTTGCTGCAAACCGCACTGGCCAAGGCGGCCGGTGCATCGGCGGATGCAGCGCAGTCGATGCTGGTCACGGTGTGGAACCTTGGCATTGCCGGCGGCGGGTTGGTCGGTGGTGTATTACTTCAAGGCTGGGGCGTCGGTGCCTTTGCGTGGGCGGTTGTGCTGCTGATGCTATTGGCCGTGATCGCCAGTCTGAAGAGCAGGTAATAAAAAGCCCCCGGTCCTTTCAGAGCGGGGGCTTTATACTGCAAACCGACATCAGAATTTCTTGATGTCAGCCTTGCTTTCCAACTGCTTGCGGTAGGCAGCAAAGTCTTGCTGGCCGATACGGGAAGCGAGGAAGCGGCGGTATTGCGCCTTTTCTTCGTCCGTAGGCGCAGCGGCTTCGTTGACGCCGTTCAAGCGCACGATCACCAGACTACCGTCCGCCAGGGTCACGGTAGTGAAGGTCGGCTTGTCCTTGCTCGCAGGCTTGGGCATGCGGAACAAGGCTTGCAGCACGGCCGGGTCGATCGCTTCCTGGCTACGGGTAGCCGCTTCAGTAACTTTCCAGGCCTGGCCGTCGATCGGCTGGTTCAGCGCAGTTTTGCCATCACGCAGGCTGGCGATCAACTCGTCAGCATGAGCCTTGGCAGCCGCGCTGGCGCGCTCCTTGGTCATCTGCGCACGGATAGCGGCAGAGACGCTTTCCAGCGGCAATTGCGTAGGCTTCAGATGCTCTTTGGCCCGCAGCACAATGATGGTTTCCGGGTCCAGCTCAATGGCGGTGCTGTTGGCACCTTCATCCAGCACTTCCGGGCTGAATGCAGCTGTGACCACCGCGCGGTTGGCGGCAACACCTTCGCCACCTTCACGGCCAAACGGCGCCGAGGTGTGCACGGTCAGCTTCAGGTCAGACGCCGGCTGAGCCAGGTCGGAGGCTTCGAATGCCGCATCTTCCAATTGCTTGGTAGCCTCGACAAAACGTTGCTCAACCTGCTGAGTCTTGAGCTCGCGCGTCAGCTTGTCTTTCAGGCTGGCGAACGATGGCACTTGCGGTGCTTCAACGCCCAACAGCTTGATCAGGTGCCAACCGAAGGTGGTACGTACCGGCGCTGACACCTGGTCCTTGTTCAAGGCATACAGGGCAGTTTCGAAGTCAGGATCGTAGACGCCAGGGCCCGCGAAGCCGAGGTCACCGCCATTGGTGGCCGAACCTGGGTCCTGGGAGAACTCCTTGGCCAGGGCGTCGAACTTCTCACCCTTGGCCAGGCGTGCCTGGATTTCCTCGATCTTGGCCTTGGCTTGCGCGTCGGTGGTCTTGTCGTTGACTTCAATCAAAATGTGCGCGGCACGACGCTGTTCAGCGAGGTTGGCGGTTTCTTTCTGATAGGCAGCCTGCAGCTCATCGTCCTTGACCGTGACCTGATCGAAGAACGAAGACTTCTTCAACTCCAGATAGTCGATAACCACCTGATCGGGGGTCATGAACTCTTTGGCGTGCTGGTCGTAGTAAGCCTTGACCTCATCGTCGGTGAGCTTCACCGCCGCAGGGTCGGCCTTGATGTTGACGGTGGCGAAATCGCGGGTCTGTTTTTCCAGACGGGCGAATGCCAGCACTTCAGCGTCGGTGACAAAGCCGCTGCCGGCGAGACCTGCGCGAACCTGGCCGATCAGCATTTCCTGGGTCAGCATCTGACGGAATTGCATACGGCTATAGCCCAGTTGACGGATCACCTGGTCAAAGCGTTCAGCGTTGAACTGGCCGTCCACCTGGAATTCCGGCGTCTGCAGGATCACTTGGTCAAGCGCCGCTTCAGAGAAGCCGAACTTGGAGTCGGCAGCACCTTGCAGCAGCAGTTTGCGATCGATCAGACCCTTGAGGGCTGCATCGCGCAGCAGTTTTTCGTCCAGCAGGGAAGCATCGAAATCCTTGCCCAGCTGTTGCATCAGCTGGCGACGTTGCATGTCGACGGCCTGGCTCAATTCGGTTTGGGTGATCTCTTCACCGTTGACCTTGGCCACGTCCTGTTTGTTGTTGGTCGAAGCCTGAAAAATGGCCTCGATACCGGTGAACGCCATCAATGCGACGATGATCCCGATAATGGTCTTGGCAATCCAGCCTTGTGAATTGTCCCTGATATTTTGCAGCATGCGTCCCCCAGAAACGGTTGATCTTCAAAAATTAGGCAACCGTGGAGCGTGGGTAGAGTCCGGATAGAAGAAAGGCGCATCCGAGGATGCGCCTTCTCGTAACTGGCGGAGCGGACGGGGGTTTGAAACCACACCCCAAGCCCTGGCGACCCGATGGATACGTGGGTCAGCTGCCGCTCCGCTGCCAGGCCAGACCTGCGTCTGACCCGGGTAGGTAAGGCTTGAGCGAAGCTTAGTTAACGGCTTCTTTCAGGGCTTTACCGGCTTTGAAACCTGGTTTCTTGGCAGCAGCGATTTGCAGTGCTTTGCCAGTCTGTGGGTTACGGCCAGTGCGAGCTGGGCGGTCGGTCACAGAGAAAGTACCGAAGCCTACCAGTACTACAGAGTCGCCGGCCTTCAGAGCGCCAGTGACGGATTCGATTACTGCGTCCAGCGCACGGCCAGCAGCAGCTTTCGGGATATCAGCGGATGCGGCGATAGCATCAATCAGTTCCGACTTGTTCACTCTAAGTCCCCTTATATATCTATTGAGTATGATTCTAAGTTTTTTGGTGAAAGCAAAAACCAGTGCTGAATGGCCTACAGACACTTAAGAGCCGCTTTATAACAAGGGCTCTAAAAAGCTGTCAAGGAAGCCACCCGGCTTAATCGCATTAATGCGTGCTAATTCTTTCCTTGGAATCAGACTCGCGTTTTTCATCCTTCGAGACTATCTCCGGAGCCACATCTGGCAAGGGCTCCGGCGCGTATTGCAGCGCAATTTGCAGGACCTCGTCAATCCATTTAACCGGTTTAATCTGAAGATCCTGCTTGATGTTGTCCGGAATTTCCTTCAAGTCGCGAACATTCTCTTCAGGAATGATCACCGTCTTGATACCACCCCGGTGTGCAGCGAGCAATTTCTCTTTAAGACCGCCAATGGCCAATACCTGGCCACGCAGGGTGATTTCCCCCGTCATTGCCACATCGGCTCGCACAGGGATGCCGGTCAGTGCCGATACCAGTGCCGTGCACATGCCTACGCCAGCGCTGGGACCGTCTTTGGGCGTCGCCCCTTCCGGCATATGGATATGGGTGTCGTGCTTCTCGTGGAAGTCCAGGGGAATCCCCAGGCTCTTGGCGCGGCTGCGCACCACGGTCTGCGCGGCAGTGATGGATTCGACCATCACATCACCCAGCGAACCGGTCTTGATCAACTGGCCTTTGCCCGGGATCACGGCGGCTTCGATGGTCAGCAATTCGCCGCCCACCTGCGTCCACGCCAGGCCCGTCACCTGCCCTACCTGGTCTTGCTGCTCGGCCAAACCATAACGGAATTTCTTCACACCCAGGAAGTGTTCAAGGGAGTCGGCGACAACCTTCACAGAGAAGCGTTTTTCCAGCGCGTGTTCTTTGACCGCCTTGCGGCAAATCTTCGCAATCTGGCGCTCAAGGCCCCGTACACCCGCCTCTCGCGTGTAATAACGCACGATGTCGCGAATCGCTTCGACCTCAAACTCGATCTCGCCTTTTTTCAAGCCGTTGGCTGAAATCTGTTTAGGCGCGAGGTATTTGACGGCGATGTTGATCTTCTCGTCTTCGGTGTAACCCGGCAGACGAATCACCTCCATCCGGTCCAGCAGCGCTGGCGGAATATTCATGGAGTTGGAGGTGCACAGGAACATTACGTCGGACAGGTCGTAGTCGACTTCCAGGTAATGGTCGTTGAAATTATGGTTCTGCTCGGGGTCAAGCACTTCGAGCAATGCAGAGGCTGGATCGCCGCGCATGTCGCTGCCCATTTTGTCGATTTCATCAAGCAGGAACAGCGGGTTGCGCACGCCCACCTTTGTCATCTTTTGAATCAATCTTCCTGGCATCGAACCGATGTAAGTACGGCGATGGCCACGAATTTCCGCTTCATCACGCACACCGCCGAGGGCCATGCGCACGAATTTGCGGTTAGTGGCGTTGGCGATGGACTCAGCCAGAGACGTTTTACCGACCCCAGGAGGCCCAACCAGGCACAACACCGGACCACGAATTTTCTTCACGCGCTTTTGCACGGCAAGGTATTCGAGGATGCGTTCTTTGACTTCTTCGAGGCCGTAGTGGTCGGCATCGAGGATGTCTTCAGCGCGCGCCAAGTCCAGGCGCACTTTGGTCTGAGCCTTCCATGGCACCTGCACCAGCCAGTCGATGTAGGAACGCACCACGGTGGCTTCGGCGGACATTGGCGACATTTGCTTGAGCTTGTTCAGCTCAGCGGTGGCCTTGGTCAGCGCGTCCTTTGGCAGGCCGGCAGCATCGATGCGCTTTTTCAGCTCTTCGATTTCATTGTGGCCGTCCTCGCTGTCGCCGAGTTCTTTCTGAATGGCCTTCATCTGCTCATTCAGGTAGTACTCGCGCTGGCTGCGCTCCATCTGTTTTTTCACGCGACCGCGAATGCGTTTCTCAACCTGCAGCAGGTCGATCTCGCCATCCAGCAAAGCCAGTACGTGTTCAACACGGGCCGGCAAGTCGATGATTTCGAGGATGTCTTGCTTCTGCTCGATTTTCAGCGCCATGTGCGCGGCCATGGTGTCGACCAGGCGGCTTGGCTCATCAATGCTGTTGAGAGAGGACAGGACTTCAGCCGGGACTTTTTTGCCCAACTGCACATACTGCTCGAACTGCGAGAGCAGGCTGCGCACAAACACTTCAGATTCGCGCTCAGGGGCTTCGACTTCGTCGATCAGCGCCACTTCGGCGCGCAGGTGGCCATCCACCTCCATGAAACGCTCGACCGCACCACGTTGCTCACCTTCCACCAGCACCTTGACGGTGCCATCAGGCAGCTTGAGCAATTGCAGGACAGTAGCAACGGTACCGACGCGATACAGGGCGTCTTCGCCTGGATCATCATCAGCAGGATTTTTCTGGGCCAACAGCAGGATCTGCTTGTCGCCCGTCATCGCGGCCTCGAGGGCTTCGATAGACTTCTCGCGCCCCACGAACAGCGGGATAACCATGTGCGGATAGACGACGACATCACGCAACGGCAGGAGAGGCAATTCGATGGTTGTCTTCATGATTTCGCCTCTATGACAGTTGAAAAGTAAGCTTGAAAACAAGATGGGGGCTGCATGCAAAAAAAACAAGCTCAATGCCAGCAGTTAAACGCATGAATAAACGCGAATTAAAAAAACTGCTGCAAAAAACAGCCCCAAAAAAGAAGGGGCCCCGAAAGGCCCCTTGCTTGTACTGCAACTGCAAAACGCTTAAGCGTCAGGTGCAGCCTTGGCAGCCGGCTCACTGTTTTCGTAGATATACAGTGGCTTGGATTTGCCTTCGATAACGCTTTCGTCGATCACCACTTTACTCACCTCGGACTGCGAGGGGATTTCGTACATGGTGTCGAGCAAAACGCCTTCGAGAATCGAGCGCAAACCACGTGCACCGGTCTTGCGCTCCAGTGCCCGCTTGGCCACTGATTTGAGTGCGTCGGTACGGAACTCGAGGTCTACACCTTCCATCTCGAACAACTTGGCGTATTGCTTGGTCAGGGCGTTTTTCGGCTCGGTGAGGATCTGAATCAAAGCAGCCTCATCCAGCTCGTCCAACGTGGCCAGGACCGGCAGACGGCCAACGAATTCCGGGATCAGACCGAACTTGACCAGATCGTCAGGCTCGACTTCACGCAGGGACTCGCCCACCTTCTTGCCTTCTTCCTTGCTGCGCACTTCCGCACCGAAACCGATGCCGCCACGCGTGGAACGTTGCTGAATAACCTTTTCCAGACCGGAGAACGCACCGCCACAGATGAACAGGATGTTGCGCGTATCAACCTGAAGGAATTCCTGCTGCGGGTGCTTGCGGCCACCTTGAGGCGGTACGGAAGCAACCGTGCCTTCGATCAGTTTCAACAGAGCCTGCTGCACGCCTTCACCCGATACATCGCGGGTGATCGACGGGTTGTCGGACTTGCGCGAAATCTTGTCGATTTCGTCGATGTAGACAATACCCATCTGGGCCTTCTCTACGTCGTAGTCGCACTTCTGCAGCAGTTTCTGAATGATGTTCTCGACGTCCTCACCCACGTAGCCAGCCTCGGTGAGGGTGGTGGCGTCGGCGATGGTGAACGGAACGTTCAACAGGCGAGCGAGGGTTTCTGCAAGCAAGGTTTTACCCGAGCCTGTAGGGCCGATCAGCAAGATGTTGCTCTTGCCGAGTTCGACTTCGTCGCCTTTCTTGTCACGCTGGTTCAAGCGCTTGTAGTGGTTGTACACCGCTACGGCCAAAACCTTTTTTGCACGCTCTTGACCAATCACATACTGATCAAGGATGCCGCTGATTTCTTTAGGCGAAGGCAATTTATGCGCGCTGCTTTCGGCCTGAGCTTCCTGCACCTCCTCGCGGATGATGTCATTGCACAGGTCGACGCACTCGTCGCAGATAAACACCGAGGGGCCGGCAATCAATTTGCGTACTTCATGCTGGCTTTTGCCGCAGAAGGAGCAATAGAGCAGCTTGCCGTTGTCCTCGCCGTTGCGGGTGTCAGTCATTCGTTCGATCCAAATCCGATAGGCTTGCAACACAAGATGAAGGCTTATGCGGGCTTTTTCAAGCCCGCCGGTGGTCGGACATGCCGACCAGCCCTATTTTGAGGTGCTTATATTAAGCGGGGCGCTTTTCGATCACTGCGTCGATCAACCCATACGCGCGTGCAGCTTCCGCGCTCATGAAGTTGTCGCGATTGGTGTCACGCTCGATTTCTTCCAGGGTGTGCCCGCTGTGCTTGGCCATCAACGTGTTGAGGCGCTCACGAATAAACAGGATTTCCTTGGCGTGAATTTCGATGTCCGACGCCTGGCCCTGGAAGCCGCCCAGCGGCTGGTGAATCATCACGCGCGAGTTAGGCAGGCAGTAACGCTTGCCCTCGGCGCCCGCGGTGAGCAGGAACGCGCCCATGCTGCAGGCCTGACCGATGCAGGTCGTCGACACGTTTGGCTTGATGAACTGCATGGTGTCGTAGATCGACATACCCGCCGTCACCGAACCGCCCGGGGAGTTGATGTAAAGATGGATGTCCTTGTCCGGGTTTTCCGCTTCAAGGAACAGCAGCTGCGCGCAGATCAGGTTGGCCATGTAGTCCTCTACAGGGCCGACCAGAAAGATCACTCGTTCCTTGAGCAGGCGCGAGTAGATGTCATAGGCGCGTTCGCCACGAGCAGATTGCTCGACAACCATCGGGACCAGGCCGCCAGCGGCCTGGATATCAGAGTTCTGCTGAATATAGGAATTACGGAACATGCTCTGCAGTTACTCCCAAATAGTCATGTCTTGAAAACGCATAAGCCAGCGCGAGGCTGGCTTATGGTTGTATTTCGAACGAGTTGGACAATCAGTCGGCTTGTGCTGCTTCCGCCGGTTTGACTGCTTCTTCGTAAGAGACCGCTTTGTCGGTCACCTTAGCCTTCTGCAGAACAGTATCCACAACTTGTTCTTCCAGCACAACCGAACGTACTTCGTTCAGTTGCTGGTCGTTCTTGTAGTACCAAGCCACGACCTGCTCTGGCTCCTGGTAGGCGGAAGCCATTTCCTGGATCATTTCGCGAACGCGATCTTCGTCAGGCTTGAGGTCGAATTGCTTGACCACTTCAGCCACGACCAGACCCAGCACGACGCGGCGCTTGGCTTGCTCTTCGAACAGCTCGGCCGGCAGTTGGTCAGGCTTGATGTTGCCACCGAACTGCTGAACCGCTTGAACGCGCAGGCGATCCACTTCGTTGGACAGCAGAGCCTTAGGCACTTCGATCGGGTTGGCGGCCAGCAGACCGTCCATGACCTGGTTCTTGACCTTGGACTTGATGGCCTGACGCAGCTCACGCTCCATGTTCTTGCGAACTTCGGTGCGGAAGCCGTCGATCCCGGTTTCCTTGATACCGAATTGAGCGAAGAACTCTTCGTTCAGCTCTGGCAACTTAGGCTCGGAAACACTGTTGACGGTCACGGTGAACTCGGCGGCTTTGCCGGCCAGGTCCAGGTTCTGGTAGTCAGCAGGGAACGTCAGGTTCAGAACGCGCTCTTCGCCGGCTTTGGCGCCAACCAGGCCGTCTTCGAAGCCAGGGATCATGCGGTTGGAACCCAGCACCAGCTGAGTGCCCTTGGCGGAGCCGCCAGCGAATACTTCGCCGTCAACCTTGCCAACGAAATCGATGTTCAACTGGTCTTCATTCTGAGCAGCGCGATCGACCGCTTCGAAACGGGTGTTCTGCTTGCGCAGGATTTCCAGCATGTTGTCCAGGTCGGCATCGGCCACTTCAGCGCTCAGGCGCTCTACAGCGATGTCTTCGAAACCGGCAACGGTGAATTCCGGGAACACTTCGAATACGGCAACGTATTCCAGGTCTTTGCCGGCTTCCAGGGATTTAGGTTCGATCGAAGGCGAGCCAGCCGGGTTCAGCTTGTGCTCGACAACAGCTTCGTAGAACGAAGCCTGGATCACGTCACCTACAGCTTCCTGACGCGCATCGGCGCCAAAACGACGCTTGATTTCGCTCATTGGCACTTTGCCTGGACGGAAACCAGCGATCTTGGCCTTTTGGGCAGTCTGCTGCAGACGCTTGTTGACCGCAGTCTCAATACGCTCTGCCGGCACGGTGATGCTCAGGCGGCGCTCGATAGCAGTAGTATTTTCAACAGAAACTTGCATGGATATTCCTCGTTGCACAGACGTTAGCCGGCCGTTTCCGACCCCAGAATCAAGGGCATGCATTCTAGTGGGTCAAACTCAAGAAGTCACCCTACTGAAAACGGGTAGAAAAACAGCAGGCCATTTATAGGTTCAAGTGCACGCATGCACTTCATCCCGTTAGCAAATACAGCTCATCACGCCGAGGCTCTGCATCAGCCTTCTATATATAGAAGAGCGTGGACGCCCAACCTTGGCGACCGACCTTGCACGCAAGGCCGAAGGGCGCGGCAGCAGCATCGAGAAACACAAATACGACGAAACGCCCCACCCTGGAAACTCAAGACACTTAAACAAAAACGGCACAGCCCTTTTCAGGTACTGCGCCGTTATTCGCTATTAAATAGCTGCACTGACCCCGAAAGAGCCGGGAATCAGTTCTACACGCTCAAAACCGGCAACGATTCTAACGCCAAGGCATTGAGAATGCTTGCTTTTTCTTGGCGTCAAGCCACAGCGTCGACAGACAGGAAATTCTGAGCACAAAAAAAAGCGCCAGATCATTGATCTGGCGCTTTTTCTGAATATGGGGTGGACGAAGGGGATCGAACCCTCGACAACGGGAGTCACAATCCCGTGCTCTACCAACTGAGCTACGCCCACCATATTGCATTAACAAAGAACTCAACCATCTTCTTTGTCGAACTTCGCATCCCGTGACGGCGATGCAAAGCTTTAATTGGTGCGGATGAAGAGACTCGAACTCTTACGCCTCGCGGCGCTGGAACCTAAATCCAGTGTGTCTACCAATTCCACCACATCCGCGCTTGAAGCTCTTAAAGCAAAGGCGCCAGATGATTAATCTGGCGCCTTTTAAAATATGGGGTGGACGAAGGGGATCGAACCCTCGACAACGGGAGTCACAATCCCGTGCTCTACCAACTGAGCTACGCCCACCATATAGCGCTACTTGTGCCAAAGCTGCCTAATGGCGCACCCGGCAGGACTCGAACCTGCGACCATCCGCTTAGAAGGCGGATGCTCTATCCAGCTGAGCTACGGGCGCCTGATTAATCTGTACTCTTGGAGGATTACAAACTAAGTGCTTCCAGCCTTGCACGACAACAATTGTGCTCGACCTTCTTAACCAGTGCTAGGCTGTGCCCGACAAGTGCGACGAATAGTATAGACGCCTCGGAAACCCGTCAAATCTTTTTTGAAAAAAATTCATTTTATTTAAGGGGTTAGGGCAATTTGCAGACCAAGCGCCTTTGCCCTCACGTCTTGGCATGCGAGAATGCGCGCACTTTTCTTCCCCCTCTCGATGGTTAATCACGCGTAATGACTGCACAACTTATCGACGGCAAATCAATCGCCGCCAGCCTGCGCCAGCAGATCGCCAAACGAGTCACCGAGCGTAGCCAGCAAGGCCTGCGCACGCCTGGCCTCGCGGTGATCCTGGTCGGCAGCGATCCTGCCTCTCAGGTTTATGTCTCGCACAAGCGTAAAGACTGTGAAGAGGTCGGCTTTATTTCCAAGGCCTACGACCTGCCGGAAGACACCACCCAGCAGGCCCTGACCGACCTGATCGACAGCCTCAATGACGACCCGGGCATCGACGGCATCCTGCTGCAGCTGCCACTGCCCGAGCACCTGGATGCCTCCAAACTGCTTGAGCGCATCCGCCCCGACAAAGACGTCGACGGTTTCCACCCTTATAACGTCGGCCGCCTGGCCCAGCGTATCCCGCTGCTGCGCCCGTGCACCCCGAAAGGCATCATGACCCTGCTGGAAAGCACCGGTGTCGACCTGTACGGCCTCGATGCCGTCGTGGTCGGCGCGTCCAACATTGTCGGGCGCCCGATGGCCATGGAGTTGCTGCTGGCTGGCTGCACCGTGACCGTCACTCACCGTTTCACCAAAGACCTCGCTGGCCATGTCGGCCGCGCCGACCTGGTAGTCGTGGCTGCCGGCAAACCCGGCTTGGTCAAAGGTGAGTGGATCAAAGAAGGTGCCATCGTCATCGACGTGGGTATCAACCGCCAGGAAGACGGCAAGCTCGTCGGCGACGTGGTGTACGAAACCGCCCTGCCCCGCGCCGGCTGGATTACGCCAGTGCCAGGCGGGGTGGGCCCGATGACTCGAGCATGCCTGCTGGAGAACACCTTGTACGCGGCAGAAACACTGCACGACTGATAAGTGCCTGTTATAAAAAGCCCCGCCTGATCGCGGGGCTTTTTATTGGGCGCAATTAACGAACGACGATGCGTCGTACCTGCCTTGGCAGCTTGTTCAGCGGGTCGCAATGCTCTCCCCTGGCCAGCCTCGCTTCCAACGATGGCGTCATTATCGCCGGTGGCACTGGCAGAACCGCGTTTACACGCCTGTTCACTCTGGACCAGGCGCGCAGCCCGGAGAGCACCGATCCCCTCATCGAAACACTCTATGACCGAGCGTTTGAGCTCGACCTGAAAGTGGGCTATTTATGTTTAAGCACCCTGCCTAACTTTGTGGGCAACTTCACCCGGCACACACTGGTGAAATCGTCGGCCTAAAGCCGCTTTGAAAAAAGCTGGCGCGATTAGCAGGATTTCTAAAAATCAGTACAACCCTGACCAATCATCGGCTTACAGCCTTTATTTAAAGGCCTCTATCGCTTTCTGATCCATACTCCTAAAATGTAACGGCATTTGTCATATAACCCGTTCCTGAACGGTATTTCCTTACTTTTTAGCGAGTTCACCCGCGTGAAAATTCGTCTCTCTATTGTCAGCCTATTTTTTGTATTTACAGGCACCTTCGCGCACGCAGCCGAAACCACTCTGGCGCCGCGCGACACCTCCAAACTGCAGATCGCTTCCGGCAGCGCCATGCTGGTTGACCTGCAGACCAACAAAGTCATCTATTCCAGCAACCCCGACGTGGTCGTGCCCATCGCATCCGTCAGCAAACTGATGACCGGCCTGATCGTGCTTGAAGCCAAGCAGAACATGGACGAGTACATCGACATCAACATCAAAGACACGCCAGAAATGAAAGGCGTGTTCTCGCGCGTGAAAATCGGCAGCGAAATGCCGCGCAAGGAAATGCTGCTGATTGCCCTGATGTCTTCGGAAAACCGCGCCGCCGCCAGCCTGGCCCACCACTACCCAGGCGGCTATCCAGCCTTTATTGCCGCAATGAACGCCAAGGCCAAAGCCCTGGGCATGACCAGCACGCACTATGTCGAACCCACCGGGCTGTCGATTCACAACGTGTCCACTGCGCGCGACCTGAGTAAGCTGCTGGCCTATGCGCGCAAGTTTCCGATGCTGAGTCAGTTGAGCACCACCAAGGAGAAGACCGTGTCGTTTCGCAAACCCAACTACACCCTGGGTTTCTCCAACACTGACCACCTGATCAACCGCGCCAACTGGGACATCAAGTTGACCAAGACCGGTTTCACCAACCAGGCCGGCCACTGCCTGGTGCTGGTCACCAGCATGAGTAACCGCCCAGTGTCGTTGGTGATTCTGGATGCCTTTGGCAAGTTCACCCACTTTGCCGATGCCGGGCGTATTCGCAACTGGGTTGAAACCGGCAAGAGCGGCTCAGTGCCGGACGTAGCGCTGCGCTACAAGGCTGACAAAAACCTGAAGAACCGCCCTAACGCCGCAGAAGTGCGTCGCTAGGCACCACAGTGTCAATGTGGAAGCGGGCTTGCTCGCGAAGGCGCGTGGATCAGTCATGAATGTATCGACTGACACTCGGCTTTCGCGAGCAAGCCCGCTCCCACATGGGGCTCAGAGTATTTTCAGACGTTGTGCAGTTTTACTTCCTTTCCGCCAACACCTTGAGCGCCTGCGCCGCCGCCTGCTCCTGGCCGGCTTGGGCGGTGGCGTTCGCCGCCGCCTGCCAGCGCTGCGCATCCACATTCGCCGGCAACTGGCTCGGGCGCTGAGTCAGGATGGCCCAGTTGCCTGCGCTCTTCCACGCTGACTCAAAGTCGCTGAAGCTCATCAACAAACGCCGGTCCATGCCCGAGCGCAACAGCACCGTGCTCTTCTGTTGATTGAACCCCACCACCACGACATAGCGCGTGCCAGACCAAAAGCTCGGGTTAATCCGCGCCATCACCGGGTAACCGGCCGCCACCTGCGCCAGCACGGCCGTCAGCTGGTTGTCCAGCGGATACACCATCAGCCCGTATTCACGCGCCAGCACCTGCATGTTGCGCTCCAGGTCCGCCTCGCCGCCTGGCAAGTGCAGGGGCTTATCGAGCAAACCGGGTGTCATGACAATGCCTTGTTGCGACAGCATGCTGGCTAAAGCCGAGGGGCCACTCAGGTAAGCCTCGCTGCGAAAGGTCGGCACGCCGTTGAGTTCGACACGCTCCGGCAGACCCGCCAGCCTCGACGGATGCCCGGAACAGGCCGCGAGCCCCAGGGCGCAGGCCAGCAGCAGGGATGTTTTAACGTTCGACCGTAACCGCAATTTTTTACTCTCTTGATCAACTGCCGGTAAGGGCCCTGATCATAGGATGCTCCGCAAGGCGGGTATAGCCCGAGGCGTCAGTAAAATGCGCTGGATAGAGCAAACAAGTTGGATGGACTCGACCATTGGTCAATAGCAGGCAACCGTCAGGTAGCTAGACTGTCCATTGAGAAGACTGTGTGTGCCCCCTGCGGGGCGAAAGGAGGCCCTAATGAGCCTTGCAACAACGATTTTCCTGTTGATCTGCGGTTGGCTGGCGGTAGCCAGCGCCATGTTGTGGGGGGTCATGCGCGTAACTCGCCGGCATCACCACCCCCACGTCAAACCCGCGGCACCGGCCGAACACCCCAAGGCAGCAGCGCATCACGCCTAGCCGGGCATGCAATTGAAGTCTTGAGTCGCTGCCACTTCCTTGCCGTGCCCGTCCTTGAGGACGGCACGCACGGTGGTGCCCAGGCTCGATTCGGTCAGGGTGTAATGCTCACCCGCCTGGAAATGCTTGTACTCGACCCGGCCCTGGCAGTCCTGCTGATTGTCATCGCCTGCCTCCTCCTCGAATAAGGTCACATCCAGGCGATGGTCACCCGGTGTCACCTCGAAAAAGCGCCCGTCGTCCACGCGCTTGCCGTCGACACGCTCGGCCATCAGGTCGTTCGGCGCCTCTTCTTTCAAACCAATCCAGGCTTCGCTCGGGTCAGCCTTGGGAATCGGACCGGCGCAGGCCGACAACAACAAAACAGCACCAAGGGCTGGAATCAACAACAACGGTTTAAGTGACATGGCAGGGCTCCAAAGGACATCAGAAAAAAACGTTGGACGGCGTACAAATGTGTCGCGTCCGATGGGAGACAAGCTTGGAGAGCTGCCCTTTGTAGAACAAATGAATACATATGAAACGATCTTCAGCCGTTAACTAAATGTTCCTTCACCTGGCTGAAAGGTGCGTGTTAGGTGGGTCGGGCAAGACTGCCGGGGTTTGCAATCCTGCTCCCTCGGAGGTTCACGCATGCTCGGGCTGGTAAAGACCGCACTGCAAAAGCCGTACACGTTTATCGTGTTGGCCATATTCATCTGTATCGTCGGGCCGATGGCGGCCCTGAAAACCCCTACGGATGTTTTCCCCGATATCGGCATCCCCGTCGTCGCGGTGGTCTGGCAGTACAACGGCTTGTCGCCGGACGCCATGGCCGGTCGGGTGATCTACACCTACGAACGCTCCCTGAGCACCACCGTCAACGACATCGAACACATCGAATCGCAATCGCTGCCCGGCATGGGCATCGTCAAGATCTTCTTCCAGCCCGGTGTGGACATTCGCACCGCCAACGCGCAAGTGACCGCGGTGTCACAAACCGTGCTCAAGCAGATGCCACCGGGCATCACGCCACCGCTGATCCTCAACTACAGCGCCTCCACGGTGCCGATCCTGCAAATGGCGTTCTCCAGCCCCAGCCTTTCGGAAGCCAAGATCCGTGACCTGGTGCAGAACAATATTCGCCTGCCGCTGAGCGCCCTGCCCGGCCTGGCCATGCCCACGCCCATGGGCGGCAAGCAGCGCCAGATCACCCTCGACCTCGACCCGCAAGCCCTGGCGGCCAAAGGCTTGTCGGCGCAGGACGTGGGCAACGCCCTGGCGCTGCAGAACCAGATCATCCCGGTGGGCACCGCCAAACTCGGCCCCGACGAATACACGATCCTGCTCAACAACAGCCCCAAGGCGATTGATGAGCTCAACGACCTGCCGATCAAGACCGTCGATGGCGCACTGATCACCATCGGCCAAGTGGCCCACGTGCGTGACGGCTCGCCGCCGCAGACCAACATCGTGCGCGTCGACGGCCACCGCGCAGTGCTCATGCCGGCGTTGAAAAACGGCAGCATCTCGACCCTGTCGATCATCGACGGCATCCGCCAGATGTTGCCGCGCATCAACGAAACCCTGCCACCGTCGCTGAAGACCTCGCTGCTGGGCGACGCCTCGGTGTTCGTCAAGCAATCGGTGGGCAGCGTGGCCCAGGAAGGCATCATCGCCGCACTGCTGACCAGTGCGATGATCCTGCTTTTCCTCGGCAGCTGGCGTTCGACGTTGATCATCGCCGCGTCGATTCCCTTGGCGGTGCTGTCGGCGATCGCGCTGCTGGCGGTCACCGGGCAAACCCTCAACGTCATGACCCTGGGCGGGCTGGCGTTGGCGGTGGGGATTCTGGTGGACGACGCCACGGTCACCATCGAAAACATCAACTGGCACCTGGAACAAGGCAAGGCGGTGAAGACCGCGATCCTCGACGGCGCCGCACAAATCGTCGGCCCGGCGTTCGTCTCGCTGCTGTGCATCTGCATCGTGTTCGTGCCGATGTTCCTGCTGCAAGGCATCGCCGGCTACCTGTTCCGGCCAATGGCGCTGGCGGTGATTTTCGCCATGGCCAGCTCGTTCATCCTTTCGCGCACCCTGGTGCCGACCCTGGCGATGTTCCTGCTCAAGCCGCACACCCCGGAACAAGGCGCCGGGCATCACCCCGAAGATGCATTCATCAACCACCACGAAGGCGATCAGCACAAAAAACCGCGCAACGCCGTGCTGCAATCGGTGCTTAATTTTCAGCAAGGCTTCGAGCGCCACTTCTCGAATATCCGCGACAGCTACCACGGCTTGCTGATTCTTGCGCTGGGCAACCGCAAGCGCTTTATCGTCGGTTTCCTGGCCTGCGTGCTCGCCTCGTTCCTGCTGTTGCCCAGCCTGGGCCAGGACTTCTTCCCGGCCACCGACGCCGGCGCCCTCGCCCTTCATGTGCGTTTGCCGCTGGGCACGCGGATTGAAGAAAGCGCGGCGGCGTTCGACCGGATTGAAGCGCGGATTCGCGAAGTGATACCCGCCGAAGAACTCGACACCATCGTCGACAACATCGGCATTCCGCTCAGCGGCATCGACATGGCCTACAGCAGCAGCGGCACCATCGGCCCGCAGGATGGCGACATCCAGGTCACGCTGAAAAAGGACCACGCGCCCACCGCCGACTACGTGAAAAAACTGCGTGAAGCCTTGCCCGAAAGCTTCCCCGGCAGCCACTTCGCGTTCCTGCCGGCAGACATCAGCAGCCAGATCCTCAACTTCGGCGCACCGGCCCCGCTGGACGTAAAAATCTCCGGGCGCAGCGATGAAGAAAACCGCACCTACGCGGTGGAACTCGAACGTCGCCTTTCGCACATTCCGGGCATCGCCGACCTGCGCATCCAGCAGTCCACCGGCTACCCGTCGCTGCAAGTCAATGTTGATCGCATGCGCGCCAATGGTCTGGGCATCACCGAGCGGGACGTGACCAACAGCATGGTCGCCTCCCTCGCCGGCAGCTCGCAAACCGCGCCGACCTTCTGGCTCAACCCGGCCAACGGCGTGTCGTACTCCATCGTGGCCGCAACGCCGCAATACCGCCTCGACAGCCTGCCGTCACTGGAAGCCTTGCCGGTCACCGGGGCCGATGGCCAGTCGCAGATCCTCGGCGGCGTTGCCACCATCTCCCGCGTGCAAAGCCCGGCGGTGGTGACCCACTACAACATCGAACCCACCCTGGACCTGTATGCCAACGTGCAGGGCCGCGACCTCGGCGGCGTGGCGCGCGACGTGCAAAAAGTGCTGGATGACACCGCCTCCATGCGCCCCAAAGGCGCGGTGATCAGCCTGCATGGGCAGATCGATGCGCTGCACGAAGCCTTCAGTGGTTTGAGCTTCGGCCTGCTCGGCGCCGTGGTGCTGATCTACTTGCTGATCGTGGTCAACTTCCAATCCTGGGCTGACCCGTTCGTGATCATCACCGCCTTGCCGGCCGCGCTGGCGGGCATCGTGTGGATGCTGTTCCTCAGCGGCACCTCGCTGTCGGTGCCAGCGTTGACCGGGGCCATCCTGTGCATGGGCGTGGCCACCGCCAACTCGATCCTGGTGGTGAGCTTCTGCCGTGAACGCCTGGCCGAACATGGCGATGCGTTGAAGGCCGCCATGGAGGCCGGTTACACGCGCTTCCGGCCGGTGTGCATGACGGCCCTGGCGATGATCATCGGCATGTTGCCGCTGGCGTTGTCCGAAGAGCAGAACTCGCCCCTTGGCCGGGCGGTGATCGGCGGCTTGATCTTCGCCACCGTCGCCACCCTGTTGTTTGTACCCGTGGTCTTCAGCCTGGTCCACGGTCGTCACCCTACTCGCGCTGCTGCTGGAGAAACTTCACATGTCGTCTGATCACAAACCCTCGCGCAAGCGTCTGATGCTCATGGGTGTCGGCGGCCTGACACTGGCCGCCCTGTTGGTCGCCAACGGCCTGCACGCCCGCACGATGCACGAACAATCGGTGAGTGCCTGGACCGAAACCGCCGCGATCCCGCAAGTGATGGTGTTCCAACCCAAACAGAACGTGGCCGGCGATACCTTGCGCCTGCCCGCGCACCTTGAGGCGTGGAGCAAGGCGCCGATCCACGCGCGGGTCAGCGGTTACTTGAAGGACTGGAAAGCCGACATCGGCACCCAGGTCAAAGCCGGGCAAGTGCTCGCCGAAATCGACAGCCCCGACCTCGACCAGCAAATGGCGCAGACCCACGCGCGCCTGGTGCAGGAGCAGGCCAACGCACGCCTGGCCGAAACCACCGCCACGCGCTGGCAGAACCTGTTGGCCAGCCATTCGGTGTCGCGTCAGGAGGCCGATGAAAAAACCTCCAACGCTGCCGCCGCCAAAGCCAACGCCGAGGCGGCCGCCGCCGACTACGCACGGCTGTCGGCACTGGAAAGCTACAAGACCATCCGCGCGCCGTTCGCCGGCACCATCACCGCGCGCAACACCGACATCGGCCAGTTGATCAAGGCCGACACCGACAGCGACCTGGAGCTGTTCAACATTGCCGATACCCATCAACTCAGACTCTACGTGCCGGTGCCGCAGAACTATGCAGCCGTGATTCATCCAGGGTTAGAAGCCGAGCTGACGGTGCCCGAGCACCCCGGCGAACACTTCAAGGCGCGCCTGATCGGCGACTCCACCGCCATCGACCGCCGCTCCGGCACCCTGCTTGCGCAGTTCGTCGCCGACAACCCCAACGGCGAATTGCTGCCCGGTGATTACGCCGAAGCCACCCTGCCGATTCCGGCGGACACCCACGGCGTGAGCATCCCGGCCAGCGCACTGATCTTCCGCGCCCAAGGTACCCAGGTTGCGGTGCTGGACGCGCAAAATCACGTGCACTTGCAAGACATCCACATCGGCCTCGACCTCGGCGAACGCCTGGTGATCGACCAAGGCCTGAAACCCGCCGACCGCGTGGTCGACAACCCGCCCGATGCCCTGCGCGAAGGCGACCCCGTGCAACTGGCCGACGCCGGAGGTGCGCATGCGCCCAAGGCTTAAACCCCTGGCGGCGTTGATGCTGCTGCTGTTGCAGGGCTGCTCGATGGCGCCCACCTACAAGGTGCCGTCGGTGGACCTGCCGGCCGGCTATCGCGAACAGACCAGCGATGGCCCGTGGCACAGCGCGCAACCGTCCGACCAACTGGCGCCCGAGTGGTGGAAGCTCTACAACGATCCGCGCCTGACTGACCTGCAACAGCAACTGCTCAAGGCCAACCCGGACCTGGCGGCGGCATTGGCGCATTTCGATGCGTCCCAGGCGTATGCCAGCCAGTTGCACGCCGGGTTGTTCCCGCAAATTACCGCCAGTGCGCAGCCGCTGCGTCAGCGGCAATCGGATTCGCGGCCGCTGCGCGGGGACACACAGCCGTCGGTGTACAACAGCAATACGGCGGGCTTCTCGCTGAGCTACGACTTGGACCTGTGGGGTAAAATCCGCAACCAGGTCGCGGCCGGCGATGCCCAGGCGCAAGCATCCGGCGATGACTTGGCGGTGGCACGCCTGAGCCTGCAACATCAATTGGCGACGCTGTATGTGCAGCTCAACGGGCTGGATGCGCAGAGCCGGATTCTGAACAGCTCACTGGATGATTTCAACCAGGCATTGCAACTCACGCGCAGCCGTTACGAGGGCCAGATTGCTTCAGAGCTGGACCTCACCCGTGCGCAAAACCAACTGGCCGAAGCCAAGGCGCAACTCGACGAAGTGCGCGGGCAACGCAACCTCACCGAGCATGCGATTGGCGAATTGGTGGGTGTGGCAGCCAGTAACTTCAGCTTGCCGCCCAGCCAGCAATTGATTGCGCTGCCAGGGATTCCGTCGCAGTTGCCCAGCCACCTGTTGCAACGGCGCCCAGACATTGCGGCGGCGGAACGCCGAGTGTTTGCTGCCAATGCCAATATCGGCGTGGCGAAGGCCGCATGGTACCCAGACTTCAGCTTGACCGGGTTGATTGGCGGGCAAACTCAGGGAGTTGGCAACCTGCTGTCCGCCGGTAACCGCTACTGGGCGCTGGGGCCTTTGGTGAACTTGCCGATCTTTGATGGCGGGCGCTTAAGTGCCAATGAACGTCAGGCCAAAGCCGAGTTTGAAGAGGCTTCGGCGCAGTACCGCAGCCACGTGCTCAAAGCCGTGCGCGAGGTGGAAGACAACCTGGCGCAGCTAAGGGATTTGCAGCAGGAAGCGCAGGATGAGCAAGCGGCGGCAGATGCGGCGCAGCACACGCAATCTCTGGCGATGAACAGCTATCAGGCCGGAGCCGTGAGTTACCTGGATGTGGTGACGGCGCAGACAGCGGCGTTGCAGGCGCAAAGGACCTTGCAAGCGGTACAGACGCGGCAGTTGCAGGCGAGTGTGGGGTTGGTCACAGCGCTGGGTGGTGGGTGGCAACCGGGCGCCTGAGATCGCTTGGAGGTTCAGCTCGGTTGTAAAGGTGAGAAAGGGCTCGCCCTCGATGGCGGTGCGCCATAGGGCTCATTTGTAACTGATACACCGCAATCGGGGGCAAGCCCCCTCCCACAGGGGTTTTGCGCCAGACACACAATGTGTGAACACCTCAGATCCAATGTGGGAGGGGGCTTGCCCCCGATGGCGGTGTGCCATAAGGCTTATTTGTAACTGATACACCGCAATCGGGGGCAAGCCCCCTCCCACAGGGGTTTTGCGCCAGACACACAATGTGTGAACACCTCAGATCCAATGTGGGAGGGGGCTTGCCCCCGATGGCGGTGTGCCATAAGGCTTATTTGTAACTGATACACCGCAATCGGGGGCAAGCCCCCTCCCACAGGGGTTCTGCGCCAGACACAAAATGTATGAATACCTCAGATCCAATGTGGGAGGGGGCTTGCCCCCGATGGCGGTGTGCCATAAGGCTTATTTGTATCTGATACACCGCTATCGTGGGCAAGCCCCCTTCCACAGAGGGGCCTGCGCCAGGCACGCGATGTATTAACACCTCAGATCCAATTTGGTTGGGGGCTTGCCCCTCTCACAGGGGTTCTGCGCCAGACACAGCATGTATGAACACCTCAGAGCCAATGTGGGAGGGGGCTTGCCCCCGATGGCGGTGTGCCATAAGGCTTATTTGTATCTGATACACCGCTATCGGGGGCAAGCCCCCTTCCACAGGGGGGCCTGCGCCAGGCACACGATGTATTAACACCTCAGATCCAATTTGGTTGGGGGCTTGCCCCTCTCACAGGGGTTCTGCGCCAGACACAGAATGTATGAACACCTCAGATCCAATGTGGGAGGGGGCTTGCCCCCGATGGCGTCCCTCCAGACACATCCTGCCAAAAGCCTGTCGATCACTCCTGGATTACTCGATCTAGCCTCTCAACACCCATCCAGAGAGAGGCCAAGGAATGCCTGACTTACCCGCTTCACACCGCCTGCGCATTGGACGCTTCAGCGAACTCAACCGCATCTACCTCATCACCACCAACACTCACGAACGCCTTCCCATCTTTAGCAATTTCCATCTGGGTCGCCTGGTGGTCTGGCAATTTCGGCTGGCCCAATACCAAGGACTCGCCAACTCCCTGGCGTGGGTGATCATGCCGGACCATTTCCACTGGATTATCGAACTGCAAAAAAGCTCGCTGGCGGATTTGATGCGGCATGTGAAATCCAAGAGCACGCGGTCCGTCAATGGCGCAAGTGGGCGCAAGGGAAGGCTCTGGCAGGAAAGTTTCCATGACCGAGCGCTACGCAAGGAAGATGACGTAGTGAAGATGGCCAGGTATGTGGTGGCCAATCCACTGCGGGCCGGGTTGGTGGAACGGATTGGCGACTACCCTTTATGGGACGCGATTTGGATCTAGCGCCCAGCAAACCCGTTCAAAGGTGGGAGGGGGCTTGCCCCCGATCGCGGTGTATCAGAGCCAGCTCAGCTAAATGACCCACTGCCATCGGGGGCAAGTCCCCTCCCACATTTTTCAACCGCCGGTCAGGCAGCCAGCTTGCCGCTGGCGATCGCCGCCGAAGCCGCCACCATCGCCCTCAACAACACCGCACACCCCGCCGCCAGGTCATCCGGTGCGGCGTTCTCGATTTCGTTGTGGCTGATGCCGCCTTCGCACGGCACAAAGATCATCCCGGCCGGGCCGAGTTCGGCGACGAAGATCGCGTCGTGCCCTGCCCCGCTGACAATGTCCATGTTCGACAGCCCCAGCCCATTCGCCGCATCCCGCACAGCGTCCACGCAGCCTTTATCGAAATACAGCGGCGGGAAATCGGCGGTGGGTTCCAGCTCAAACGTCAGCCCATGCTTGGCACAGGTTTCGTCAATCACCTTGCGCACTTGGGCAATCATCGAATCCAGGCGTGCCGGTTCCAGGTGACGGAAGTCCAGGGTCATGCGCACCTCACCCGGAATCACGTTGCGCGAGCCGGGATACGCCTGCAGGCAACCGACAGTGCCACACGCATGCGGCTGATGCCCCAGCGCCGCCGCATTCACCGCCGCCACCACGGCCGCCGCGCCCACTAACGCATCCTTGCGCAAGTGCATCGGCGTAGGCCCGGCATGCGCCTCAACACCGCGCAGTTTCAGGTCGAACCACTTCTGTCCCAATGCCCCCAACACCACGCCGATGGTTTTCTTTTCATCCTCAAGAATCGGCCCTTGTTCGATATGCGCCTCGAAGTAAGCCCCGACTTTATGCCCGCTGACCGGCCGCGTGCCCGCATAGCCAATGGCATTGAGCGCATCCCCCACGCTCACGCCCTCCACATCCAGCTTGGCCAAGGTCTCGGCCAGGGTAAATTTCTCGGCAAACACGCCAGAGCCCATCATGCACGGCGGAAAGCGTGAGCCTTCCTCGTTGGTCCACACCACCACTTCCAGCGGTGCTTCGGTTTCGATCTTGAGGTCATTGAGCGTGCGCAGCACTTCCACGCCCGCCAACACGCCGAAGCAACCGTCAAACTTGCCGCCCGTGGGCTGGGTGTCGATATGGCTGCCCGTCATCACTGGCGGCAAGTTGGGATTGCGACCCGGGCGACGGGCGAAGATGTTGCCGATGCCGTCGATGGTCACGGTGCAACCGGCTTCCTCGCACCACTGCACAAACAGGTCACGGGCTTTGCGATCAAGGTCGGTGAGGGCCAGTCGGCACACACCGCCTTTGGGTGTGGCGCCGAATTTGGCCAGGTCCATCAGCGACTGCCACAAGCGGTCGCGGTTGATGTGCTGATGGGTGGATTGCAGCACGTCGATGGCAGCGTTCATGGGGATCTCCTCAGGCTACTGTTCTTATGAATTGACTCGCTCAAATAGGGGGAGCCGGTATGTGTGGGAGCTGGCTTGCCTGCGCTCCAGGCGGCTCGATATTCCTGCAGAGCCGAGGTGATGCAATCGCAGGCAAGCCAGCTCCTACATTGGCCGTTTTTACAAAGGTGATTTAGCGGTGACTGGGCTGATACCACGTTTGGCATTCAACCCGTAATACAACAACCCACCCAGCGCCGATCCGGTAAACCAGCCATAGCTGTAGAACCAGCTGAACGCATCACTGCCCAGCGACAGCAAGGTCAGCACCACGGGCACGCCGAAGGCGATAAAACCGCTCCAGTTCCACGCCGGGTACACGTCGTCACGGTACAAACCGGCCAGGTCGAGCTGCTGTTTGCGGGTGATGAAGTAGTCCACCACCATGATCCCGGCAATCGGCCCCAGCAGGCTTGAATAGCCCAGCAACCAGTTCGAATACACGGTTTCCAGGCTCACGTCCGAGACGATCAGCCCGAGTTTTTTCAGCAGTTCATGGCCCATCAACGCAAGCCCCACCAGGCCAGTGAGGATCACCGCAGTGGTGCGGTTGATCAGCTTGGGCGCGATGTTCTGGAAGTCGTTGGTCGGTGAGACGATGTTCGCCGCAGTGTTGGTGGACAAGGTGGCGATGATGATCAGCAGCATGGCGATGGCCACCCACACCGGGCTCTGGATGTGCCCGATCAAGGTCACCGGGTCGGAGACGCTGACGCCCACCAGTTTCACCGACGCGGCGGTCATGATCACGCCAAGGGCAGCGAACAGGAACATGGTCAGCGGCAGGCCGAAAATCTGCCCGAGAATCTGGTCCTTCTGACTTTTGGCGTAGCGGCTGAAGTCGGGAATATTCAGCGACAATGTCGCCCAGAAACCCACCATCGCCGTGAGCCCCGCCATGAAGTAACCGGTGAGGCTCGCGCCTTCGGGGCGCTTGGGTGGAATCGCCATCAGCTCGCTGATTGACACGTTCGGCATTGCCCACACCAGCAGGCCGATCCCCACCGCCACCAGCAACGGCGCAGACAGGGTTTCGAGGCGTTTGATCGACTCGGCGCCGCGCAGCACCACCCACAGGTTCAGGCACCAGAAAATCATGAAACCGATGACTTCACCGGTACCGCCAAGGGATTTCCAACCCTCGAAAATCGAGCCCAGAAACAGGTGAATTGCCAGCCCGCCGAACATTGTCTGAATGCCAAACCAGCCGCACGCGACCAGCGCGCGAATCAGGCACGGCACGTTGGAGCCGAGGATGCCAAACGAAGAACGCAACAAGACGGGAAACGGAATGCCGTACTTGGTGCCGGGAAACGCGTTAAGGGTCAGCGGGATCAGCACCACGATATTGGCCAGCAAAATCGCCATCAGCGCCTCGCCCACCGACAAGCCGAAGTAGGCGGTGAGCACCCCGCCGAGCGTGTAGGTGGGCACGCAGATCGACATGCCGATCCACAGCGCGGTGATGTGCCACGTGTTCCAGGTGCGTTCATGCACCTTGGTCGGTGCCATGTCGTGGTTGTAGCGGGGGCTGTCGAGGACGTCGGCGCCGGCGTCGAGTTCGTACAGGCCGTTGCGTTCAATGACTTGCGATCTGTTCTGTTGCATGGCCGCTCCACGGTTTTTTCGAATTATTGTTGCTCACCCGACGCTAAGCGCAGGGTGGCCGGAGTACCTCGTAAACAACATGACATCACGGGCCCGGCCAGCCGCCACTGCACTCAATAACCGTGCCGACCTGCCACCTTGAACCCGCACCGCTTATATAACGTGCTGATGTTAATCAGCTTTCCGATTGCGCCTTCGGAACTTGCCGCCTCACTCAGGCTACATAATGCGAAGTTGCCGAACTGTCAGGACTCAATCTGGTGCAACACAATTATTTTTATTTCCTGTCGCCGTCAAGGGGCATGTCTCAAGCGTCTGATTTGCAATAAGAAATGTTGCTCAAATCAAGAACCTGTCAAGTGCGTCAAAATGGTTAACGGTCGCCACATTTTGGTGAATTTATATTTTTATCGTTATTAATCAATGAGTTAAAACCAATATAAGCTTATAAAAAATCTTCTTGCTCATTCGAAAAACTCCGGCTAGTTTCTATTCCTGTCACCGATGACAGGATTTAATTGTTCATCGGCAAGCAGCATTACAACACTTAGAACTGGCACAAGCCGGTCAAGCCTGTGAGGAACTCGACATGTCGCTGTTGATCCGTGGCGCCACCGTTATTACCCATGATGAAAGTTACCGCGCCGATGTGTTTTGCGCAGGCGGTCTAATTCGCGCTATTGGCACGGATCTGGATATTCCCGCCGGCACTCAAATACTCGATGGCGGTGGCCAATATTTGATGCCCGGCGGCATCGATCCGCATACGCACATGCAATTGCCCTTCATGGGCACTGTGGCCAGTGAAGACTTTTTCAGTGGCACCGCGGCAGGCCTGGCGGGCGGCACCACCTCGATCATCGACTTTGTGATTCCCAACCCGCAGCAATCCTTGATGGAAGCCTTCCACCAGTGGCGCGGCTGGGCGCAAAAGTCTGCCTCCGACTACGGTTTTCACGTGGCGATCACCTGGTGGAGCGAACAGGTGCGCGAGGAAATGGCCGAACTGGTCAGCCACCACGGCATTAACAGCTTCAAGCATTTCATGGCCTACAAGAACGCGATCATGGCGGCTGATGACACCCTGGTCGCCAGCTTCGAGCGCTGCCTTGAACTCGGCGCAGTGCCGACGGTGCACGCAGAAAACGGCGAGCTGGTGTATCACCTGCAACGCAAGCTGATGGCCCAGGGCATCACCGGGCCGGAGGCGCACCCGCTGTCGCGCCCGTCCCAGGTCGAAGGCGAGGCCGCCAGCCGTGCGATTCGTATCGCCGAAACCATCGGCACGCCGCTGTACCTGGTGCACGTATCGACCAAGGAGGCGCTGGATGAAATCACCTATGCCCGTGGCAAGGGCCAGGCGGTGTACGGCGAAGTGCTCGCCGGCCACCTGCTGCTCGACGACAGCGTTTACCAACACCCTGACTGGCAAACCGCTGCCGGCTACGTGATGAGCCCGCCATTCCGCCCGCGCGGGCATCAGGAGGCGCTGTGGCACGGCCTGCAATCGGGCAACCTGCACACCACCGCCACCGACCATTGCTGCTTCTGCGCCGAGCAAAAAGCCGCCGGCCGTGACGATTTCAGCAAAATCCCCAACGGCACTGCCGGTATCGAAGACCGCATGGCGTTGCTGTGGCACGAAGGCGTCAACACCGGGCGCCTGTCGATGCAGGAATTTGTCGCGCTGACTTCCACCAATACTGCAAAGATCTTCAATCTTTACCCACGCAAAGGCGCGATTCGCGTGGGTGCCGATGCTGACTTGGTGCTGTGGGACCCCGAGGGTACGCGGACGATTTCGGCCAAGACCCACCACCAGAAAGTCGATTTCAATATCTTCGAAGGCAAGACCGTACGCGGCGTGCCGAGCCACACCGTCAGCCAGGGCAAGCTGGTCTGGGCCGATGGCGACCTGCGCGCCGAACGCGGCGCCGGGCGGTATGTAGAACGCCCGGCGTACCCGTCGGTGTTCGAGCAGTTGAGCAAGCGGGCGGAGCATTCCAGGCCTGTCGCTGTGAAACGCTGATACCGCCAATCGCGGGCAAGCCCGCTCCCACATTCGATCGGGTTTACACAATCCAACTGTGGGAGCTGGCTTGCCTGCGACAAGGCCAGCCCAGGCAACACAAAAACCAATGCCCATCAGAGGCAGCACCTCAATAACCGTGAGGCCAAAACCGTGATCCAGACCCTGACCCACCTCCCCCATCCCCATGAAGATGGGCCGACACTCGCCAGCCATTTCACCGACCTGGCGCCGCCCCTCAATGCGCGCCAGGCTGCACTTGAAGCGTCGCGCTGCCTGTATTGCTACGACGCGCCGTGCGTCAATGCGTGCCCCAGCGAGATCGATATCCCGTCGTTCATTCGCAATATCCACACTGAAAACGTTCAGGGCGCGGCGCAGAAGATTCTTTCGGCCAACATCCTCGGCGGCAGTTGCGCACGGGTTTGCCCCACCGAAATTCTGTGCCAGCAGGCCTGCGTGCGTAACAACGCCGAAGAATGCGCGCCGGTGCTGATCGGCCTGTTGCAACGCTACGCCATCGACAACGCGCACTTCAGCGAACACCCCTTCCAGCGCGCCGCGCCCACCGGCAAGCGCATCGCCGTGGTCGGCGCCGGGCCTGCGGGGTTGGCCTGTGCGCATCGCGCCGCCCTGCACGGCCATGACGTGGTGATTTTCGAAGCGCGGGAAAAAGCCGGCGGCCTGAATGAATACGGAATCGCCAAGTACAAACTGGTGGATGACTTTGCCCAGAAGGAACTGGATTTCCTCCTGCAGATTGGCGGCATCGAGATCCGCCACGGCCAGCGCCTGGGTGACAACCTGACCTTGAGCGAGCTGCACCAGCAATTCGACTCCGTGTTTCTTGGCCTCGGCCTCGCCGCCAGCAAACAGCTCGGCCTGCCACACGAGGACGCCCCCGGCCTGCTGGCCGCCACCGACTACATCCGCGAATTGCGCCAGGCCGATGACCTTACCCAACTGCCGCTGGCCGACCGCTGCATCGTGCTTGGCGCGGGCAACACCGCCATCGACATGGCCGTGCAAATGGCCCGCCTTGGCGCCCGCGATGTGAACCTGGTGTACCGCCGTGGCTTGGCGGACATGGGCGCCACCCACCATGAGCAGGACATCGCCAAGGCCAATCAGGTGCGCCTGCTGACCTGGGCCCAACCCGAAGAAGTGTTGCTCGATGATCAAGGCCACGTGCGCGGCATGCGCTTCGCTCGCACACGCCTGGACAACGGCCGCCTGCACCCTACCGGCGAGACCTTCGAACTGGCTGCCGATGCGATTTTCAAAGCCATCGGTCAGGGCTTCGACAACGAAGCATTGCACGACCCGCTGGCCCAGCAACTGCATCGCGTGGGCGAACGCATCTTTGTTGACGAACACCTGCGCACCAGTATTCCCGGGGTGTACGCCGGCGGCGATTGCGTCAGCCTTGGCCAGGACCTCACCGTGCAGGCGGTACAACACGGCAAGCTGGCGGCTGAAGCCATGCACGCCCAACTCATGCTGAATGTGGAGGCTGCGTAATGGCCGATCTCTCGATTGTGTTCGCCGGTATCAAAGCCCCCAACCCGTTCTGGCTGGCCTCCGCACCGCCCACCGACAAGGCCTACAACGTGGTCCGCGCCTTTGAAGCCGGCTGGGGCGGCGTGGTCTGGAAAACCCTCGGTGAAGACCCGGCGGCGGTTAACGTGTCGTCACGCTACTCGGCGCACTTCGGCGCCAACCGTGAAGTGTTGGGCATCAATAACATCGAGTTGATCACCGACCGCTCGCTGGAGATCAACCTGCGCGAAATCACCCAGGTGAAAAAGGACTGGCCGGACCGCGCGCTGATTGTGTCGCTGATGGTGCCCTGTGTTGAAGAATCCTGGAAAAACATCCTGCCGCTGGTGGAAGCCACCGGCTGCGACGGCATCGAGCTGAACTTCGGTTGCCCCCACGGCATGCCCGAGCGAGGCATGGGCGCAGCGGTCGGCCAGGTGCCGGAATACGTGGAACAGGTGACGCGCTGGTGCAAGACGTATTGCTCGCTGCCGGTGATCGTCAAGCTCACGCCCAATATCACTGACATCCGCGTGGCCGCGCGTGCGGCGTATCGCGGCGGTGCGGACGCGGTATCGCTGATCAACACCATCAACTCCATCACCAGTGTCGACCTTGAGCGCATGGTCGCCCTGCCGGTGGTCGGCACCCAAAGTACCCATGGCGGGTATTGCGGCTCGGCCGTCAAGCCGATCGCGTTGAACATGGTCGCGGAAATCGCCCGCGACCCGCAGACCCAAGGCCTGCCGATCTGCGGGATTGGCGGCATCGGCAACTGGCGCGACGCGGCGGAATTCGTCGCACTGGGTTGCGGCGCGGTGCAGGTGTGCACGGCGGCGATGCTGCATGGCTTTCGGATTGTGGAAGAGATGAAGGACGGCCTATCGCGGTGGATGGACAGCCAAGGCTACAAAAGCCTGCAGGAATTTTCCGGGCGGGCGGTGGGCAATACCACCGATTGGAAGTACCTGGATATCAATTATCAGGTGATCGCCAAGATTGACCAGCAAGCCTGCATTGGCTGTGGGCGTTGCCACATTGCCTGTGAGGACACGTCGCACCAGGCTATCGCGAGCTTGAAGCAACTGGATGGCACGCATAAATACGAGGTGATCGATGATGAGTGCGTGGGCTGCAATTTGTGCCAGATCACCTGCCCGGTGGCCGATTGCATCGAGATGGTGCCGATGGAGACGGGCAAGCCGTTTTTGAATTGGACGCAGGACCCACGTAATCCGTATCGGGAGGCGGTGTAGTCCTGTAGACCGCTATCGCAGGCAAGCCAGCTCCCACACTTGAATGTGTTCACCCATCAACTGTGGGAGCTGGCTTGCCTGCGGTAGGGCCATCAGCCCTCACACAAGGCTCAAGGCTCCAACCCCACTGGACCGCCTTGGCGAGCAAGCCCGCGCCCACAGCCGACAGCATTCCTTCAGGCAAAACGCGGTCAACTGTGGGAGCTGGCTTGCCTGCGATAGGGCCATAAGCCCTCACACAAGGCTCAAGGCTCCAACCCCACTGGACCGCCTTGGCGAGCAAGCCCGCGCCCACAGCCGACAGCATTCCTTCAGGCAAAACGCGGTCAACTGTGGGAGCTGGCTTGCCTGCGATAGGGCCATCAGCCCTCACACAAGGCTCAAGGCTCCAACCCAACTGGACCGCCTTGGCGAGCAAGCCTGCGCCCACAGCCGACAGCATTCCTTCAGGCAAAACGCGGTCAACTGTGGGAGCTGGCTTGCCTGCGATAGGGCCATAAGCCCTCACACAAGGCTCAAGGCTCCAACCCAATCCCGCGCAAAATCACCGCGGTCACGGTCTGAATCGCCTTTTCGAACTGCATGTCCGACAACGGCTGGTGATCATTCAGAATCTTCACCTGGTGGTCAAAGTCGGCATAGTGCTGGGTGGATGCCCAGATCATGTACAGCAGGCTCGACGGTTCCACCGGCAGGATGCGTTTGTCCTCCACCCACTGGCGAATTTTCGCTTCTTTCATCTTGGCCCAGTCGTACAGGCTTTCGTCCAGCGCCTCACCGAGCGTCGGCGCACCGTGGATGATTTCATTGGCCCAGACTTTCGAGCCATAGGGCCGCGTACGCGAGCGCTGCATCTTGGCGCGGATGTAGCTGCTGAGCACCACCCGCGGATCATCAAAGGTTTCAAAGCTCAGGGCATCCTGCTTCCACAGCTCCAGCAGGTCGAACAGCACTGCGCTGTACAGTTCGCTTTTGGTGGTGAAGTAGTAATGCAGGTTGGAGCGTGGCAGTTGCACTTCTTCAGCGATGTCAGCCATGGCGGTGCTGCCGTAGCCTTTTTCAGCGAAGATTTTCTCCGCCGCCAGCAGGATTTTTTCGACGTTGACCCGCCGAATTCCGATCTTGTGATTGCCCATAAGGGCTCCCCGACAACAACATGGCCTCAAGACTACCATCGGCTCTAGATCGCGGCGACAGGGCATAATGAAACTTCTTACGCGAACCTTTCCCCTGCAAAACGGATTGGTTAGGATCGCGATCCCCATGAAGGATCATTGCCATGACTATCCGACCTCGCGTGGCCGCCGACGACCCAGTGCTGGGAGCACTGTGGGAGCGCTCGGTGCGGGCCACCCATGACTTCCTCCCCGAGGATGACATCCAGCGTTTGCTGCCACTGGTACGCGACGCTTACCTGCCGATGCCGGCCCTCGACGTTTGGGTCTATGAAGACCAGAACGGCATCGCCGGTTTTATCGGCACCGGCGGCCACAATGTAGAAATGCTGTTTATCGACCCCGATCGCCGTGGCCAGGGCATCGGCCGCCAATTGCTCGACCACGCCCGCGCACGCCACGACACGCTGACGGTGGATGTGAACGAACAAAACCCGCAGGCCGTGGGCTTCTACCTGCACTATGGTTTTATCCAGGTCGCGCGCTCGCCGCTGGATGGCGAAGGCAAACCCTTTCCCTTGCTGCACATGGCCTTACCGACTCCCTAAACCTGAAGGTATTGAACAATGTTGATCAAGAAAACCCTGACCACCGTCGCCCTGCTCGCCTCCTTGCTGGGCGCCTCGGCAGCCTTTGCCCATGCCCACCTCAAGAGTTCGACACCGGCGGCTGACAGCTCCGTCGCCGCGCCCGCCGACCTGCGCCTGACCTTCACCGAAGGCGTTGAAGCGACGTTCACCAAAGTGTCCCTGAGCAAGGACGGCACCGAAGTCGCGATCAAAGGCCTGGAAACCCCGGACGCCGACAAGAAAGTCCTGGTGGTCACGCCGGCGGCACCGCTAGCGGCCGGCACCTACAAAGTGGAATGGCACGCCGTGTCCGTGGACACCCACAAGAGTGAAGGCAGTTACAGCTTCAAGGTCGGCCAATAACCCATGGCGACCCTGCTGGTGCTGTGCCGCTTCCTGCATTTCATCGTCGTGCTGTTGATGTTCGGGGCCTGTGTGTTCAGGCCCTGGCTAGTTGGCGCTGAACCGCAGCCGGCGCTGGACCGGCAACTGCTGCGCCTCACCCGCGCGCTGGCCTGGCTGGGGCTGGGCTCTGGCGTAGCCTGGCTGCTGCTGATCACCGCCAGCATGGCCGGCAGCTGGGACGCGGCCTTGCAACCGGCCACCGTGCAGTTGGTGCTGGGCAAGACCTTTTTCGGCCAGGTGTGGGTCTGGCATCTGCTGCTGAACCTGTTGCTGGTGATCGCGCTGATCAAACCCTGGCCCGCCCTGCGCCTGCCACTGACTGCGCTGCTGTTGGCAACGCTGGCACCTGTGGGCCATGGCGCCATGCTCAATGGCTTGAGCGGACAATTGCTGATCCTCAACCAGGTAGTGCACCTGGTGTGCGTCGGCGCGTGGCTCGGCGGGCTGCTCGTGCTGGTGCTGATCTTCAGGCAGCCGCAGGGCTACGCGCTGCAGCCGATCCTCAAGCGCTTCAGCGGCGTGGGTTATGGCCTGGTCGGCGGGTTGCTGGTGACGGGCTTGATCAACGTGCGCGTACTGACCGGGCACCTGTGGCCCACACCGCTGTTCAACGGGTTCGCGCTGATTCTGTTGATCAAAGTGCTGCTAGTGCTGGGCATGCTGGCGTTGGCGTTGCTGAACCGGTTGCGTATTGAGCGCTGCGAAGAGCGCCGGGCCAGTTTGAAGGCCAGTGTGATGCTGGAGTGGGGATTGGGGGTGTGTGCAGTTGCCGCCGTTTCGCTCCTGGGCACCCTTCCGCCGATGGTCATGGCCAACTGAACATCTCTTTTGACATGCAATCGATGTGGGAGCGGGCTTGCCTGAGATGGCATCCACTCGGTGCACCTGATGCACCGAGGTGTCTACATCGCAGGCAAGCCAGCACCTACATTAACTGTGCCTGCTTTTGATCGAAACACACCACGTCATCGTACAACTTCCGCTTGACACCCCACGAAAACCCCGTAAATATCCCGCCCAATGTTGTACGACAACGTATAACAAATAATAAAAACAACAAAAGAAAAAGGGAGCTTCTCTGTGAATCAATTCGCCCGCAATTCCTCCTCGCGTATCGGCCTTATCGGTCTCGGCAGCCTGGCGTTCACCCTGCCCCTCAGCGCCCAGGCCGACGGTTTCCTTGAAGATGCCAAAGCCACGCTCAACCTGCGCAACGCCTACTTCAACCGTAACTTCACCAACCCGACCTACCCGCAGGCCAAGGCCGAAGAGTGGACGCAAAACTTCATCCTCGATGCCAAATCCGGCTTCACCCAGGGCACTGTGGGTTTTGGGATTGATGTGCTGGGCCTGTATTCGCAAAAGCTCGATGGCGGCAAAGGCACCGGCGGCACGCAGCTGCTGCCGATCCACAGCGACGGCCGCCCCGCCGACAATTTCGGCCGTCTGGGCGTGGCCCTGAAAACCAAACTGTCGAAGACCGAACTGAAAGTCGGCGAATGGATGCCGGTGCTGCCGATCCTGCGATCGGACGACGGCCGCTCGCTGCCCCAGACCTTTCGCGGTGGTCAGGTCACGTCCAATGAAATTGCCGGCTTGACGCTCTACGGCGGACAGTTTCGCGGCAACAGCCCCCGTAATGACGCGAGCATGGAAGACATGTTCATGAACGGTAAAGCCGCGTTCACCTCCGACCGTTTCAACTTTGGCGGCGGCGAGTACAGCTTCAACGACAAGCGCACACAGGTCGGCGTCTGGTATGCCGAGCTGACGGATATCTACCAGCAGCAGTATTTCAACCTGACCCACAGCCAGCCGGTAGGCAACTGGACCCTGGGCGCCAACCTCGGTTATTTCAACGGCAAGGAAGACGGCAGCGCCCTGGCCGGAGACCTCGACAACAAGACCGTGTCCGCCCTGCTCTCGGCACGCTACAACGGCAACACGTTTTATGTCGGCCTGCAAAAACTCACCGGTGACAGCCTGTGGATGCGGGTCAACGGCACCAGCGGCGGCACACTCGCCAACGACAGTTACAACGCCAGCTACGATAACGCCAAGGAAAAATCCTGGCAGGTGCGTCATGACTTCAACTTTGTGGTGCTTGGCATTCCGGGGCTGACCATGATGAACCGCTATATCAGCGGCAGTAACGTGCACACCGGGGCGATCACCGACGGCAAGGAGTGGGGACGCGAATCGGAACTGGCCTACACCGTGCAAAGCGGCGCGCTGAGGGACTTGAACGTGCGATGGAGGAATTCGACCCTGCGTCGGGACTTCAGCAACAATGAATTTGATGAGAATCGGATTTTTATCAGCTATCCGATTTCGCTGCTGTAATGCGATGAATGTGGCCGCTGGCTTGCCTGCGATAGCGGTGTTTCAGCAAAACGCCTATCCACTGACAGACGGCTATCGCAGGCAAGCCAGCTCTCACTTTTTTCAAACCTGTCGTCTGGCAGCGTTGACAACCTGGGGAATCCCTAACGATACTTCCAGCAAGTCATACGACAACCTACAACAACAATGGAACCCTCATGACCACCTCTACCATCACGCCTGTTCCATTCAACCGCCTGCTGCTCACCGGTGCCGCCGGCGGCCTGGGCAAAGTCTTGCGCGAACGCCTGCGCCCTTACGCCCAAGTCCTGCGCCTGTCGGACATCGCCAACATGGCGCCAGCGGCCGATGCATCCGAGGAAGTGCAACCTTGCGACCTTGCCGATAAACAAGCCGTGCACCACTTGGTGGAAGGCGTCGACGCCATCCTGCACTTCGGCGGCGTGTCAGTGGAGCGCTCCTTCGAAGAGGTCCTCGGCGCCAATATCAGCGGCGTGTTCCACATCTATGAAGCCGCTCGCCGCCACGGCGTGAAACGGGTGATCTTCGCCAGCTCCAACCACGTGATCGGCTTCTACAAGCAAGGCGAAACCCTCGACGCCCGCTCGCCTCGCCGCCCGGACAGCTACTACGGTTTGTCCAAATCCTATGGCGAAGACATGGCAAGTTTCTACTTCGACCGCTACGGCATCGAGACCGTGAGCATCCGCATCGGCTCCTCGTTCCCCGAACCGCAGAACCGCCGCATGATGCACACCTGGCTGAGCTTCGATGACCTCACTCAGCTGCTCGAGCGCGCGCTGTACACGCCGAACGTCGGTCACACGGTGGTCTACGGCATGTCGGACAACCTCGATACCTGGTGGGACAACCGCTACGCCGCGCACTTGGGTTTCACCCCCAAGGACAGCTCCGAAGTGTTCCGCGCCCAGGTCGAAACCCAGCCACCGGTCGCCGCCGATGACCCGGCCAAGGTCTATCAGGGCGGCGCCTTCTGCGCGGCGGGGCCGTTCGGTGACTGACTGCACACCCAAGGGAATGAGTTGCCATGACTGCTGAACTGATTGTTGACGCCCGCAATGCCGTGGGCGAATGCCCGGTGTGGGTGCCTGAGGAAAACGCGCTGTACTGGGTGGACATCCCCAACGGCGGCCTGCAGCGCTGGAGCGCTGCCAGCGGCCACAGTGCCGCCTGGAAAGCCCCGCAGATGCTCGCCTGCATTGCGCGCACCACAGCAGGCAACTGGGTCGCCGGGATGGAAACCGGGTTTTTCCAACTCACGCCACACGATGACGGCAGCCTGGACACCACCGCGCTGGCGAGCGTCGAGCACCCGCGCCCCGACATGCGCCTCAACGACGGCCGCTGTGACCGCCAGGGTCGCTTCTGGGCCGGCAGCATGGTGTTGAACATGGGCTTGAATGCGGCCCAGGGCACGCTCTACCGCTACGCCTGCGGTAGCGCGCCGCATGCCCAACTGGACGGGTTTATCACCCTCAACGGCCTGGCATTCAGCCCGGACGGCCGCACGATGTATGCCTCGGACTCACACCCGCTGGTGCAGCAGATCTGGGCCTTCGATTACGACACCCAGACCGGCACGCCCTCCAATCGTCGCGTGTTTGTCGACATGCATCAGTTTCTCGGTCGCCCCGACGGCGCGGCCGTCGACGCCGACGGCTGCTACTGGATCTGCGCCAACGACGCGGGGCTGATTCATCGCTTTACCCCCGACGGTCGCCTGGACCGTTCCCTCACCGTGCCGGTGAAAAAACCCACCATGTGCGCCTTTGGCGGCAGCCGCCTGGACACCTTGTTTGTCACCTCGATCCGTGATGACCACAGTGAACAGTCGCTGTCCGGCGGCGTCTTCGCCCTCAACCCTGGCGTACAAGGACTGCCCGAACCCCGCTTCACCCTCTAGCTGCATGGCTGTGCCTTGAATACAAAAATAACAACACAGGAGTGACATTCCATGGACTTCAAACGCACTTTGCTCGCCGCCACACTCGTTGCCCTCAGCAGCGCCGCCCACGCGCTGGAAATCAAGTTCGCCGACATCCATCCCGCCGGCTACCCCACCGTCGTCGCTGAAGAGAACATGGGCAAAGCCCTGACCCAGCAAAGCAACGGCGAACTGACCTTCAAGTACTTCCCAGGCGGTGTCCTGGGCTCTGAAAAAGAAGTCGTCGAACAGGCCCAGGTCGGCGCGATCCAGATGACCCGGGTCAGCCTCGGCATCGTCGGCCCGGTGGTGCCGGACGTGAACGTGTTCAACCTGCCGTTCGTGTTCCGCGACCAGGCGCACATGCGCAAGGTCATCGATGGCCCGATCGGCGACGAGATCCTCGCCAAGATCACCGACTCCGAATTCGGCCTGGTAGCCTTGGCCTGGATGGACGGCGGCACGCGCAATATCTACACCAAGAAACCGGTGCGTACGATCGAAGACCTCAAGGGCATGAAGATTCGCGTACAAGGCAACCCGCTGTTTATCGACGCTTTCAATGAAATGGGCGCCAACGGCATTGCCATGGACACCGGCGAGATCTTCAGCGCATTGCAGACCGGCGTGATTGACGGCGCGGAAAACAACCCGCCGACCCTGCTGGAGCACAACCACTTCCAGAACGCCAAGTTCTACACCCTCACCGAACACCTGATCCTGCCCGAACCCATCGTGATGTCGAAAATCACCTGGAACAAACTCACCCCCGTGCAACAGGACATGGTGAAAAACGCCGCCAAGGTTGCTCAGGCCGATGAGCGCGTGCTGTGGGACGCCAAGTCCGCCAGCAGCGAAACCAAGCTCAAGGCCGCCGGCGTAGAGTTCATCACTGTCGACAAAAAGCCCTTCTATGAGGCCACCGCGCCTGTTCGCGCGAAGTACGGCGCAGCTTACGCCGACATCATCGAGCGCATCGACGCCGTCGAGTAAGCCCCCTCCTCCTCTTAGTCAGGCCCGGCGCGGTCCGCTTTGACGTGCCCGGTTACGGTGAACGCCATGAAGAATCAACTGCTGCGCTTCAACGACCGCCTCTACATGACCTGCATCTGGGTCGCCGGCCTCTCGGTATTAGGCGTCGCGCTGATCATCCCCTGGGGCATTTTCGCCCGCTACATCCTCGGCACAGGCGCAAGCTGGCCAGAGCCCAGCGCCATCCTGCTGATGCTGGTGTTTACCTTTATCGGCGCCGCCGCCAGCTACCGCGCCGGGGCGCATATGTCGGTGGCCATGATCACCGACCGCCTGCCACCGCGCCAACGCCAACTCGTCGGCATCGTCTCGCAACTGTTGATGGCGACCATCTGCCTGTTCATGACGATTTGGGGCAGCAAGCTGTGCCTGTCTACCTGGAACCAGTTCATGAGCGCCATCCCCACCCTGCGCGTGGGCATCACCTATATGCCGATCCCGATTGGCGGCTTGCTGACCCTGGTGTTCGTGCTGGAAAAACTCCTGCTCGGCGACCAGAGCCACCGGCGCGTGGTGCGCTTTGACCTGGTTGAAGAAAGCGAAGGGGCTGCCTGACATGGACGCATTGATTCTGTTGGGCAGCTTTATCGCGTTGATCCTGATCGGCATGCCGGTCGCTTACGCCCTGGGGCTGTCGGCGCTGATCGGCGCGTGGTGGATCGACATTCCGTTCCAGGCCTTGATGATTCAGGTGGCAGGCGGGGTGAACAAGTTTTCGCTGATGGCGATTCCGTTCTTCGTGCTCGCCGGGGCGATCATGGCCGAAGGCGGCATGTCGCGCCGGCTGGTGGCGTTTGCCGGCGTGCTGGTGGGCTTTGTGCGCGGCGGCCTGTCGTTGGTCAACATCATGGCCTCGACGTTTTTCGGCGCTATTTCCGGCTCATCAGAGGCAGACACCGCCTCGGTCGGCTCGGTGCTGATTCCGGAAATGGAACGCCGCGGCTACCCCAGGGAGTTCGCCACGGCGGTGACCATCAGCGGCTCGGTACAGGCGCTGCTGACCCCGCCCAGCCACAACTCGGTGCTCTATTCCCTGGCGGCCGGCGGCACGGTGTCGATCGCCTCGCTGTTCATGGCCGGCGTGGTCCCGGGCCTGCTGATGAGCGCGTGCCTGATGGTGCTGTGCCTGATCTTCGCGAAGAAACGCGACTACCCCAAAGGTGAAGTCATCCCGCTGAAGCAGGCGCTGAAAATCTGCGCCGACGCGCTGTGGGGCCTGATGGCGATGGTGATCATTCTTGGCGGCATCCTCTCGGGTATTTTCACCGCCACCGAGTCCGCCGCGATTGCCGTGCTGTGGGCGTTTTTCGTGACCATGTTCATCTACCGCGACTACAAATGGCGCGAGTTGCCCAAGCTGATGCACCGCACGGTGCGCACCATATCCATCGTGATGATCCTGATCGCCTTCGCCGCCAGCTTCGGCTACATCATGACCCTGATGCAGATCCCGGCGAAGATCACCACGATGTTCCTGACCCTGTCGGACAACCGCTACGTGATCCTGATTTGCATCAACATGATGCTGCTGTTGCTCGGCACCGTGATGGACATGGCGCCGCTGATCCTCATCCTCACGCCCATCCTGCTGCCGGTGATTCTCGGCATCGGTGTCGACCCCGTGCACTTCGGCATGATCATGCTGGTGAACCTGGGCATCGGCCTGATCACCCCGCCAGTGGGCGCCGTGCTGTTTGTCGGCGCGGCGGTGGGCAAGGTCAGTATCGAGAAAACCGTCAAAGCCCTGCTGCCGTTTTATGGCGTGCTGTTTCTGGTGCTGATGGCCGTCACCTACATTCCGGCGCTGTCGCTGTGGCTGCCGGGCCTGGTGCTGTAACCCTTTATCCGAGGCCGAGGTTCAACGGTGGACGCAGGCTTGCCAGCGTCCACAAATCACCTCTGTGTTGGTTTATTCATGCGGCGGGACACCCATGCTTTCAGACTTGATCGAGCTCAGCGACCCACTCACCCACCTCACCCTGGCCCCGGCCCTGGGTGGCAGCATCGTCAATTGGTCGGTGCGCGCCACCGGGCAGCCGTTGTTGCGACACAGTGACGAGCACGCGGTAAATACCGGTTTACCGGGCAAGTTGGGGTGCTACCCGTTGGCGCCCTGGTCCAACCGGATCGCCCAAGGCGGTTTCGATAACCCCGACGGCTGGCTGGCGCTCACCGCCAACAGCCTGACCGATCCGTTGCCGATTCACGGTTCGGCCTGGCAACAGGCGTGGCACGTGGTCAGCCAGGCGGCGGATGAAGTGGTGCTGGGGCTGCGGTGCGACACGCCGTTCGCCTATCACGCCGAACAGCGCTTTGCCTTGCGCGACGGTGAGCTGAGCATCGCGTTGCGCGTAACGCATCTGGCCGAACAGGCGGCGTGGCATGGCTTGGGTTTGCACCCGTACTTGCCGCGTACGTCGGGCACGCGGTTGCAGGCCAAGGCTGGGCAGGTGTGGATGAGTGATGCCTCAAAGCTGCCCACAGGATTGGCGCCAGTGCCGCAGGCTTGGGATTTCAGCACTTTGAACACCCTGCCCGAAGGCCTGGTGGACAATGGGTTCTGCCAGTGGGACGGGCATTGCCGGATCGAGCAGCCGCACTTGGGCTACACCCTGGAATGCCGGGCGACCGGGGCGGATTACTTCCTGCTGTATTGCCCGCCGGGGTTGGCATTCTTTTGCATCGAGCCGGTGAGCCATCCGGTGAATGCCCATCACCTGCCCGGCAGGCCGGGGCTGAGGTTATTGGAGCAAGGCCAGTCGACCCAACTCGATTTCACCCTCAAATACAGTGCCCATGGGGACGCGGGCTTGCCCGCGAAAGCCGTGGGTCGGTAACCACGCGCTCTCCGGCACTGCGCTTTTGCGAGCACGCCCGCGTCCGCAGGGTGACCTGTGCTGTGTCAGGGCGGGGTGTCTTTCAGGCGCCCCGCCGTGTCGATACTCACCACCACCGATAACCCCGGCCGCAGGCGCTCGCTCTCGGCCTGATCCGGGTCAACGGTGATCCGCACCGGCACGCGCTGGGCGATCTTCACAAAGTTGCCGGTGGCGTTGTCCGCCTGCAACAGGCTGAATTCCGAACCGGTCGCCGGGGAAATGTGCTGCACCGTGCCGTGAAACTTGCGGTGGTTCAGCGCGTCCACCGTGAAGGTTACCGGCTGGCCCACCTGCACATTGTCCATTTGGGTTTCTTTCATGTTGGCGATCACCCACAGCTGGGGCGGCACCAATGCCATCAACTGCGCACCGGAGTTGACGAAGGCGCCCAGGCGCACGCCGATCTGCCCGAGCTGGCCGTCACGCGGCGCGAGGATGCGGGTGTTGGACAGGTCAATACGCGCCAGCTCCACTGCCGCGTCGGCACTGGCCACGGCGGCCTCCAGTGAACCGCGGTTGACGATCACGGTTTGCAGGTCCTGCCGGGCGATTTCCAGGCTGGCCTGGGCCTGGGCCACGGCGGCGATGGTCTGGGCATTGGCGGCGCGCGTCACGTCCAGTTCACGCTTGGACACCGAGCCATCGCTGATCAGCTCTTCGTTACGGCGCAAGTCAGCGGTGCTTTTTCGCGCCTGGGCCTGGCTGTCGACCAGCGCGGCCTGGCGCAGCTTGATGGTGGCTTCGGCACTGTTGCGTTGCTGCACCACGTTGGCCAACGAGGCTTTCTGCACCGCCAGTTGCGCCAACGCCTGGTCGAGGCGCTGCTTGTAGATGCGATCATCCAGGCGCACCAGCAGGTCGCCGGCCTTGACGAACTGGAAGTCCTGCACCGGCACTTCATACACATAGCCGCTCAGTTGCGGGCCGATAATCGTCACCTGGCCGCGCACCAGTGCGTTTTCAGTACTCTCCACGGCGCTGCTGAAGGGCGGCAATTGCCAGGCATAGAGCACGATCAGCACGCCGACGATGGCAATTGCGGCAAAGCCCAGCGATGAGATGACGCGCACCCGCAGTGAGCGTGGCTCAGTCGCGGTTGCTCCCGGTGGAGCGGTGCCTTCCGGGGTGGAGGCGATGGCGTTGGTGGTGGTCGTGGTTGTTTCGGTCATGAAGTAACGCCGCTGGGTTGAACGGGAGGGGCTGCTGCTTTGGTGGTGCTCATCAGCCACAGACTGCGGATGAAGATCCAGAGCATGGTGAGGATCGCGATGATCGCAATCAACATGAACACATCGTTGTAGGCCATCACATTCGCCTCACGCGTGGCCGCCGTGGCCAGGCTGCGAATGCCCATCAGGTTGCGCAATTGCGGGTCGGCGATGATACCGCCATACGCCGAACCGCCACTTTGCACCCGCGCGGCCACACGCGGGTCCAGTAAGGTCAGGTGTTCGACGATCATGCTGGAGTGATACTTCTCGCGCACGATCTGGAAAGTGCCCAGCAACGCCGCGCCTATCAGGCCGCCAAGGTTCTGGCAGATGCCGAACATCACCGAAAAACTCACCAGGTTGCGCGGGTTGGTGAGCACGTTGCGCGTGCCCAGCACCATGGTCGGCCCCAGAAAAAAGGTGCCGCCAAAGCCTAGCAGGAACTGGCTGATATACAGGTTCTGGGGACGGGTCAGGTTGCTTGAGAAGCTGTCCATCACCGAGCCGGTGGCCATCAGCGCCAGGGAGATGATCAAGGGCATCAACAGGTGCGCCGGGTTGATCGTCAGCGCACTGACCACCAGCCCGGCAATCGCCCCGGCCAGCATCACCACGTAGAGGGTGTGCATCTGCTGGTAGCTCATGTTCAACATTTGCATGAAGCCCACGGCGCCAGTGGATTGCTCCGACAACACCATGCGAATCAACACCACCGCCAGGGCCAGGCGAATCATCACCCCACTGCCCAGCCAACGGGTCATCAACAATGGGTTGGCGCGGTTATGCTCGATGGCCAGGCCGGCCATGATCAACACCAGGGAACAGGCCGACGCCACGCCGATCCACGGGGCTTCCAGCCACCAATCGATACGCCCCAGCGACAACACCGCGCAAAGCAGCGCCACGCCGGTGGCGAGGATGCCGAAGGTGAGGAAATCGAGTTTTTCAAAGGTCTTGAAGCGATCGCCGGGCGGCAGTTTGAGCAGGAAGACGCAACCCAGGCAGATCAGCGCCATGCCCAGTTCGAACAGGTACAGCCCGCGCCACTCGGCAATTTGCAGCAGGTCTTCAGAGAACAACCGCGCCAGTGGCAGTGCCAGCTGCGCCGTGCCCAGGCCGAGCACCAGGGCTTTCATGCGCCACTTGGCCGGGAACGCCTGGATCATGTAGTACAAACCCAGCGAACTCAGCGCCGCGCCCACCATACCGTGGGCCGCCCGCACCGCGATGGCGGAGCTGAGGTCGTTGACGAACAAGTGGCCGAAGGTGACCAGCGCATACAGCACCAGAAACACCTCGGTGAACGCGCGCAGGCCAAACTGCTGGCGAAACTTCACCAGCAGCAGGTTCATGCACACATTGGTCATCACATAGGCGGCGGGCAGCCAGGCCATTTCGGCGGTGGTCGCGCCCAAGGCGCCTTGCAAATATTGCAGGTTGGCGATCACCAGCGCGTTGCCCAGCCCACCGGTGATTGCCACCAGCACGCCGACCATCGCAAACAACCAGCGCTTGTGCGTGGGGTGCAGCGGCGTCGACGGCGAGCCGGGCAGGCTCGGTCGCTCGTGGGGCTGCCAGGTGTGGGGGGTGTATTTGTCCATTCGATGGCCTTGATAAGCCGACGTGCAAGGTCGGTGAATCCATTACTCAGGGAGTAGTAAACCTGAGAGACGTTCATCTTGCCATGTCAGGGCAGCAATTGAACTCTTGAACGGGCACGTTCAAAACGGTGGAGCGGGCTTGCTCGCGAAGACGGTGGGTCAGTCGACTCATTCGGTGTCTGGCACACCGCTTTCGCGAGCAAGCCGCTCCCACCGTTGGAATGTATTTCAGGTCGGTCAGAGTGTGGCCTTGAGCACCATGCCAATAGCCACCACCACGCACAGGCTGGCAAAGCCGACTTGCAGGGTGCGCGCCTTGATCACTGAACACAGGCGCCGCCCAATCAGCATGCCGACGATGCTCGCGCCGATAAACACCCAGCCCACAGGCTCGATGCTCACCCCGGCATGAAACGCACCCGCGACGCCAATCAGCGAGATCAGGCTGATCACCATCAACGAGGTGGCGACGATGCCGCGCATCTGCACATCCGTCAGCTGCTTGAACGCCGGCACGATCAGAAAGCCGCCACCCACGCCGAGCAAACCCGACACCGCACCGGTCACCGCGCCGAGGGCGGCCAACGTGGCGCTGCACTTGGCCGTCCAGGCCAGGCGCCCGGTCTGCTGATCAAGCATGCAGTTCTTCTGGCCCCACGACGCGGCGCCATGATCGCTGGGCCCGGCGTCGACCTTTTCGCGCTGCAACATGCGCCAGGCCACCAGCACCATCAATGCGCTGAACAGCCCCATCAGCACGGGCTCCGGCAGTTGATGGGCGAAAAATACACCCAGGGGCGAAAACAGTGCGCCAAGCAAGGCAATCAATAAGGCCGCGCGGTAACGCACCAGACCATGGCGCAAGCCGTCGATTGCGCCGACCGCCGCCGCCGCGCCCACCGCGAGCAATGACACCGGCGCCGCCTGGGTCATCGTCAAGCCCAACCCCAGCACCAGCGCCGGCACCCCAAGGATGCCGCCGCCCGCGCCCGTGAGGCCCATGACCAGGCCCATCAACACGCCCAATACGCTTGCCAGCAGCATTTAATCCACCTTGCTCAGACGGGTCAGCCACTCGCGGCCCTTGAGCATGCCGTTCCAGTAGAACCACGGCAGCAGCGTGGCCTTGAGAAACCACATCGAACGGCGCGCCTGGGTCGGGTCCAGCGGGAAGGTCGGCAGCAGTTTGCCGCCGTAGCCGAACTCGGCCAGTACCACCTTGCCCTTCTCCACCGTCAGTGGGCAGGAACCATAGCCGTCGTACTTGAGCGGCAGCGGCGCCTGTTGACGCAGGGCCAGCAGGTTTTCAGCGACCACCACGATCTGCTTGCGCACAGCGGCAGCGGTCTTGGCATTGGTGGTGCCGCACACATCGCCCAGGCCAAAGATGTGTGGGTAACGCAGGTGTTGCAGGCTGTGGGGGTTCACTTCACACCAGCCGGCGGCGTCGGCCAGCGGGCTTTGGCGGATAAAGTCCGGAGAGACTTGCGGCGGGACCACGTGCAGCAGGTCGAAGGATTTCTCTTGAACCGTGACCGTGCCCGCAGCGTCTTTCACCTCGAACCAGGCCTTGCGCGCCTGGCCATCGACCTTGACCAGGTTGGAATTGAACGCCAGGCGTGCCTGGTATTTTTCGACGTACTTCATCAATGGCGGCACAAAGGTCGCGACGCCAAACAGCGCGGCGCCCGCGAGATCGAATTCGACGTCGATGTTTTTCAGATGGCCTTGTTTGCGCCAGTGATCGCAGGACAGGTACATCGCCTTTTGCGGCGCCCCCGCGCATTTGATCGGCATGGCCGGCTGGGTAAAAATCGCCTTGCCGCCCTTGAGCTGCTGAACCAGTTGCCAGGTGTAGGCGGCATGCTCGTAGCTGTAATTGGAGGTCACGCCGTTTTGGCCCAGGGTGTCTTGCAGGCCTTCGACCTTTTCCCAGGCCAGGCGCAGGCCGGGGCACACGATCAGGTTGTTCCAGGTGACGCGCTGGCCGCTGTCGAGCACCAGAATCTGCGCCTCGGGCAGCACTTCGGTGACGGCGGCCTGCACCCAGGTGACGCCATTGGGCAGCACATCGGCGAGTGGCCGCCGGGTCTTTTTGACGTCGTAGGCGCCGCCGCCGACCAGGGTCCAGGCCGGCTGGTAGCAGTGATAGTCGCTCGGTTCGATCAGGGTGATGTTCAGGTGCGGGTCACGTTTGAGCAGGCTGGCCAGCAGGCCGATGCCCGCCGAACCGCCGCCGATGACTACGATATCGCCACTGATGGTAGGGCCACAGTGTTGGTCATTCATGGTCAATCGCCTTTCTTTTACATGCACACAAGGGTCGCTGCCGGATGGCGTCACGCCCAGCTTTTCATGACCGCGCCGCAGTACAGCCCGGACAGGGTTTTCATCACTTGAATCACTTCATGGCTGGCCAGCCCGTAGAAAATGTATTTGCCTTCCCGACGGGTGGCGACCAACCCTTCGTCACGCAGGATGCCCAACTGTTGAGACAGCGTGGGCTGGCGCACGCCGGTCAGCGCTTCCAGTTCACCCACGTTGCGCTCGCCCTGGGTCAATTGGCACAGGATCAACAAACGGTCCTCGTTGGCCAACGCCTTGAGCAAGGAGCAGGCCTTGGACGCCGATGCGCGCAACTGGGCGACTTCGCCCTCACTCAGAGTAGATTCCATTTGCTTCGGGTCCTTTACGTCACTTAAGCTCAAAACATTATGTGTAAACGTAAACTGATTGTAACGACTTTTTTCTTCACCGTTTTTCTTCCTCAACAGGGACAGCCGCCATGCCAGCGTTGATTCACGCTTTTCTGGACGAGGCATCGTCGACCTTCACCTACGTCATCCATGAAATGGACGGCGGCCCATGTGCCATCGTCGACTCGGTGCTCAACTACGACCCGGCCTCCGGGCGCACCGACACGGCCCAGGCCGACAAAGTCATCGCGTTTGTGCGTGAGCACGGCCTGCAGGTGCAATGGCTGCTGGAAACCCATGCGCATGCCGATCACTTGTCTGCCGCGCCGTACCTGCGCCGTACACTGGGCGGCAAGATCGCCATTGGTCAGTCGATCAGCAAGGTCCAGGACGTGTTCAAGAACCTGTTCAACCTGGAGCCGGAATTTCGCGTCGATGGCTCGCAGTTCGACCATTTGTTTGCGCCCGATGAGGTCTTTCATATCGGCAACCTGAAAGCGCAGGCGCTGCATGTGCCCGGGCATACCCCGGCGGACATGGCCTACTTGATCGACGACCGCTTGATTCTGGTGGGTGACACACTGTTCATGCCGGACGTGGGCACGGCGCGCTGCGATTTCCCGGGTGGCGATGCGCGGCAGTTGTATGCGTCGATGCGTAAGTTGCTGGCCTTTCCTTTGGAAACCGAACTGTACGTGTGTCATGACTACCCGCCTGAAGGCCGCGAGGCCAAGTGCCTGACCACAGTCGCGGAACAGCGCGCGGGCAATATTCATGTGCATGACGGGGTGGATGAGGCGACGTTTGTTGCGATGCGCACGAAACGTGATGCCGGGCTGGGGATGCCGACGCTGTTGTTGCCGGCGATTCAGGTGAATGTGAGGGCGGGGCATATGCCGCCTGCTGAGGGGAATGGGGTGACTTACCTGAAGATTCCGCTTAACCAACTCTGAAAGAGAATCTAAACGTGGGAGCGGGCTTGCTCGCGAAAGCGGCGGGTCAGTCAACTCATCGTGTGCCTGGCACACCGCTTTCGCGAGCAAGCCCGCGCCCACTTTTTTACAGCGGCGCGGCTGAGGTCATGTGCCGAGGTTGATGCCATTGGCGGGTAAAGGCAGCGCCGTCTTGTAGCGCACTTGCTTGAGCGCAAAGCTGGAGCGGATATTCGCGACGCCGGGCACTTTGGTCAAAAAGTCCATCATGAAGCGCTCCAGCGACTGGATCGTCGGCACCAGCACGCGGATCAGGTAGTCCGGATCACCGGCCATCAGGTAACACTCCATCACTTCCGGGCGGTCCGAGATCGCACCTTCGAACTGCTGCAGCGCCAGCTCGTTCTGCTTTTCCAGGCTCACATGAATAAACACGTTGACGTGCAGCCCGAGCAAATCGGCATCGAGCAGCGTGACCTGATCGCGAATCAGGCCCAACTCTTCCATTGCCTTGACCCGGTTGAAACACGGTGTGGGTGACAGGTTGACCGAGCGAGCCAGGTCGGCGTTAGTGATGCGCGCGTTCTCCTGCAGGGCGTTGAGAATGCCGATATCGGTACGGTCCAGTTTGCGCATGAGACAAAATCACCTGTTTATTATGTTTATGCAGTTTTTTTATCCGCAAATGATCGCGAGCGCAACGAAACACAGATAAATATTCTTCTACGCCACGCCTATGATTGTTGTAGGACAAGATTTCTCCTACCCGGAGACGGACTGTCAGCTAGCGCGCCCACTACAAGAAATTCACAAGATAGAGCGTAGAAAGCCATGACCCAGCAGTACGAACCACTGCGCCTGCACGTTCCCGAACCCTCGGGCCGCCCAGGCTGCAAGACCGACTTTACCTACCTGCGTCTGACCGACGCCGGCCTGGTGCGCAAACCCGCCATTGACGTAGAACCCGCCGACACCGCTGACCTGGCCAAGGGCCTGATTCGCGTGCTCGACGACCAAGGCCAGGCCCTTGGCCCGTGGGCCGAAGGCGTTTCTGTCGAGATCCTGCGCAAAGGCATGCGCGCCATGCTCAAGACGCGGATCTTCGACAACCGCATGGTGGTCGCCCAGCGGCAGAAAAAAATGTCGTTCTACATGCAAAGCCTCGGCGAAGAAGCCATCGGCAGCGCCCAGGCCCTGGCCTTGAACATCGACGATATGTGTTTCCCCACCTATCGCCAGCAAAGCATTCTGATGGCGCGCGAAGTGCCGCTGGTGGACTTGATCTGCCAACTGCTGTCCAACGAGCGCGACCCGCTCAAGGGCCGCCAGTTGCCCATCATGTACTCGGTCAAGGACGCTGGCTTCTTCACTATTTCCGGCAACCTCGCCACCCAATTCGTACAAGGTGTGGGCTGGGGCATGGCCTCGGCGATCAAGGGCGACACCAAGATCGCCTCGGCCTGGATCGGCGACGGCGCCACCGCCGAATCCGACTTCCACACCGCCCTCACCTTCGCCCACGTCTACCGTGCGCCGGTGATTCTCAACGTGGTCAACAACCAGTGGGCCATTTCCACCTTCCAGGCCATTGCTGGCGGTGAAGCCACCACCTTCGCCGGACGCGGTGTGGGTTGCGGTATCGCCTCCCTGCGCGTGGACGGCAACGACTTTATCGCCGTGTACGCCGCCTCCGCCTGGGCGGCCGAGCGTGCACGCCGCAACCTCGGGCCAACGCTGATCGAATGGGTCACCTACCGCGCCGGTCCGCACTCGACCTCGGATGATCCGTCCAAATACCGCCCCGCCGATGACTGGAGCCACTTCCCGCTCGGCGACCCGATTACGCGCCTCAAGCAGCACTTGATCAAGATTGACCAGTGGTCTGAAGAGGAACACGCGGCGGTCAGTGCCGAACTTGAGGCCGAAGTGGTCAAGGCGCAAAAAGAAGCCGAACAGTACGGCATCCTCGCCGGCGGCCAGATTCCAAGCGCCGCCACCATGTTCGAAGACGTTTATAAAGAGATGCCGGAGCACTTGAAGCGCCAGCGTCAAGAGTTGGGGATCTGACCATGAACGATCACAACAACCGTATCGAAGTGGAAACCGCCATGACCACCACCACCATGACCATGATCCAGGCCTTGCGCTCGGCCATGGATGTGATGCTTGAGCGTGACGATAACGTGGTGGTATTCGGCCAGGACGTCGGTTACTTCGGCGGCGTGTTCCGTTGCACCGAGGGCTTGCAGAACAAGTACGGCAGCTCGCGGGTATTCGACGCGCCGATCTCCGAAAGCGGCATTGTCGGTGTGGCGGTGGGCATGGGTGCCTACGGCCTGCGCCCGGTGGCAGAAATCCAGTTCGCCGACTACGTCTACCCCGCGACCGACCAGATCATCTCCGAAGCTGCGCGCCTGCGTTATCGCTCGGCCGGCCAGTTCACTGCGCCGCTGACCATGCGCATGCCCTGCGGCGGCGGCATCTATGGCGGCCAGACCCACAGCCAGAGTATCGAAGCGGTGTTCACCCAGGTCTGCGGCCTGCGCACGGTGATGCCGTCCAACCCGTATGACGCCAAAGGCCTGCTGATTGCCTCGATCGAAAACGACGACCCGGTGATCTTCCTCGAGCCCAAACGCCTGTACAACGGCCCGTTCGACGGCCACCACGACCGCCCGGTAACGCCGTGGTCGAAACACCCGCAAGCACAAGTGCCGGACGGTTACTACACCGTGCCGCTGGACGTCGCCGCCATCGTGCGTCCGGGCTCGGCCGTCACGGTGCTGACCTACGGCACCACCGTGTATGTGTCGCAAGTGGCCGCCGAAGAAACCGGCATCGACGCCGAGGTCATCGACCTGCGCAGCCTGTGGCCGCTGGACCTGGAAACCATCGTCAAGTCGGTGAAAAAGACCGGCCGTTGCGTGGTGGTGCACGAAGCCACGCGCACCTGCGGTTTTGGTGCCGAGCTGGTGTCGCTGGTCCAAGAGCATTGCTTCCATCACCTGGAAGCGCCGATCGAACGCGTCACCGGCTGGGACACGCCCTACCCGCACGCGCAAGAGTGGGCGTATTTCCCAGGGCCGTCCCGTGTGGGCGCGGCGTTGAAACGGGTCATGGAGGTCTGAATGGGCACGCACGTTATCAAGATGCCGGACATTGGCGAAGGCATCGCAGAAGTTGAACTGTCGGTATGGCACGTAAAGGTCGGCGACCTGGTGGTTGAAGACCAGGTGCTGGCGGATGTGATGACCGATAAGGCGATGGTGGACATTCCCTCGCCGGTGCACGGCAAAGTGATTTCCCTCGGCGGCGAGCCGGGTGAAGTCATGGCCGTGGGCAGTATTTTGATCAGCATTGAAGTGGAAGGCGCGGGTAACGCCAAGGATGTACCGGCGATGGCTGCACCGGCAACCGCTGCGCCTGCGCCTGCACCAGCTGCGGTTGCTGAAGCCAAACCCGCGCCAGCGCCAAGCAAGCCCGCGCCCGCGCCCGTGGTTGCAGCTCAACCACACGTGGCCCGTGAAGCTGACGAGCGCCCACTGGCCTCCCCTGCCGTGCGCAAACATGCCTTGGATGCTGGCATCCAGCTACGCCTGGTGCAGGGCACTGGTCCGGCGGGCCGGATTTTGCACGAAGATCTGGAGGCTTTCTTGCTCCAGCGTCCGGCGCAAAATAAAACCGCTGCCAACCCCTATGCCGAACGCACCGACGAAGAACAAATCCCGGTGATCGGCATGCGCCGCAAGATTGCCCAGCGCATGCAGGACGCCACCCGGCGCGCCGCGCATTTCAGCTACGTGGAAGAAATCGACGTCACCGCCCTCGACGAGTTGCGCGTGCACCTCAACGAGAAGCACGGTGCCACGCGCGGCAAGCTGACCCTGCTGCCGTTTATCGTGCGCGCCATGGTCGTGGCGTTGCGCGATTTTCCGCAGATCAACGCGCGGTACGACGACGAAGCCCAAGTCATCACCCGCCTTGGTGCGGTGCATGTGGGCATCGCTACCCAGAGCGACGTCGGCCTGATGGTGCCAGTGGTGCGTCACGCCGAAGCGCGCAGCCTGTGGGGCAATGCCGAGGAAATCGCGCGTTTGGCCACCGCCGCACGCAATGGCAAGGCCAGTCGCGACGAGCTGTCGGGTTCGACCATTACCCTGACCAGCCTCGGCGCCTTGGGCGGCATCGTCAGCACGCCGGTGCTGAACCTGCCGGAAGTCGCCATCGTCGGCGTCAACCGCATCGTTGAGCGGCCGATGGTGATCAAGGGCCAGATCGTGATCCGCAAGATGATGAACCTCTCCAGCTCCTTTGATCACCGCGTGGTCGACGGCATGGACGCGGCGCAATTCATCCAGGCCATTCGCGGCCTGCTCGAACAACCCGCCAGCCTGTTTTTGGAGTAAGGCATGTCCCAGACATTACACACCACGCTACTGATCATCGGTGGCGGCCCTGGCGGTTACGTCGCGGCGATTCGCGCTGGCCAGTTGGGTATCCCGACCATTCTGGTCGAAGGCCAGGCGCTGGGCGGCACTTGCCTGAACATCGGCTGCATTCCGTCCAAAGCCTTGATTCACGTGGCTGAGCAATTTCAGCAAACCGTGCACCACAGCCAGGGTTCGCAGTTGGGCATCGAAGTCGACGTGCCGACGCTGGATATCCGCAAGAGCGTGGAATGGAAAGACGGCATTGTCGATCGCCTGACCACAGGCGTCGCCGCCCTGCTGAAAAAGCACAAAGTGCAAGTGATCCACGGTTGGGCCAAGGTGGTCGATGGCAAGACGGTCGACGTCGGCGACCAGCGAATCCAATGCGAACACCTGCTGCTGGCCACCGGATCGAAGAGCGTCAACCTGCCGATGCTGCCGATTGGCGGGCCGATCATTTCCTCCACCGAAGCCCTGGCGCCCACGCATGTGCCCAAGCGTCTGATTGTGGTGGGCGGCGGCTATATCGGGCTGGAGCTGGGCATTGCCTACCGCAAGCTTGGCGCCGAGGTCAGTGTGGTCGAGGCGCAGGAACATATCCTGCCCGCCTATGACGCCGAGCTGACATTGCCGGTAGCCGAATCCCTCAAGCAACTGGGCGTGAAGCTGTACCTGAAACACAGCGTCACCGGTTTTGAGAACCAGTGCCTGCAAGTGCGCGATCCCAATGGCGACACCTTGTCGCTGGAGACCGATCAGGTGCTGGTGGCTGTGGGTCGCACACCCAATACCCAGGGCTGGAACCTGGAAGCGCTGAACCTGGACATGAACGGTTCGGCGATCAGGATCGACAGCCGTTGCCAGACCAGCATGCGCAACGTGTGGGCGATCGGCGACCTGAGCGGCGAGCCGATGCTGGCCCACCGCGCCATGGCTCAGGGCGAAATGGTGGCCGAACTGATCAGCGGTAAATCCCGCGAATTCAACCCGGCTGCAATCCCGGCGGTGTGCTTTACCGACCCGGAACTGGTGGTGGTCGGCAAGACCCCGGACGAAGCCAAGGCCGCGGGCCTGGACTGCATCGTGTCGAGCTTCCCGTTCGCCGCCAATGGCCGGGCGATGACGCTGGAGTCGAAAACCGGCTTTGTGCGTGTGGTTGCGCGGCGTGACAACCACCTGATTGTCGGCTGGCAGGCCGTAGGCGTGGGCGTCTCCGAGCTGTCTACCGCCTTCGGCTTGAGCCTGGAAATGGGCGCGCGTCTGGAAGATGTGGCCGGCACCATCCACGCCCACCCGACGCTCGGCGAAGCTGTACAAGAAGCGGCCCTAAGAGCCTTGGGCCACGCGCTGCACCTGTAAATCCGCGGTGAGGCTATCGCGGGCAAGCCCGGCTCCCACAGGGGAGTGCATTCCAAATGTGGGAGCCGGCTTGCCTGCGATAACGGCGGATCAGCCAACACACATGCTGAACGGCCCACCCACCTGCTCCCACACCGGCCAATAATGCAGTATTGTTGCGCCCATCCAGAAAAAACCGACACGCCTGCCTTCGACCAGGCGGTTGACCAGAGATAGAGGGTGTCATGGGTAACGAAAGCATCAATTGGGACAAGCTGGGTTTTGACTACATCAAGACCGACAAGCGGTTTCTCCAGGTCTGGAAAAACGGCGAATGGCAAGAAGGCACCCTGACCGACGACAACGTGCTGCACATCAGCGAGGGCTCCACGGCCCTGCATTATGGCCAGCAATGCTTTGAAGGCCTCAAGGCCTATCGTTGCAAGGACGGTTCGATCAACCTGTTCCGCCCTGACCAGAACGCAGCGCGCATGCAGCGCAGCTGTGCACGCCTGCTGATGCCGCACGTGTCGACCGATGACTTCATCCAAGCGTGCAAGCAAGTGGTCAAGGCCAACGAGCGGTTCATCCCGCCGTACGGCAGCGGCGGCGCGCTGTACCTGCGCCCGTTCGTGATCGGCACCGGTGACAACATCGGCGTGCGTACCGCGCCGGAGTTCATCTTCTCGGTCTTCGCCATCCCGGTCGGCGCCTATTTCAAAGGCGGCCTGGTGCCGCACAACTTCCAGATCTCCACGTTCGACCGCGCCGCGCCACAAGGCACCGGCGCCGCCAAAGTGGGTGGCAACTACGCTGCCAGCCTGATGCCGGGTGCCGAAGCGAAAAAATCCGGTTTCGCCGATGCGATCTACCTGGACCCGATGACCCATTCGAAGATCGAAGAAGTCGGCTCGGCCAACTTCTTCGGGATCACCCACGACAACCAGTTCATCACGCCGAAGTCACCTTCGGTGCTGCCGGGCATCACCCGCCTGTCGCTGATCGAGCTGGCCCAGTCGCGCCTGGGCCTGAAAGTGGTCGAGGGCGAAGTGTTCATCGACAAACTGGATCAGTTCAAGGAAGCCGGTGCCTGCGGCACAGCCGCCGTGATCTCGCCGATCGGCGGCATCCAGTACAACGGCAAGCTGCACGTGTTCCACAGCGAAACCGAAGTCGGCCCGATCACCCAGCAGCTCTACAAAGAACTGACCGGCGTGCAAACCGGCGACGTCGAAGCGCCAGAAGGCTGGATCGTCAAGGTCTAAGCCCTAAAGCCAGCCCCACACAACCCATGTGGGAGCTGGCTTGCCTGCGATAGCGGTCTATCAGTGACTGAACACGTTGACTGATAGACCGCCATCGCGGGCAAGCCCGCTCGCACATTTGCGCGACGGTGTGTTCAGGACTGCGGCGGAATATTCACTGCTATTTTCTTGCCCATGCTGATCCTCGGCTCCACCCCATACCCCAGCGCCTCATAAAACCCCACCACCGCATCATTGCCGCCCGTAATCTGCAAATTGATCTTCATGCACCCCAGTGCAGTCAACGCCTGTTCGGCATACCGCACCAACGAAGCCCCCAGGCCCTGCCGACGATAATCGCTGTGCACCGCCACCGAATACAGCCAACCACGATGCCCGTCGTAACCGGCGAGAATGCTGCCGATCACAGCCTTTTTATCCGTGGCCACAAAAAACAACCCATCGTTGACCGCCAGCTTCTTATCAATCGCCAACGTCGGCAGGTTGTGCGCGGTGTCGTACCCAAACGCCTCCTGCCACAAGGCCACCACTTGTGCACGGTGCTGACGGTCGCGATACGGCCCGATGGGGTGACGGGACAACAGCGCCTTCTCCATCACCAGCGTGCGCTCGTTACCGTGGTAGACATCGCGCACCGTGTGGAAACCCATCTTGGTGTAGAACGGCTCGGCGGTCAGCGAAGACGGCACGTTCAAGACCGTCACCCCGGCATCTCGCGCACGCAGTTCGATCTCAATCATCAACAACCGGCCAATGCCCTGCCCCTGCAACGCCGGGTTGACGAATACCGAGCGCACCACATTGGCATCCAGCGCCGCAGTGGCGACGATCACCTGACCCTGCACCGCCACCAGCACAACCCGACGCTGGAGCAAGGCCAGCACGGCGTCAGGCGTAAAATTGCTCGCCACGCGAGCGATCACATCCGCCGGGTAATCCCGCGCATTGCTGCTGTGCAAGGCCGACAGGATGACCTGGCTGATCCCCTCGGCATCGGTGGTTTGGGCAAGACGAACAGCGGTAGACATGCATTCTCCTTCCTGGCTCGGGTGTCACGACCGCCACCATACTAATGTGGGAGCTGGCTTGCCTGCGATAGCGGTCTGTCAGTCAGAACATTCAGTACTGACCTATCGCTATCGCAGGCAAACCAGCTCCCACAGTTTGAGCGCATTTCAAGCCTCTCAGCCGATTCGGCTGCCCCACCCCACTTTTCAGCTTTCCCGGCTGAGCCGCCCCTCTGTTTCAGCCGGGATTCCCCAACCGCAACGCACAAAATACCCCCACAGCTCAGCCCCCCATAGACCCGTGCACCCATGCAAACCACCAACACCGTCCTGATGATTCGCCCGGCGCTGCATTCGGTGACTGACACACCGCTATCGGGTACCGGCCCCCTCTCGCCGTTTTAACCGTGCCCGCTGGAAATTCGCTTGCCCGGCTTGGTCCCAATCAGCTTCGCCTGCCCATCGCGCTGCTTGCCCGTCCGCGCCTCGCTGATCAACCCCGGAATCAACTTGCCCTCCGGCAGGTTCTTCCAGAATCGACTGGGCAAGTGCCCTTCCATCACTTTGGGGTTCAAGCGCGCCGGGTTGAAGATATGGCTGTAGTAGGTCAGCCACATGGCGCTGTGAGGGTCTTCGACGTTTTGCGCCAGTTGCTGCCAGGCTTCGGGGCATTCGCGTTGATGAATCAACTGCTGACCGTCGTAATACACCCCATCCAGCGGCGTAGCGATCATCCAGCGATGCCGGCCCATGCGCCCGATAAAGTGCTGACTGGCTGATTTCAATATGTCGTGGGCCGGCTCATGCCAGGCCACGTATTCCGGCAACTGCGGCCCGGCCTCTGAGGGCAGCGCGATAAACCGCACAAATGCGTGCAGGTGGTGAGCTTCGCGACTCACCTGCTTGATCCGCCGTTGCAACTCACTGCCCAGCTTGTCCCCGGCCAGCATGGCGGTACGGTCGCCATGGCTGACTCGCCACAGCACCTCGTAGAGCAAGCTCCAGCGCTGATCGCCGTGATAGCAGGCGGCCGACTCCAACAGCGCCAACAGCGCCTTGGGAATGCGCGCCTGGAACGGCCCAAGCTGCGCAGGAATCGGCTCGTCGGTGGCAAACAGGTCTGCCACCTCGGCCTCGCCCCAGCTCACCTGGCTGGGGTCAACCTGATGGCTGAGCAGCCAGCGCGCCTGTTCGCGCCAGGTGCTGAACAGGTTGTCGCATTCCAGGCTGATCATCCCCACAACCCCATTTGCTGAGGCTGCGGGCGGTCGCGCAGTTGCTCGCGCAGCAACACGCTGGTGGTGTCGGCCTGTTGTGGGTGGTAGTCACTGGTGATGAAAAACGGCTTGGCCTTGGCCAGCACGCAGCGCATGCGCGCCAGGTCTTCGAAACGGATTTTGCGTTCGCGGCGCAGGTCCACCAGGCGCTGGGTAGTGCGCAAGCCGATGCCGGGGATGCGCGCAATCAACGTGGGTTCGGCGCGATTCAAGTCCAGCGGAAACACCTCGCGATGCTCCAGCGCCCAGGCCAGCTTGGGGTCGATATCCAGCGCCAGGTGACCGGGGCCTTTAAACAGTTCGTTGGCGCTGAAACCGTAACTGCGCAACAGAAAGTCTGCCTGATACAAACGGTGCTCGCGCATCAGCGGCGGCGCGGCCAGGGGCACGCTTTTCGGGCTGTTGGGGATGGGGCTGAACGCCGAATAATAGACGCGGCGCAACTTGAAGTTGCCGTACAGCGCCTCGGCGCCGTGCAAGATGGTGCTGTCGTCGGTGTCGTCGGCGCCGACGATCATCTGCGTGCTCTGCCCGGCCGGGGCGAAACGCGGCGCGCGCGGCTCATTGAGGACGGTTTGCTCACCGGTGTAGATGGTTTGCATGGCTTGCTTGATTGAAACGATCTGCTTTTCCGGCGCCAGGGTTTGCAGGCTGGCATCGGTGGGCAACTCGATGTTCACGCTGAGCCGATCGGCATAACGCCCGGCCTCGGCGATCAGTGCCGGGTCGGCTTCGGGAATGGTCTTGAGGTGGATATAGCCGCGAAAGTCATGCTCTTCGCGCAACAGCTTGGCGACCCTGACCAGTTGCTCCATGGTGTAGTCGGCCGAGCGAATAATGCCGGAACTGAGAAACAGCCCGCTGACGCAATTGCGCCGGTAGAAATCCAGGGTCAGGGTGACCACCTCCTCCGGGCTGAAACGCGCACGCGGCACGTCGCTGGAGCGGCGGTTGACGCAGTACTGGCAGTCGTAAAGACAGAAATTGGTCAGCAACACCTTGAGCAACGACACACAACGGCCGTCCGGGGTGTAACTGTGGCAGATGCCCATGCCGTCGGTGGAACCCAGCCCGGCCTTGCCCTCGGAACTGCGCTTGGGCGCGCCACTGCTGGCGCAGGAAGCGTCGTACTTGGCGGCGTCGGCGAGGATACTGAGTTTTTCGATCAACTGCATGGAGAGCTACCGATACTGGTTTTTTGTACAGTACCAGTAGCTCAACCTTGGCGCCAGTGCCGTCTGTAGGACTGTGCTCGATCAGCTCGCAGTTGCGAGGAGCAGGTCCTGCACCGAGCGCGCTTTGCCCCGATGGCGATCGTTTTCATACAGCGACGCCGCGATCTCATCCGCCCGAATCGGCAGTACCGACAGCAAGGTATCGCTCAAGCCATGGCTTGCCTGGCTGAAGCCCTGAATATAGATGCCGGCCTTGCAGCGCTCGTCGGTGACGATGCGGTAGTCGCGCGCCACTTCGAAGTCGCCCATATAGGCTTCCAGCGGCGCGAGCAGTTCGCGGTGCATCTGGCGCTCGTAACCGGTGGCCAGGATCACCGCGTCGTAGTGGCTGACGCTGGTTTCGCCGCTGGCGTTGTTGCGCAAGGACAGTTCGATGCCCAGCGGGCTGGCGCTGGCTTTCTCGACCACGGTCATGGTGCGGAACGCCTGGCGGGCGACACCGGAGACTTTCTGGCGATAGAAAATGCCGTAGATGCGCTCGATCAGGTCCAGGTCAACCACCGAATAGTTGGTGTTCTGGTACTCGGCCACCAGGCGTTCGCGCTCGGCGCCGACCTGCTGGAACACCAGGTCGGTAAACGCCGGTGAGAACACTTCGTTGACGAACGGGCTGTCGTCGGCGGGCTTGAGCGCCGAACCGCGCAGGATCATGTCGACCTGCACCGACGGGAAACTGTCGTTCAAGTCGATGAAGGCTTCAGCCGCGCTTTGCCCACCGCCAATGATTGCAATGCGCATCGCCTTGCCTTCAATACACGGCTGCTGGGCCATGCGCGCCAGGTATTGGGAGTGGTGGAATACGCGGCCATCATCCTTGAGGGCCTTGAACGCTTCAGGCACACGCGGCGTGCCGCCGGCGCTGACCACCACCGAACGGGTGGTGCGCACATGCTGTTCGCCCAGCGCGTCACGGGAGATCACGCGCAGTGCTTCAACGTGTTGCTGTTGCAGGATCGGCTCGATCGCCAGCACTTCCTCGCCGTAGCGCGCCTGGGCCTGGAACTGCCCCGCGACCCAGCGCAGGTAGTCGTTGTACTCCATCCGGCACGGGTAAAAAGTGCCCAGGTTGATGAAGTCCACCAGGCGGTCGTGGGCCTTGAGGTAATTGACGAAGGAGTAAGGGCTGGTGGGGTTGCGCAAGGTCACCAGGTCCTTGAGGAACGAAATCTGCAGTTCGCTCTGGGTCACCAGGGTATTGCCGTGCCAACGGTAATCGGCCTGTTTGTCGAGAAACAGCACGTCCAGTTTGCCCTGGGCTTTTTCGCGCTCCTGCAGGGCGATGGCCAACGCCAGGTTCGAAGGGCCGAAACCGATACCGATCAGGTCGTGAACCGCGGGCGAAGCAATTGCCTGTGTCATTCCAGTGTCCTCTGGATAAGCCCCTTGGCGGTGGGGCGGGAATACCTTCACGACCTGCACAACAGGTCATGTGTTGATAGGAAACGAGGACAGTGAAATAAAATTTAACTGATCATTGATCAGTGCGCGTCCCACTCGCGCATGCGCACCCGGCAATGCTTCATGGCGTTGACGATGTGTTTCTCCACCAGGCTGCGGGAAATACTCAGGCGTTCGGCGATTTGCAGGTGGGACAGGCCGTCGAGTTTGCGCAGCAGGAAGCTGTCGCGGCAGGTGGCCGGCAGCTCGGACAGGGCACGCTCGAGCATTTCAAGGCGCTGGTCCTGATCGTGGCAGGCATGCGGTGAACTGGTGGCGAAACGCTCCTCGCTGTCCAGCACGTCCAGGGGTTCGGACTGGCGCAAGGCGTTACGCCGATGACCATCGATTACCAGGTTCAGCGCGGTGCGGTACAAAAACGCGCGCGGTTGTTCGATCGGCGTGTCACTGGAGCGCTCCAGCACTCGGACATAAGCGTCATGCACCACATCCTCGGCCACCTGACGGTTGCCCAGCTTGGCGTTGAGGAAACACACCAGCTCGCGATAGTAGTTTTCCAACATGACTCCCGGCCGTCAGGGCGACGGCATCAAATCCTTGAGTACTTAAGAAGACAGGCCATGGATGATGGCAGTTTGAGTACGTGCAATTTATAGTAATTCTCATCTACTTTTAAAGAAGTCTTGCATCAATGCGCGAGTTTTTTATTCCATAGAGCTGTTTCCGTGCATGTAAACGCCTAAATCTGCGGGCAATTTTCTCGTATAACACTCAGCCCCTCCGCAACTGCGGCCCTCACTTCCTGGCTGGAACCAACGCATGAAACGCCCTCGCCCCGCTCGACGCGCCCTGCTCGCTGTCGCGTGCCTGATCCCCATCCTTGCGGTGGCCGCCTGGCAGGTGCTGCCGCCCGGCCGCGATACGCTGTCCACGGTCACCGTCACCCGCGGCAATATTGAAAACAGCGTCACGGCGCTGGGTACGCTGCAACCGCGCCGGTATGTCGACGTCGGCGCCCAGGCGTCCGGGCAGATCCGCGAGATTAACGTCGAGGCCGGGGATCAGGTCAAAGAAGGCCAGTTGCTGGTGGAAATCGACCCTTCGACGCAAAAAGCCAAACTCGACGCCAGTCGCTACTCCATCGAAAACCTCAAGGCCCAGCTGCAGGAACAGAAGGCCCAGCACGAACTCGCGCGTCAGAAATACCAGCGTCAACGGCGCCTGGCCGCCGGCAACGCCACTCGCGAAGAAGACGTGCAAACTGCCAAGGCCGAACTGAGAGCCACCCAGGCCCGGGTCGAGATGTTCCAGGCACAGATCCGCCAGGCCCAGGCCAGCCTGCGCAGCGACGAGGCGGAATTGGGCTATACACGCATCTATGCGCCCATGAGCGGCACAGTGGTGGCGGTGGACGCACGGGTCGGCCAGACCCTCAACGCCCAGCAACAGACGCCGCTGATCCTGCGCATTGCCAAGTTATCGCCGATGACCGTGTGGGCCGAAGTCTCCGAAGCCGACATCGGCCACGTCAAACCGGGCATGAGCGCCTATTTCACCACCCTCGCCGGTGGCAGCCGGCGCTGGACCAGCACCGTGCGCCAGATCTTGCCGATACCGCCCAAGCCGCTGAATGAAACCAGTCAGGGCAGTGGCAGCCCCAGCAGCGCCAGCAAAAGCGGGAGTGGCCGCGTGGTGCTCTACACCGTGCTGCTGGATGTGGACAACGCCGACAATGCGCTGATGGCCGAAATGACCACCCAGGTTTTTTTCGTCGCCAGTCAGGTCAAGGACGTACTCACGGCCCCCGTCGCGGCCTTGTTGGGCAGCCACGGCGCCGACCAGCCGTTCGCACGGGTGGTGGCCAAAAACGGCGATATCGAGGAGCGCCCGGTGCGCCTGGGTATCAGCGACCGCCTGCGGGTCGAAGTGCTTGAGGGCTTGAATGAAGGCGATCACCTGCTGATCGGCCCGGTCGATGGCAACGGGGGTTGACTTGACCACGCCGCTGATCGAACTCAAGAACATCCGCAAATCCTACGGCGGCGGCGACAGCCCGCAGGTCGACGTGTTGCGCGGGATCGACCTGTCGATCCATGCCGGGGAATTCGTCGCCATCGTCGGCGCGTCGGGCTCCGGCAAATCCACGCTGATGAACATTCTCGGCTGCCTTGATCGCCCCACCGAGGGCGACTACCTGTTCGCCGGCGAAAACGTCGCGCACCTGGACAGCGACGAATTGGCCTGGCTGCGTCGTGAAGCCTTTGGTTTCGTGTTCCAGGGCTACCACCTGATCCCGTCGGGCTCGGCTCAGGAAAACGTCGAGATGCCGGCGATCTATGCCGGCATCAGCGCCGCCGAACGGCACGCCCGGGCCAAGGCGCTGCTGACCCGCCTGGGCCTGGCCGACCGCACCGGCAACCGCCCGCATCAGCTCTCCGGCGGCCAGCAACAACGCGTGTCCATTGCCCGCGCCCTGATGAACGGCGGGCATATCATTCTCGCCGACGAACCCACCGGCGCCCTCGACAGCCACAGCGGCGCCGAGGTGATGGCGCTGCTGGATGAACTGGCGGGCCAGGGCCATGTGGTCATTCTGATTACCCACGACCGTGAAGTGGCGGCGCGCGCCAACCGCATCATCGAGATCCGTGATGGCCTGATCATCAGTGACTCGGCAACCCGTGAAACCCACGTGCCCGCCGCCGCCCACAGCGGCGCGCTGCAAGCCGTGGACCTGCGCCAGCGCCTGGCCGACGGTGCCGAACACAACGGCGCCTGGAAAGCCGAACTGGTGGACGCCGTGCAAGCGGCCTGGCGAGTGATGTGGATCAACCGCTTCCGCACCGCGCTGACCCTGCTGGGCATCATCATCGGCGTGGCGTCGGTGGTGGTGATGCTGGCGGTGGGCGAAGGCAGCAAGCGCCAGGTCATGGCGCAGATGGGCGCGTTCGGCTCCAACATCATCTACCTGAGTGGCTCCTCGCCCAACCCGCGCACGCCGCTGGGCATCGTTACCCTTAACGATGTCGCGGCCCTGGCGGCGCTGCCCCAGGTCAAGCGCATCATGCCGGTCAATGGCAGCGACGCCGGTGTACGGTTCGGCAATCTGGATTACCTCGCCTATGTGGGCGGCAACGACGTCAACTTCCCGGAGATCTTCAACTGGCCGGTGGTCGAGGGCAGCTACTTCACCGAGGCTGACGAGCGCGCCGGCGCCACCGTCGCCGTGATCGGCCACCGTATCCGCGAGAAACTGTTCAAGAACGTCGCCACCCCGATCGGCCAATACATCCTGATCGAGAACGTGCCTTTCCAGGTCATCGGCGTGCTGGCTGAAAAAGGCTCCAGTTCCGGCAACAAAGACAGCGATGACCGTGTCGCCATTCCCTACACCGCCGCCAGCGTGCGCCTGTTCGGCACCTACAACCCCGAATACGTGGCGATTGCCGCCGCCGATGCGCGCAAGGTGCATGAGGCCGAAATGGCCATCGACCAGTTGATGCTCAAGCTGCACAACGGCAAGCGCGACTACCAGTTGACCAACAACGCGGCAATGATCCAGGCCGAGGCGCGCACGCAGAACACCCTGTCGTTGATGCTCGGCTCGATTGCCGCGATTTCCCTGCTGGTGGGCGGTATCGGCGTGATGAACATCATGCTGATGACCGTGCGCGAACGGACTCGAGAAATTGGTATCCGCATGGCCACCGGCGCGCGCCAGCGCGACATCCTGCGCCAGTTCCTCACCGAGGCAGTGATGCTCTCGGTGGTTGGCGGGCTGTTGGGCATCGCTTTGGCGCTGCTGGTAGGCGGCGTGCTGGTGCTGGCCGAGGTGGCGGTGCAATTTTCCTTGTGGGCGGTGTTTGGCGCGTTTGGCTGTGCGTTGGTCACCGGTGTCGTATTCGGCTTCATGCCGGCCCGTAAAGCTGCCCGGCTCGATCCGGTTAAGGCGTTGACCAGTGAATAAACGATGCATCCCGCCGAACCTGCCCTTGCTCAGCCTGTGCCTGTTGCTCAACGCCTGCACCGGCCACCCGCCCCAGGTCGACAGCGGCATCGCGCCGCCCGCCGCGTGGCAATACGCCGAGCGACAGGCCACGCAAGCCACCAACCAGCGGTGGTGGACGCAATTTGGCAGCCCGCAACTCAACCGCCTGATCGACCAGGCCCGGCGCGACAGCTATGACGTGGCGGCCGCCATGGCGCGCGTGCGTCAGGCCCAGGCCAGCGCGGTGATTGCCGGTGCGCCGTTGTTGCCCGAGGTGAATTTCAACCTCACCGCCAGCCGCGAAAAACTGCTGCGCGGCAGCGGCAATTCCTCACTGGACGCAACGGAAAGTAATAAGACCGTCGACAGCTTCGGCGCCAACCTCACCGCCAGCTATGAAGTGGATTTCTGGGGCGGGCGTGCTGCCGCCCGCGACAGTGCCCTGCAGACCCTGCGCGCCAGTGAGTTCGACCAGGCCACCGTCGAGCTGACGCTGCTCAGCAACGTCGCCGACCGCTATGCGCAAACCCTCGCCGCGCGCCAGCGCCAACAGATCGCCGAGCTGAACCTGGCGAACGCGCGCAATGTGCTCGACCTGGTCCAGACCCGCTACGACGCCGGCTCCGCCACGGCCCTGGAACTGGCGCAACAGAAGAGCCTGGTGGCGAGCCAGCAACGTCAACTGCCGCTGATTCAGCAAGTGGCCGAAGAATCGCTGATCACCCTCGCTGCCCTTCTCGGCCAGCCCGTGCAAGCGCTGAGCCTGGGCGCCGAGTCGTTCCAGGCGCTGACCTGGCCGAGCATCGGCCCGGGCGTGCCCAGCCGACTGCTCAGCCGCCGCCCCGACCTGGCCCAGGCCGAAGCGCAGCTTGCGGCGGCCAGTGCCAATGTCACGGTGGCCCGTGCGGCGATGCTGCCCACGGTGACCTTGGGCACCACGCTGGGATCGGGCGCCTACAAGGCCGAGGAACTCCTGCGCAGCCCGTTCTACAACCTGACCTCGGGCCTGGTGGCGCCGATCTTCAACAATGGTCGTTTAAGCGCCGAACGCGACAAGGCCCGCGCCCGTCAGGATGAGCTGCTGCAAACCTATCGCGGCGCCATCATCAACGGCTTTGCCGACGTGGAAAAGTCCCTGAGCAGCATCACGCGCCTGGATCAGCAACGCGACTGGCAAAGCGAAGAACTGCAACAGGCCCAGATCGCCTTCCGCATCGCCGAAAGCCGTTACCAGGCGGGCGCGGAAGACTGGCTGACGGTGCTCGAAACCCAACGCACGCTGTACGCGGCACAAGACCTGAATGTGCAACTGCGGCTGTCGCGTCTTCAAGCCAGCATTGCGCTGTACAAGGCATTGGGGGGTGGGTGGACCGCCGGTTTCTGATAACGAAACTCCGTTGTCCTACACAAACCGTTTAACAAACCTACATTCTTCGACCCGAGGTCCTTGGTAAAAAAGCCGTCTTCAAACGGCTGCCCGGACCTTCTTGATGAAACCCAGCGTTGTTGTAAAAAGCCTGGCGTGCGTCTGCCTCTGGCTGATGGCAAGCCGGGCTTTTGCCGAGCCTCTGATCGCGCCGACGGCAATCGACTGGCTGCTGGATTGTCCCTTCCCCGCCTTTGAACGGCCGGACCCTGAGGTGCTGGAGCGCACCCAATGCGCCAGCGTCAGCGTGCCCCGTGACCACGCCGCGCCCAAGCGTGGCACGGTGCGCCTGGCCCTGACCCGTGTCGGCGCCCGGCAACCGCTCAGCCGCGAAGGTGTGGTGTTCATTCAGGCCGGCGAACCGCAAACGGGCCAGGGCGCAACCTTCGTCCTCAAACTGGTCGGCCGCTGGGAGTCCTACGCCACGGCGGCCTATCGCACCCTGACCAACCGTTATGACGTGATCGAACTGAGCCCCCGCGACCTGAGCCAGGAAACCGGTGTGGAACAGGCCGCGCGCGATATGGAGTTTGTGCGCGAACAACTGGGCGAGGCCCGGCTCAACTTCCTCGGCAATGCCCAGGCCACCCGACTTGGCAGTCGGTACGCCGCGCTGTTTACCGAACGCGTCGCGCGCATGGTCTTGGTCAACGCCGGGCACGCTGAGCCGGTGGCCTCCGGCGTCGAGCAATTGTTGCTCAAGGAATCATCCCGGCCCGACGCGGTTGCGGCCGGTTGCGCCAACCGCTGGGTCGCGGATTTTCTGGTCAACGGCCGACAGCCGCCGCCCTCCACGCGCTGTCTCGACCTCGGCCGCTGGGAATAATCACTGCGATTACGGCTTCTACGCGTCGAAGACGACACCCTGCGTTGACGCTCTCGACCAATCGTTATTAAGCGCTATTAATCCGCATTAATAGGCTCAATAGACGCCCATGCTCAGCTGCCCGTTGCGACGCAAACGCCAGAAGCTCTGCGATGTGATTGTCGAGTCGGTCAAGCGCTCCATCGTCACCGATGCCTTGAAACCCGGCGACCGCCTGCCTACCAAGCGCGAGTTGATGGAAAGCGTCCAGTGCTCCAAAGGCTCGGCCCGTGGAGCGCTCAAATCGCTGGAAGTGGAAGGCCTGGTGAGTACGCGCCCGGTCCCGGTGGCGGCGCGTGTCCGAACCCGGCCGGCACCGAACCCGCCAGCCGTGCATTGCGCAACTACCTGCATTTTCAGCCCCTGGACGGCGAGCAGGTGTACCCGCTGCGCAAGGTCATCGAAGTAGAACTGGCAGTGTAGGTGCTCGGACGGTTGAGCAAAGACGACTTCACAAGCAGTTGCTGATTGCCTTTCGTGCCGGCGACGAACGCGCGGTGCGCAGCTTGATGCATGAACCCATGTGCGATGCCGAACACCACATGACCGCGCTGGAAGGCGAGATCAGCCCGCACTGTTTGCTGGAGTTTGATCACTCTAAAAAACTCCACAGATCCACTGTGAAAACCCAATCAATGTGGGAGCTGGCTTGCCTGCGATGGAATCGGCTGGTTGTGCCTGATAGACCGAGGTGCCTGCATCGCAGGCAAGCCAGCTCCCACAGAAAAGCCAAGCAGTGCGGTGCGGGCGGCTGAACTCGGTCAACTTGTGGGAACGGGCTTGCCTGCGATGGCATCAACTGGTTGTGCCTGATACACCGAGTTGCCTGCATCGCAGGCAAGCCAGCTCCCACAGAAAAGCAAAGCACTGCGATGGTGGAGGCGGGACTCGGTCAAATTGTGGGAGCTGGCTTGCCTGCGATGGCATCTACTGGTTATGCCTGATACACCGAGGTGTCTGCATCGCAGGCAAGCCAGCTCCCACAGAAAAGCAAAGCAGTGCAGTGCTGACGGCTAAAATCGGTCAAATTGTGGGAGCGGGCTTGCTCGCGAAGGCGGTGTGTCAGTGATACATGAGCTGACTGATACACCGCCTTCGCGAGCAAGCCCGCTCCCACATTTGGATCGCAGTGCATCAGATAGAGATGTGCTGCTGTGCTGTTGCCCTGCTTTTGCTTCTACCACTCAGGTCGGCTTTCAGGCCGCCGTGCTCTGCTTTTGATCTTGATCTGACAGGCCCCGTCAACCACGCTGGCCGACCGCAGGCTTGAATCCGTGGGTAACCCGGCAGGACGCCGGGTTAGCCGCGTTGGGCCATGGATGGCCCGTCGCGGCGGCCCACGGATTCAAGCCGGAGTGAGGGCACACCGAGCCTAAGCGAGGGGCCGAGTGGTGGGGCAAAGACCTTTTGGTTACTTTTGGGGCGTTTGCCAAAAGTGACCCGCTGTAAGAGCGGAACCCTAAGCCGCCATTACCGCAGCAACGGATATACCCCCAATCGACCTAAAGAACCCCAAGCCATCCACACCCCAGCCCAGACCGTATTCCACTACAATCCCCCCCATTCATCCCTGGGGGCTTCATGGACATCGAACTGGCACGCACCTTCCTCGAAATCACCCGCTGCGGCAGCCTGGCCGCCGCCGCCGAGAAACTGCACGTCACCCAGACCGCCATCACCGCACGCGTGAAAAACCTCGAAAGCCAGCTCGGCAGCACGCTGTTCATCCGCAACCGCGCCGGCGCCCGCCTGACCGCCGACGGCGAGGCCTTCGTGACATACGCCAACCAGCTGCTGCAAACCTGGGAAGCCGCAAAACGCGACCTGCCGTTGCCCGACGGTTACCGCAATGTCCTGCACATCGGCGGCGAAGTCAGCCTGTGCAATCCGCTGATGCTCGGCTGGGCACAAGCCCTGCGCGAACACATCCCGGGGCACGCCCTGCGCACCGAAGTGCGTGAAGGCGAATACCTGCTGCGCCAACTGGAACTGGGCGTACTCGATGCCGCCCTCGTGTTCCAGCCTCAGTATTGGCCGGGCCTGCAGGTAGAACAGGTGCTGGAAGAAAAACTGATCCTGGTGCAACTGGTGAGCAAGCCGGACCCTTACGTCTACATCGACTGGGGCCCTGGCTTTCGCCAGCAACATGACACCGCCCTGCCCGACAAGGCCCGCGCCGCGCTGAGTTTCAACCTCGGCCCGCTGGCGTTGCAGTACATCCTGGAAAATGGCGGCGCCGGGTATTTCCGCACGCGTGTGGTGCAAAGCTACCTGGACAGCGGCGTGATGCAGCGGGTGCCGAAAGCACCGGAGTTCAGCTTTCCAACCTACCTGGTCTATTCACGCGCGCGCGATTCAGCCGTGTTGCAACAGGCCCTGGAATTGCTGCGCGGCGTGGTCAAGGCCGAAAGTGACTGGTCACAACGCTGGGACCCGCTGATTTGAATCACCCTGGACCTGCGCGCATGCTAGCCTGCGGGTGTTTCCTTTTGCAGCCTGACCGATGAACAAGAAAAAGTCCGTCACCATCAGCGACATCGCCAAACGGGTCGGCATGACCACCATCACCGTGTCCCGCGCGCTGAGCAAACCCGACCTGGTCAAACCCGCCACCCTGGCGCGCATCCTTGAAGTGGCGCGGGAGCTCGATTATGTGCCGAACGCTTTCGCCCGTGGGCTCAAGCGCAGTGAAAGCCTGATCATCGGCGTGATCACCGCCTCGGTAGACAACCCGTTCTACAGCGAAATGATCAAGGCAATTTCCCGTGAGGCCAAACAGCACGGCTACACCATCATGCTGGTGGACACCGACGAACTGGAAGAGCTGGAAAGCAAGGCCGTCGACACCCTGCTGGGCTACCGCGTGGCGGGGATCATCCTCTCGCCGGTCTCCGATGAGCCAAGCTACCAGCCCGATTACCTGGAGCGCCTGGGCAATGGCAAAACCCCGGTGGTGCTGCTCGACCGCACGCTTCACGACAGCCCGTTCAGCCGTGTAGTGCTCGACAACTACCACAGCGGCATCCAGGCCGCGCACTACCTGCTGCGCCAGACACCCGAGCTCAAGCGCCTGCTGGTGCTGACCGGGCCTGCGCATTCACGTATCACCGTGGAACGCCTCAAGGGCCTGCGCGAAGTGCTTGCCGACCATCCACATATTGAAGTTGAAGTGCAGGCCGGCGACTACACGTTGATGCCGTCGTACCTGCACACCCTCGATTACCTGGCCGAACACACGGCGCCGGACGCGATCATGGGCTTCAACCAGTTGATCACCCTCGGCGCATTGCGTGCGTTGCGCATGCACAACATCGCGCACGACAGCCTGACCATCTGCGGCATCGACCGTCTGCCCTTCGCCGATATCTTCGGCGTGCCCATCGCCTGTGTGGCCCACGACGCGTCCCTGGCCGGCAGCAGCGCGGTACGCCTGCTGCTCGACCGCCTGCAAGACCCGTACAAGCCACGCGACAAAGTGGTGATCGCAGGCGTACTGGAAAACGGCTAACGGCTGGTGTAGCCGCCATCGATCGGCAGGCTCACGCCGCTGATCATGCTGGCGGCGCTGCTCAGCAGGAACAGCACCGGCAAGGCCACTTCTACGGTTTGAGCAAAACGCCCGAGCGGAATCGCCGCCAGCGCCGGGTCGCGCTTGGCGGGCTCGGACCAGGCCATGGTTGCCATCGGCGTGAGCGTGACCGTGGGATTGACGCTGTTGACGCGAATGCCGAAGCGGCCCCATTCGGCGCATTGCACACGGGTGATCGCGTCCAGCGCGGCTTTGGAAGCGCAGTAGGCAAGGTGATCGTCCAGCGCGACCAACGAGGCTTGGCTGGAGACGTTGACGATGCTGCCAGCGACTTTCGCCTCGATCATTTTTGCCGCGACACGGCTGGCAACCTGAGCGGCGCCACGGGCGTTGACCTGCATCACCTGATCGAACGCATCGGCGCTGATCGCAACGGCGGGCTCGAGTCGGGAGATGCCCGCGCAATTGACCAGGCCGTGCATGGCCGGCAGGTCTTGCAGGGCCTGGTCGAGGGCGACGCTGTCGGCGATATCCACGCATACGCGGTGGCAGCCCAGGGTGGCCAGCGCCTCGGCGCCACGCCCAAGCGCAAAGACCTCGGCGCCGCTGGCGATCAGTTGCAGGGCGATTTCGTGGCCGATACCGCTGGTGGCACCGGTAACGAGGATGCGCTGGTGGGTGAAGTCGAAGGCTGCGTTCATGGTCACTGTTCCATAGGCAATGAAGATCCCCTGTGGGAGCTGGCTTGCCTGCGATAGCGGTGGCTCAGTTAACCTATTTGTCACTGAAGCACCGAAAATCGCAGGCAAGCCTGCTCCCACCTTTGGACCGCGTTGTATCAGTTGGTTTGCAGGGCGTGCATGATCGGTTTGAGCGCTGGATACAGCTTCAAGTACTCGCCAAACGCCTGGTCATAGACCGCGACGTTTTCGCGCTTGGGCTGCGCCCGCAACTCCAGCTGCACCCAGCCCTTCTCCATCGCCCCATCACTCACCAACCCCACCGTGTGCGCCGCCAGCAACGCTGCGCCCAGCGCCGCTTCCACCTCCTGCACAATGGTGTAGACCGGGTACCGCGTGACATCCGCAATGATCTGCATCCACACATCCGAATGACTCGCCCCACCCACCACAATCAGGCGCGGGTCCAGTGAGTGCGCGCCCTGCGTGCCGGCTTCGATGTTGTGGCGCAGGGCGAAACTCACGCCTTCCAGCACCGCGCGGTACAGGTGGATGCGGCTGTGGTACAGGTTCAGCCCGACAAAACTGCCGCTGGCGCGGTCGTCCCACACCGGGCTGCGCTCGCCCATCAAATACGGCAGGAACAGCAAGCCTTCGCTGCCTGCCGGAACCTTCATCGCGCTCTGCTCCAGCAGCGCCAGGCTGTCCTGCCCGGTGGTCTTGGCCTGCAGCTCTTCGGCCTGACAGAACTGTTCGCGAAACCAACTGACCGACGCCCCGGCGGTGATCGCGCCGCCAAAGATGTACAGGTCTCGATGACCGTTGTAGACATGCGGCATGCTCACCAACCCGTGGCGCGCGTCCACTTGCTGGTTCAAGTAGCCCCAGCACATGCTGGTACCGATCATCGCCACGTGGTTGCCCGGTTGCGTGACACCGGCGGCCAACGTCGCCATGGCGGCGTCCACACCTCCGGCGAGGATCGGCGTACCCGCGTGCAACCCCAGGCGCGCAGCCCACGCGCCCAGCAAACCGCCCACGACTTCACCGGAATACACCAGCCGCTCGGGCATCATCGCCAAGGGAATGCCCAGTGCCGCGAGCATCTCTTCAGACCAGCCGCGCTGCGCCACATCGTAGACGCCGCCAATGTTGCCGGCGCTGCTGTGGTCCACCGCCAACTCGCCGGTCAGGCACCAGTTGATGTAACTGTTGGGCGGCAGCAGGTAACGTGTTTGCGCCCACACCTGCGGCTGGTGCTGCTTGAGCCAGAGCATCTTGGTGAAGCCGTAGTAGCTGTCCACCGAGTTGCCGGTGACCGCGAACAGACGCTCCAAATCCACCTGTTCACGCACCCACGCCACCTGCTCACTGGCGCGGCGGTCCATCCAGATCAGGCACGGGTGCAGCGGTGTGATCTGCGCATCCACGGCAATTCCCGAGCCGCCGTACAGGCTGCTGATGCACAGCGCCTTGACCTGCGCTGGCGCCACGCCGGCCTTGGCCATGCACTGCGCCACGCAGGCTTCCACGGCGTCCAGCCACACCTGCGGCCATTGCTCGGCCCAGCGCACTTTCGGGGTATCCACGCGATACCCCTGGCTGTGCTGGGCGATGATCGTGCCTTGACCATCCACCAGCAGCGCCTTGGTGCTCTGGGTTCCTATGTCGACACCTATTACGTATTCCATCATTCAGGCCACCGGCTTCAACAGCACCTTGATCGACTTGGTCGAGTTGGCCAGCTCGAACGCTTCGGCAAAGTTATCCAGCGGGAAATCATGGGTGACGATGCCTTTGGAGGTGACCAGGCCGCGCTCGAACAGGTCGATGGCAATCGGGTAGCAATACGGGCCCAGGTGCGCGCCGCGTACGTCCAGTTCCTTGCGGTCGCCAATGATCGACCAGTCGACGCTGGTCTCGGCGCCAAACACGCTGAATTCGACAAAGCGCCCGAGCTTGCGAATCAAGTCCAGGCCCTGGGTCACGCCGGCCGGTACGCCGGTTGTTTCGATGTACACGTCGCAGCCATAGTTGTCGGTGAGGCCGTTGATGATCTCGCGAGCGTTGTCGCGCGATGGGTTGATCACCACGTCGGCGCCCAATTGCCTGGCCAGCTCCAGGCGCGCGTCGACCATGTCGATCACCACCAGTTTTTTCGGCGTCTTCAACGCGGCGACCTGGACCATGCACAACCCGAGCGTGCCGGCACCGGCAATCACCACCACGTCATCGAGCTGGATTTCACCGCGGTTGACGGTGTGGATCGAGCAGGCCATCGGTTCCACCAGCGCCGAGTCTTCCAGCGACACCGACTCTGGAATCTTGTGCACGATGGCGGTCTTGGGGATGCGCATGTACTGGGCCATGCCGCCTTCGGCCACTTCGCGCTGAAAGCCGAAGATATTGTGCACTTCGCACATCCAGTACTTGCCCGACTTGCAGAAGCGGCACTTGGCGCACGGCACGATCTGCTCGGCAATCACTTTGTCGCCGACAGCGACTTCAAAATGCTCCTCGGCGCCCTCGCCCACTTCCTCCACATAGCCGAAAAACTCGTGGCCCGGCACCACCGGCGCCTTGACCCACGGGTTGTCGCCGCCCCAGAACATCGCCGCGCCGGAGTGACATTTGCAGTCACTGGCGCAGATGCCGCAGGCGGCAATGCGGATCACCAGTTCATGGGCGCGCGCCTTGGGTTTGCCGATGCGCTCCAGGCGATAGTCCTTCGGGCCGTGGCAGACGACGGCTTGCATGTGGGTGTGCTTGTCCATGGGGTTCGGTCCTGTCTGGTAGGAATTTATTTGTGCCGCTGACGGCTGATAAAGATCGCCAGCAAAATGATTGCGCCTTTGATCACGCTCTGGACGTAGGGCGAAACGCCGAGCATGTTCAGGCCGTTGTTCAACACGCCCAGGAGCATGGCGCCGAGCAAGGTGCCGACGATGACCCCGCGCCCGCCGGCAATCGACGCGCCACCGAGTACCACTGCGGCAATCGCATCGAGCTCAAACGACACGCCCGCATTCGGCTGGCCGCTCATCAAGCGTGACGTCAGCACCAGCCCGGCAATCGCGGCGGTCAGGCCGCTGATGCCGTACACCAGCAACTTGAAGCGCGCCGCCCGTACGCCAGACAAACGCACCGCTTCTTCATTGCCGCCGATGGCGTAGATGTAGCGGCCGATGCGCGTGTGTTGCAGCAACACGTAGGCGGCTGCGTAAGTCATCAGCATGATCAGGATCGGCACTTCGATGCCGAACAGGCTCTGGCGCCCAAAGAAGCCGAACCACTCCGGCAACCCGGAGATCGGGTAGCCGTCGGTGTACATCAGGCCCAACCCACGGGCGATGCCCATGGTTGCCAGAGTGACGATGATCGGCGGCATGTGCAGGTAGGCGACGAACAGCCCGTTGCCGATGCCAAAGGCCACGCCGATCAGCATCCCGGCGCCTATCGCCAGGCCTGGCGGCAAGCCCGCGACCATCAAGCCGGCGGTCAACGTACCGGACAGTGCCATCACCGGCCCCACCGACAGGTCGATCCCGCCGGTGAGAATCACGCAGGTCATGCCCACGGCGATGATCGCGTTGATCGACACTTGGCGGGCGATGTTCGACAGGTTGCTGGCGGTCAGGAACGTGTCGCTGGCGAGGATCATCACCAGGGTCACCACCACCAGCCCCACGAACGGATAAAACGCCGGCGAACGCACCAGCCGCGCCAGGTTCAAGCGCAGCCGGCCGGTGTCGCCGGTGTTAATGGACATATTCACTTGAGCCCCCTGTTGCATGGCGCATGACCTCTTCTGGGTTGACGGCGGACGCTTCGAGTACCTTGACGATGGCGCCCTTGTGAAACACGGCGACGCGGTCGCACATGCCGATGACTTCGGGCAGTTCGGAGGAAATCATGATGATTGCGTAGCCCTGCTCGGTGAGGCTGCGCATCAGCGCGTAGATCTGCGCCTTGGCGCCGACGTCGATGCCGCGTGTGGGTTCGTCGAACACCAGCACGTCGCAGTGGTGGTTGATCCAGCGCGCGATCACGACCTTTTGCTGGTTGCCGCCGCTGAGGTTGAACACTCGGCTTTCGCCGCTGGGCGCTTTGATCGACAGCTGGCGCATCAGGCCTTCAACACTGGCGCATTCCCTGGCCTTGTCGATCAGCCCGGAGGCGTTCTGGTACTTGGGCAGGTTGTTCAGGGAGATGTTTTCGCGAATGCTGAAGTCCGTGATCAATCCTTCGCTCTTGCGGCTTTCGGGCAGCAGGCCGATGCCGTGGGCCAGGGCTTGCGCCGGGTCATCGAGGGTGACTTTCTCGCCGCGCAACCACACCTCTTTGCTCACCGACGGCAGCGCGCCCATCATGCCCAGCGCCAGTTCGGTACGGCCTGAACCCACCAGCCCGGCAAAGCCGAGGATCTCGCCCTTGTGCAACTGGAAGTGGTTATGCGGGCCGTTGCGCACCAGCTGAATGTCCTTGACCTCCAGTAACAGCGGGCCGCGTGCATCGGTCGGCTTAGGCGGAAAACTGCATTCCAGGCGGCGGCCGACCATCATCTCGACGAGCCGATCAATGTCACTGTCGGCCACATCGGTCACGCCGACATTGCCGCCGTCGCGCAATACGCTGATGCGATCGCACACCTGGAAGATTTCCTCCAGGTGATGGGAGATAAAAATCACCGCCACGCCCTGGCGTTTGAGTTCGCGCATGATCTGAAACAGCAGCTCGGCCTCGCTGGGCGTCAGCGTGGCGGTCGGCTCATCGAGCACCAGTAAACGCGCGTCCAGGGCCAGGGCCTTGGCAATTTCGACAAACTGCTGCTCGGCCACGCTCAGGTGCTTGACCGCGCACTGCAAATCGATGTTCACGCCCAGGCGCTTGAACAATGCTTGCGACGCCTCGACCATCTCGCGCTTGCGCAGCAGGCCGAAGCGGTTGCTCAACTCGTGGCCGAGAAAAATATTTTCCACCGCCGTGAGGTAGGGAATCAGGCTGAATTCCTGGAACACAATGCCAATGCCGGCAGCGATCGCATCGCGGTAGGTCGCGAACTGCTGCGCCTGGCCGTCGATCAGGATCTGCCCTTCGTCCTGATGCTCGACACCGCCGAGAATCTTCATCAGGGTCGACTTGCCCGCGCCGTTTTCCCCGAGCAAGGCGTGAATCTCGCCGCGTTCCACTTGCAGGTTGATGCCCTTGAGGGCCTGCACGCCCGGGTAACGCTTACAGATATTTTCCAGCTTCAGAAGACTGCTCATACCGGCGACCTCGTATTCAGAAGGAGACCTCAAGCCCCACGTGTGACGTGGGGCCCGGGCGATTTACCAGCTGAAGTCCTTGGACTTGGCCTGATCGATCAAGGTGATGTCCACCGGAAGGGTGGCAGGCACTTGCGAACCCCACTTCTTGGCCAGCGCGATGCCAAGGGCCAAGCGGATCTGATCGCGTGGGTACTGCGCCGAGGTGGCGATGAACTTGCTGCCGGGCTTCTGGATCGCCTTGATCGCTTCCGGCGCGCCGTCGACGCTGACCAGTTTGACGTCCAGGCCACTGGCTTCGATGGCCGACAAGGCGCCCAGAGAACCGTTGTCATTGACGCTGAAAATGCCCTTGAGCGTGGGCTGGGCTTGCAGCATGTTTTCGGTGACGGTCAGCGCCTGGTCACGTTCCTGCTTGCCGTTCTGAATGCTGACGATCTTGATGTCCGGGTGCTTGGCCACCGCCTCTTTGCAGCCGCGCACACGCTCGAGGATCGGCACCACGGCGATGCCGTCGAGGATCGCGATGTTGCCTTTGTCGCCAATGTTCTTGGCCAGGTATTCACACGCCTGGAAACCGGCGTCGAAGTTTTTCGAGCCGACGAAGGAATCCAGTGGGCCGTCGGCTTGCGCGTCTACCGCAACCACCACAACCCCGGCGGCATGGGCGGATTTGACCGCCGATTGCACGCCGACCGAGTCGGTGGGGTTGATCAACAGAATGTCGATGCCCTTTTGCAGCATGTCTTCGACGTCGCTGACCTGTTTGGACACGTCGTGACGGGCGTCGGTGATGATCAGTTTTGCACCGATGGTCGCGCCGGCTTCTTCGAGGGCGTTTTTCATGGTGACGAAATAGGGGTTGTTGATCTCCTGGAAGGAGGCGCCGATGCGGATCGGTTTGGCGGCGTCGGCAAAGGCTGGAGCCGCGCTGCCGAGGGTGATGCTGACAGCCAGTAAACACAGGGTTTTGGGGAGCATTTTCATGGCGTGATTCTCTGTTTTGTTTTTATTGTTAGAGCAAATGTTATCGTTAACATTTTGCGAGAAGCTAGCAAGTAAATCAGGGCTGTGCAAGAGGCCATTGGTCGGTCTTGGTGCAAATGTGGGAGCGGGCTTGCTCGCGAAGAGGGTGTGTCCGTCACTGCATACCGCGACTGGCTAACCGCTTTCGCGAGCAAGCCCGCTCCCACATTTTGATCGGTGTACGGCGCAAAAACTCGCACATTCTCCACCACCAACTAAGCTCAGCCTCCAACAAAAAAATACCGAGCTGACCGCCATGGCCCACCCTACCGAGACCTTCCGCACCCGTTATCGCGCGGCCATAAGCCGCCATTACCACCCATGGCTGCACGCCGGTTTCGTCCTCGGTTATGGCATTTTCTGCATCCTCCTCGCCGGGTCCTCCACCGACCACATCACCGCGCTCCAGTGGCTGACCGTGCCCCTGACCCTGGTGTTCTTCAACCTGTGCATCTACCTCGTGCACCGCCACCTCGGTCATCACAAGCACACCCTCGCCCGGCTGTTTTATGCGCGTCACACCGGCGACCATCACAGTTTCTTCACGCCCGGCCACATGACCTACGACAGCCCTCGGGACTGGCGCGTGATCCTGTTTCCGGCGTGGCTGATCGTGCTGCACAGCCTGGCAATTACCCTGCCCGCCTGGTGGTTGCTCAACCACCTGAGCCCCAACATCGCCGGGCTGTTTGCCGCCTGCATGATCCTCGGTTACTTGCTGTACGAGGTGTTCCACGCCTGCGAACACCTGCCTGCCAACCACCGCGTGGCACGCCTACCGTGGATCCGCCAGATGCACCAATTGCACGCCCTGCACCACCGCCGCGAACTGATGCAAGGGCGCAATTTTAATATCGTCCTGCCGCTGATGGATTACCTGTTTGGCACTCTGCAGTGGGAACCCAACGCCCACGACAACCAGGAACAGTCATGAGCCACCGCCGTCATAATTTTCGTCATGGGCTGTTCGTTGTATCGCTTGCGCTGATCGCCTTTCTGCTGCTGATGCCTACCCACGTACAACCGGTGAACTGGGCCCCGCCCAAGGCGCCCTCGATGAAGGACGGCACCTACGCCGAGAATCAGCGGCTCAAGGCGGTGCAACGAATCGGCGCATCGGACATCGCCGGGCCCGAGGCCTTGTTGCTGGATGCGCAAGGTTTTTTGATCAGTGGCCTGCAGGACGGACGCATCATCCGAACATCGCCCGACAGCCACACCCTGGAAGTGTTGGCCAATACCGGCGGGCGTCCGCTCGGCCTGGCGTTGCACCCGGATGGGCGTTTGATCATTGCCGATGGGGTCAAGGGCCTGCTCGCGCTGGATGCCAATCGCCAACTCACACCGCTGACCAGCAGCGCGAATGGCTTGCCGTTTGGCTTTACCAATGACGTGACCGTTGACGCCAGTGGGCGCTTTGCCTATTTCAGTGACGCGTCAAGTCGCTGGGGCTATGGCCAGGATGGCGAAGCCGTGATCGAACATGGCGGCGATGGTCGGCTGTTGCGCTATGACTTTGCCACCGGCCTCACCGAGGTGTTGCTTGACCAGCTGCAGTTTGCAAACGGCGTGGCGCTGGGGCTGGATGAGAACTATGTGCTGGTGAACGAAACCGGCGCCTACCGCATCAGCCGCTACTGGCTCAAGGGTGAGCACGTGGGTAGCCACGACTTGTTTATCGACAATCTGCCGGGCCTGCCGGACAACCTCAGCTTCAACGGCAGCGATCGCTTCTGGGTCGCGCTGTATTCGCCGCGCAACCCGTTGCTGGATGGCTTCGCCGGCTATCCGTTGCTGCGCAAGGTGATGGTACGGGCGCTGATGGTGGTGCCCAGGCCCATCGAGCGCAAAGCCTTTGTGCTGGGGCTGGATACCGACGGCAAGGTCATCGCCAACTTGCAGGATGGCAGCACGGGCAATTATTCGCCCATCACCACCGCGCGTGAATACGGCGACTGGTTGTACCTGGGCTCGTTGAAAAGCATGAGCATGGCGCGCCTGCCAATGAAGCAGGCCCTGGCCCGCGAATAAAAAAGGCAGTCCGGATGGACTGCCCCTTCATGCTTGCGTCAACAGATCAGTGAATGATGTCCTGGGTGCAGATGTGCCCAAAGGTCACGTACGCCACATTGTCACCGCCCACCCCCACGCCGGGGAACTCGTCCAGCTCGATACGCCAGCCGCCGAAGTTGAAGGTGGTCTCCCAGTTGTATTTCACGCCGGTGCTGCTGTCCGGGTATTGCACGCGATAATCGCCGAAGCATTCGCCGAGCGCGGCGCTGGCCTGGGAGGTGCCGGCGCTGTTGGTGCTGGCCTTGAAGTCGGTCCAGTGGTACTCGGCGCCCACAAAGCGCTTGTCAACGCGCAGCACAGGCGTAACCCCCAACAGAGGTGCGCCCGTGGAATCGGACCAGTTGGTGGTCCAGTTCAACGTGCGCCCGGCCTGGGTCGCCATCCAGAATATCGAAGCCGGTACCCGCACGATGTTGTCGCCCTTCACATCCGACGTGTTCAACCGTGGCGTCGAGCCAAGGCTCAAGGCGTACTGCTTGGTCGGGTCTTGTGCCACGCCCGGGTTGGCACGTACGCGCACCTTGACGGTGGTGCCCGGCGTGACGCTCGGGTAGGTCGACGTGGAGCCGGCCGGCACGGTGACCCAGTTGGCACCATCGAAACGCTCGAAGAGCCACTGGTTGCGGCTGCCATTTTCATCACCCGCCAGGTACATGCTCACGCTTTGGCCGCGCACCGCCTTGAAGTCGAAGTAGTCAACGTCATTGGCGTTGTCGAGGTTGCCAGTCACCTTGTTCATCGAGTCCGGCAGCGCAAAGGCACTTTCCGGTGTGTCGTTGGGCTCAAAAGCGTCGATGTTGGTGTCCACCGCCACACCAAAACTGAACTGCGCGTTGGTTGCGGTCTTGGCCACCATGAACCAGTAGTAATCACCCGCCGGCAGGATGCCGCCCAGGTATTCATCGGCGTTGCCTGGGTTATCGGACGTATCGATCAATTGCGGGTTGCCCTGGCCGTCATCGCGGAACAGGCTCAGCGACATATCGGCGCCGGCGCTCTGGTTGATCAACTGCACCAATACACGGGCGTTGTGCGGCAGGTTGAAGTGGTAGGGAAACTCCTGGCCCGTTTGCACCTGGTCGATGGTGTAGAGGGTGTTGATATCCAGGGTCGGAAACAGCGGCTCAAAGGCGGCGACGGCAGCACTTTTCAGGTTGGACTGGCTCGGCTTTTTCAGCTCGCCGATGGCAGTGTTGAACGGTGCGGATCTGGCCGCCTTGCCAGCGGGTTTTACCTTGCCGTTTTTAGCATCCAGCAGCTTTTGCAGCAGATCGTCCGGGATCGGCACAGGCGTCAGCGTGCCACCCGGTTTCAGCGCATCGATCACGCCTTGGTTGACCGTACCGGGGGTGAGTACCGGAAGGGTTGGCTCGGCCAGGGCAGAGGCCGAAATAAAGCAGGAGGCCATCATGGCCGCGCCCAGCATAAGGGCTTTTGTCGGTTTCATTTTTTATCCATCCATAGTTAAAAAATTGAAGCTCAGGTGATCGGTGACATCCGGTCACCTGGGATGGAATGTAGAACAAGGCTGTATGCATGTACAGTATTTTTGCCGATTTTTTCACGCGCCCGTTTCAACTGAAAACCACCGACGCCTTCAGCCTATAGGCGCGCCGATACGGCCCGGACACACGTCCAGGTGCGCGCACTCACATTGGGAAGTTGCCTACCGGGCAGAGAAAAAGCGCCTGCACAGAGGCGCGTTAATACCCGGTCATTTCCAGGTACCCCACCCCACCCTCAAACTGCACCGGCCCTTCCCAGTACGGAATGCTCAGGTTCATCCAGGCCTTCGGATTGACGGCCTGGGGGGTGATATCCAGGTGCTTGCCGGGAATTTTCAGTGACCAGCGCGTCGGGATTTGGCGCCCGTCGATCGCGGTAGTGGTCAGTGGCGTGAGCTGGATATCGGCGTTGTGCAGCGTCTCGGTGCGGCCCTGTTGATCAATCCAGGTGCCGGTGAGATAGCCCGCGCCGTCTGTTTGTCGAACGCGAAACAGCATCAACTGCTCGCCGCGATCCAGGTGCAGGGAAAACCAGTCCCAGCCGGTCTGACTGGCCGCCAGCGGTTGGCTGCTCCATTCACGGTCGAGCCACGCCGGGCCGCTGACCTGATAGGGGGTGCCGTCGATGCTGACAGTGCCGGTCGCGGTGAAAAACGGCTGGCTGTAGTAGTAGGACGCCTGGCCCTGATCGGATTTGCGGCTGTAGCCGTTGTCACCTTGCAACACCAGCGGGCGGCTGGAGGTCAGGTGCAGGTCGTAGGCAAATTGCGCGCCGCCGGCCTTGAGTTGCATCTGCGCCAGAGGGCTTGCGGCGCCGGGGCGGGTTGCGAAATTCCAGTCGTCGATCCAGGCGTTGAACGGCACCGCCTGGGCGCCGGCCTGGCCGATCCCGCCACGCGCGTAGCGTTCGGCAGCGTAGTGGTGAGTGGCGGAGGTGACGGCGGCGTGGCCGAGCCAGATCGTGGAGTCATGCCAGCCGGGTTGCGCCGGCCCCGCCTTCAACGCGTTGCGAAACAGCGTCCATTGCACGCCGAACACATTCCCCTGGGCGTCCTTGAGATTGGCGGTGACATACCACCATTCAATGCGAAAACCGTCATGGGGGCCGTGGTCCTCGGGAAAACTGAAGACCTTGCCGGGCACCACCTGAGCAAAGTCCGCCGCATCGCTGCCCAGGCCTGCGAAGCTTTCCGGCGGCGCGGGGGCTTTGTCGCACGCGGCCAGCAACAGCAAGGCGGCCCACAACCAGGCTTTAATCTTCATTGGCAAACGTCCTCAGCAAATCCGTCGGGCGACTGCGGTACAACTGCCACAACGGCCAGGCCGAGGCCAACAAGGTGGCCAGCAGCGCCAACCCCAACAACTGAGCGAGCTGCCAAGGGAACACCTGCAATGGCAGGCGCCAGCCGAATGCCTGCACGTTGATCACCGCGTCCAGGCACCACGCCAGCAGCAGGCCCAGCGGCAACGCCAGCACCAGGGTCAACACCGCCAACAGCCAGGTCTGGCCCAGGTTGAGCAACATCAATTGCCGACGCGTCACGCCCAGCGCCCACAGGGGCGCGAGTTGGCCCAGTCGACTCTGGCTCTGGGTCAGCAGGCTGATAAACAGCGCCACGCCGGCCACGCCGAGGGTCAGGCTGTTCAAGGCGGCGGTGGCGGCGAAAGTGCGCTCAAACACCTGGCTCGACCAGCCTTTGAGTTGCTGCTGATCGACAATGCGGCTGTCATCCAGGGCGAACGTGCGCTGCACCTCGCGCACCAGCGGTGGCACATCTTGCGGCTGCACCCGCAGGTTGAAGCGGGCCGGTGTCAGCGTTGGCCAATGCGCCAGCAGGTGGTACGAATTGACCAGCAGATGGCCTTTGGGGTTGCCGTAGTCGGCGTAAATTCCCACCACCTTGGGCGACCAGAGACCCTCAGGCGTGGGGATCGCGATGGCATCGCCCAACTGCACCTTCAAGCGCCTCGCCAATTGTTCGCTGAGCATGACGGTGTCGCCTTGCAGCAACTGGTCCCAAGGTGTGCTTGCCGCCTCCAGCAACGGCCAGTGCTGGCGGTAGGTCGGGTCGTCGACCACGCCGAACACATCCGCCGGCCAGCCCTGCAGTTGCACGGCAACCTGCCAGGTCGGTAGCACCGCCTGCACCAAGGGTTGCTGCGCCAACCACGTCGCGAGTTGCTCGGCCTGTGCCGGGTTTTGCGGGTTGAGGTACAGCTCCGCCGTGAGGCGTTGCTCCAACCAGTTATTGAAGGTCTGGCGAAAGCCCGAGGTCATGGAGCCCGCGCCGATATTCGCCGCCAGGGCCAGCAGCAAAGCCATCAACGCCAGGCTCAAGGCGGGCAACTGCTGGCGGCAGTCGGCAAGAAACCACTGGCCGAGCACGGAGCGGCTACGCCCGAGCACTGCCGTCAGCAGGCCGTTGAGCACCACCGGCAAGCCGAGCGCCGCGCCCAGCAGCAAGGCGGCCATCAACACAAAACCGGCCGCCAGGCTGTCGCCCAACCCTAGCGCCAGCAGCGCGATGACCAGCGCGGTAGCCGCCACCCAACCCTGGCGTCGCAACCAGCGCGCGTGCGCGTCATGCCAGGCCTGGGCATTGGCCAGTGCCAGCAGCGGCAAGCGCGCCGCTCGCCACAGGCTGCTGCCGCCGGCCAGCAGCGCGCCCACGAGACTCAGGCCCAACCCGGCCATCCACCACCACGGGCTGAGGCTCAACTGGCCCGGCACCTCGGCGCCGTACAGCCCACGTAAACTTGCGGCGACATCCGGCAGCAGCAGGCTCGCCAACAGATACCCGCTGGCGACACCGAGCACACCGCCGAGCAACGACAACACGCCGAGTTCGACGCCCAGGCTGAGGATCAGCATGCGCGCGCTGACCCCGCAGGCGCGCAAGGTACGCAATAATCCGCGCCGTTGTTCCAGCGCCAGGCCGATCGCGGCGTGGACAATAAACAGCCCCACCACAAAGGATAAAAAGCCCAAGGCGTCGAGGTTCAAGTGAAAGCTTTCGGTGAGGCGCGCGAGGTTGTTGTCTTCACCCTGCTTGAGTTGCAGCGCAGCCGGTGGCGTGGGATGACCGGCGGCAAAGGCCTTGTCCAGCAGCAGGCGCGACAGTTGCCCCGGCATGCCCAGCAGCGGTTGGGCAAAGCCGATATCGGTCAGCAACAGGCCCGGAGCCATGTCCTGCTGAACCTGCAACGGTGGCAAGGCTTGCCCGCTCGCGGTCAGCGGTTGCTCGCCTTCATGCAACCCCAGGGCCGACAAGGTGTGCGGTGCGATCCAGGTACGCCCCGGCGGGTTGAAAAACGCGATCATCTGCGCCTGGCTCAACCGCTGCCCCGCCACTGCCCCGCCGCCGGGCAACGACAGCGGGTCAATGCCCATCAATTGCAGGCGCAGGTCCTCATGCCCCTTGAGCTGCAAGCGCCCCTGCACCACCGGCGATACCGGCCACCCGGCACGGCGCAGCTCGGCAAACAGCGCCTGGGGGAAGCTGGCAGCGTCCGGCGCGCTGAGGCTGGCTTGCGGCTCACCGCCGATCAATTGACTGGCGCGTGCATAACTGTCCCGCGCCTGGCTGTTCAGCGCCTGCACGCCGGTCAACAGTGCGGTGGCCAGCCACAGGCCGGTCAACACGCTGAAAAACTGCACCGGGTGACGCCGCCAATGGCTGAGCAGTGCGCGCAACGTCCAATAAAAAACGCTCATCTCAACGCGCGTCCGCGGGCACGACACGGCCGCGATGCAAGACCACTTGCCGGTCCAGGCGCGCTGCGATGCGCGGGCTGTGGGTGACCATCAACAGGCTGGTCGCGCTGTCACGCAGCAGGTCCAACAGCAATTGCAACACGTCATCGCTGGTGGCTTCGTCCAGATTGCCGGTCGGCTCATCGGCCAGCAGCAAGCCGGGGCGCGAGGCCAGGGCGCGCCCCACCGCCACCCGTTGCTGCTGGCCGCCGGACAGTTGCTCGGGATAGCGCTTGAGCAAGTCACCCAGCCCCAGGCGCTCCACCAATTGTGCCTGCCACTGCGGATCGAAGCGCCCTGCCAGCCGCGCCTGGAACGCCAGGTTGTCCTCGACGCGCAAACTGCCGATCAGGTTGAATTGCTGGAACACCAGGCCGATTTCGGTGCGCCGCCAGTGAGCCAGCTGCGCCTCGGTCAGTTGGTCCAGGCGCTGTGCGCCGACCTGGATGCTGCCGCCGTCCACGCGGTCGAGCCCGGCCACCAGATGCAGCAGCGTACTTTTGCCGCTGCCCGACTCGCCCATCAGCGCAAGGCTGCTGCGTTCGCCCAGGTGCAAATCGACGCCCGCCAGCACCGTCAGCGAGCCCTGCGGGGTGGCGTAGCTTTTAAGGACACCGTGCACCTGCAACATAAAAGCGCTCACTTGAAAGACTGCAAACGAGGATAACGGCTGATTGTCGCGCCCACGCAATTTTTTCACATTGATTTCACCGCCCGCCTACCCTCGCCCCTCTAAATTGCCCACCACACGCCCACGGCCGGCAACTAGTTAGTTGCCGGCCGTGGCCACTTTTAACCGCTGGATGTTCAGCGAAAAGACAGCAGCCCTATGACAGCCTCTTGCTTAACTTCGGGCATCCGTCGAAGCGTTGCGCCTACTTCAATAAAAACAGTGCAGTACAGTGCCCATGGTGAATGATGTGGTTGACCTTACCCTGACCAAGCCGCGTTCGCGCCGCGGCTATATCAAGTGGTTGCGAAAGTGGTGGGCGGGCCTTGCAGTCATCGCGCTGCTGCTCGCCGGCTTCCTGCTGTGGCCCTCATCACCGCGTGACCTGAGCGTGGGCAATCGCTTGCTGAGCTCGCAGGTGCTGCCCAGCTGGCGCGACGGTGACCTGATCGTGCTGGTGCGCCATGAAGAGCGCTGCGACCGCTCGACAAACCCCTGTTTCGGCGGCGCCGAGGGCCTGACAGTCGTCGGCACCCAACGCGCGCAAGAACTGGGCAAGGCCTTCCTCAAACTCGGCATGGAAGGTAGCGACGTGCTTGCCAGCCCCGCATTGCGCACGGCCCAGACCTCACACTTCATGTTCGGCAATGCCGAGCTGACCTCCGGGCAGCAGGCGATCTGCGGCGCGGCCATTGGCGAAGAACTGCTCAGCCACAAGCAGCCCGGGCGCAACCTCGTATTTGTTACCCACAGCGGCTGTATTGCCGACTTCGAAAAGACCCTGGGTTTCCCCCACGCGGCCTTTCCCGAGTACGGCAGCGCCCTGTTTGTTCGGGTCAAGGCCAACGGCAAATTCGAGACCCTGGGCATCATGAACAGCCCCGGGTGGCCCGCCGTCCTGAAAAAACTCTAGACACTTTTTTACATATACCCACCTGTATGTTCAGCAAACCGACAGCCCTCTTCTGGCATGTTTAACTGCGCCTGTTACTTCAGGACGTCATGAATATTTTCAGTGGCTTAGTGAACTTTGTGACTTTTTCTTCTATTACTTACATGCCTCAGTACTCCACCGTTAAACGTCAAGGAGCGACGTTTTGATGACCCGTTTAAAACCTCTGCCGGTATTGTTGCTGGCCTTCGCCGTGTTCTATCTGCTGCCTTTGGGCCTGCACGGTTTATGGATACCGGATGAAACCCGCTACGCCCAGATCAGCCAGGAAATGCTGTTGAGCGGCAACTGGGTGGCGCCTCATTTCATGGGCGTGCGCTACTTCGAAAAGCCTGCCGCTGGCTATTGGCTGATCGCCATCGGCCAGTGGGTGTTTGGCGAAAACCTCTTCGGGGTGCGCATTGCCTCGGCCTTGACCACGGGCCTGAGCGTTGTGCTCGCGTACCTTATCGCCCGCCGCCTGTGGAACGACCCGCGCAAGAGCTTCGCCTGTGCCCTGCTCTACATGAGCTTCGGGCTGGTGGCGGGGCAAGCGGGTTACTCCAACCTCGATCCGCAATTCACCCTGTGGGTCAACCTCAGCCTGGTTGCTCTGTGGTTCGCGCTCGACAGCCGCACCTCACGTGGCCGGCTCGGCGCCTGGGCAGTGCTGGGCGTGGCCTGCGCCATGGGGTTTATGACCAAGGGCTTTCTGGCCTGGCTGTTGCCGGTGCTGATCGCCGTGCCGTACATGCTCTGGCAACGACGCCTGGGTGAATTGTTGCGCTATGGCCCGCTGGCGATCCTGGTGGCGGTGGTGCTGTGCCTGCCGTGGGTGTGGGCGATCCATCTGCAGGAACCGGACTACTGGCGCTTCTTCTTCTGGCACGAGCACATCCGCCGCTTCTCCTCCAACAATGCCCAACACGCCAGGGCCTGGTGGTTCTTCCTGCCGATCATGGTGGTGGCGTGCCTGCCATGGGCGGCGCTGTTGCCCGCGACCGTGATCAACGCCTGGAAAGACAAAGGCCAACCGGCGATTATTTTTCTGGCCTTGTGGCTGCTGCTGCCGCTGGTTTTTTTCAGCCTGAGCAACGGCAAGCTGCCGACCTACATCATGCCGTGTCTGCTGCCTCTGGCGTTGCTGATGGGGCATGCGTTGATCGACCTGATCAACCGCGGCAAAACATGCAGCCTGCGCATTAACGGCCTGCTCAATTTCGTCATCGGCCTCGGCGCGATGGCGACCCTGATTTACCTGCAGATCGACAAGCCGTTGTACAGCAACAGCCACGCCGAGATGTACAGCCTGTCGCTGACCTTCATCGTGCTGTTGGGCTGGATCCTGGCAAATCTGCTGCAAGCCTTCCGCCCGCTGACGCTGTGGGCCATGCCTGCGCTGGCCATCGGCGTGCTGGTGGCGCTGCTGCCTGCCGGCATGCCGCAAGAGGTTACCGATACCGAAATGCCCGACCAGTTCGTGCTTGAGCATCTGGATGAACTGCAACAAACCCATGCTTTGATCAGCAATGAACTGGGTTCGGCCTCGGCGTTGTCCTGGCGCTTGCGCCGCCCTGACGTGGCGTTCTACGACACCGAGGGCGAGCTGCGCTATGGCCTCAAATACGCAGATTCGGTGCACCGCAAAGTCAGCTTTGAAAATGTTCAGCCCTGGCTGAGCGAAGCCCGCCAACAAGGCTCGGTCGGCGTATTGATGCGCGTCAGAAGCACCAGTGAACATCGCGAAGAAGGGCAACTGCCACCCGGAGGCCAGCGCTACCGCAAGGGCGCCATGCTGCTGATCATTTATCCCAAACTTCCTTGACGTCATGCCCACCGTGAGAGCCGCCGATGAATTTCTGGAAAACCGAACGCGGCGCGCTGGTGCTGCTGCTGGGCGTCTCGGCGTTACTCCTGCTGCTGGGCCTGGGCAGTCGCGATTTGTGGGGGCCGGAGACCCGTTGGGCCAACATCGCCCTGCAGATGCTGCAAAGCGGTGACTACTTCGACCCCTACCTCAAGGGCGCACCGTACTACGACAAACCGCTGCCCTCTTACTGGCTGATTACCGCGTGCGCCAACCTGATGGGCGGACTCGGGCCATGGTCGCTGCGCCTGTCATCCGTGATCGCGGCCTGGCTGAGCATCTGGCTGGTCTACCTGATCGGCGAGCGCCTGTTTCGTAAAGGCACCGGGCTGATTGCCGGCTGGATGCTGGCGACCACCTTCTACTTTCTGTTCTGGGCCCGCGTGGCCACAGCCGATGTGCTGACCGTGTGTGGCGTGCTGTCGGCGGTCTGGTGGTATTGGCGCGGTCCGGACGACACGCGGCTGGGACGCTACACGGTATTTTTCCTGCTGCTGGCGGCAACGTCGCTGTTCAAAGGTTTGATCGGCTTCGTGTTGCCGGGCCTGGTGCTGTTGCCGCACCTGCTCAGCGAACACCGCTACCGGCGCCACCTCAACCTGCGCCTGCTGCTGGCCATGCTGATCGCGGCGGCGTTCTATTCGATTCCCTTCGTGTTGTCCCACTTTTACGGGGCACCCACCTATGGCGAGAGCGGCCTTGAACTGGTGTTCAAGGAAAACGTCGTGCGCTTTTTCGACCCCTTCGACCACATGGGGCCGATCTATACCTACCTGATCTACCTGCCCGCCTACACCCTGCCCTGGGCGCCGTGCTGGCTGCTCGGCGTGTGGCTGGCGCTGCGCCATTGGCGCCAAACGCCTCCTAACGTGCGCTGGCTGGTGTGGGGCCTGGGCCTGTTGTTTGTGTTCTTTACCGCCAGCGGCAGCCGCCGCAGTTATTACGTGTTGCCGCTGGTGCCTTTCGCCCAGCTGCTGGGCGCCTGGTGGCTGAGTGAACGCCTGCAGCAGCAACCGGCCCGTTGGCCGCGCTGGCAGAAGGCGTTTGGCATCACCGCCGGCGTGTTGCTGCTGGTGCTGGGCGTGGTCTACCCCTGGACCACCGGCAACGGCGGCGTCACCCGATTCGCCGAGGATGTGCACGCCGAGGCGGTGAAAAGCGCGCCGTGGAATCAGTGGCAGATGGTGCTGGTGGAAGTCGACAACAAGGTCCCGATGTACCTGCAAAACGGCGGCAAGCCGTTTTACTACGTGAGCGAAACCCAGGACTTCCCGCGTCAGGGCGACAGCGCCGCCCTGATGGCCTGGCTGGAAAAAACCAGCGGCCAGGGGTTCGACCCGCAGCACACGATCATCGTCGCGCAATACTCAAAGGAAGACCCCACACCGTTGGCCTACCTGGGCACGGATCATCAGGTGATCACCACGCAGCCGGACAATGGCGAGCGGCTGTTCCAGAAACGTTCGGGCGGCAGTGTGGCGTTTATTCCTGTGCCACGCTGACAGGCCCGCTCAGGCGCTGCGAGTCTTCACCCGTGCGTGGAACCCCGCCAGCACCGCCTGCGGTTTTTCCAGCATCAGTTGGTGACCGCAATTCTCCAACACTTGAAACACCGCGTTGGGCAACTGCGCTGCCAGAGCTTGCCCGCCACTGGCGGGCGTGAGGCCGTCACTGTCGCCGGCCAGCACGCTGACCGGCAACAGCAGGCTGCGAACCTGATCGGCGTCCGGCCATTGGGCGTGCTTCATCAGCGCCTTGAACATGGACAGGCGGTTGCGTTCAGTGAGTTTCTCTTCATAGGCCACCAGCGCCGGGTCGGCCGTGGCGTGCCAGGCGCGCTCGCGAAAGCCCTTGGCCAACACAGGACGCAGCCATTCCAACAGCCACGCAGGTAAAGCCATCAGGCCACCGCCTGTCACCGGTCGATGCAGCTGCGTGCCCAGTAACAGCGCCGCGTCGACGGGCACTGCGGGCTTGGCCAGCAAGGTGCTCAAGCTCAGCCCGGTGCCGAAGGAATGCGCCACGATCACGTTGCGAGCACCGCCGTAGCGTTGCAGGATCGCCAGGTAGTCGGCCACCAGCTCCGACCAGGCATAGGCAGTGGCTTTTCGCGGTTTGGCGCTGTCGCCGTGGCCGAGCAGGTCCCAGGCGACCAGGCTGTAACCCTCAGCCTTCAGCGCCTGCCATTGCAGGCGCCATTGGTCCTTGTTGCCGCCGGCGCCATGGCAGAAAAACACCACGGTGGCGGTTTCGGGCGTGCCGCGGTGGTGGGCGATGCTCAGGGATCGGCCGCGACGGATCTCCACGGCTTCACCGCGCACCACTGGCAACTGGCTAAGGTTGGCACTCATAAACACTGCATTCCTCGATCAAAAAACTCGGTCAGTGTGGCGGCGGCCTTGCCGGCGCCTGCATTAAAGCGTGTCGGCCTCAAGCACGGCGGCGTTCGGCACGCACTGCAATAGCGCTCGGGTATAGGGATGCCGCGCATCGGCAAACAATCTGTCAGTCTCGCCCTGCTCGACCACACGGCCGTGTTGCATCACGGCAATGCGATCACACAACCGCGCCGCCACGCGCAGGTCGTGGGTGATAAACACGATGCTCAATTTAAGGCGCCGTTGCAGCGACTCAAGCAGCTCCAGAATCTGCACCTGAATCAACGCATCCAGAGCCGAAACACACTCATCGGCAATCAGGATTTTCGGTTCCACCGCCAATGCACGGGCGATGCCGATGCGTTGGCGCTGGCCCCCGGAAAATTCGTGCGGGTAGCGCTCGAAGGCCGAGGCCGGCAGGCCCACCAGGTCAAGCAATTGCCGCGCGCGCTGTTCGGCGTCAGCCCTGGAGCGGCCCTGCACCCGCGGCCCGGTCATGATGATGCGGCCTACCGTCTGGCGCGGGTTGAGCGAGGCGAACGGGTCCTGGAAGATCATCTGCACCGCGCTGCGCAACGGGCGCAGGCGCCGTTCCGATAAACCGACAACCTCCTGGCCGAGCCATTGGATGTGCCCGCTGTCGGCATGCAACAAGCGCACGAGGCAGCGGCCCAAGGTGGATTTGCCCGAGCCGGACTCACCCACAATCCCCAGGGTTTCGCCTTCGCGCAGTTGCAATTGAACCGCGTCCAGCGCTTGCGTGGTGCGGCGCGCGCCCCACCCTGCACGGGTGCTGAAGACCTTGCCCAGTTGCTCGGCCTTGAGCACCACGGCGCCGTCCACCGCCGTACGCGGTGCCAGCGGCTGTGCCGACACCGCCGCCAGCAGTTGCCGGGTATACGCCGCCTGCGGCTCGCGCAACACCTGGCGGGCGCTGCCCTGCTCCACCAGATGGCCCTTTTGCAACACCAGCACGCGGTTGGCAATCGCCTCGACCACGGCAAAATCATGGGTGATAAACAACAGCGCCATGCCCTTGTCCTGTTGGATTTTGCGCAACAGGTCGAGGATCTGCGCCTGAGTGGTCACATCCAGGGCCGAGGTCGGTTCATCGGCAATCAACAGCGCCGGATCGAACGCCAGGGCCATGGCGATCACCACCCGTTGGCGCTGCCCGCCGGACAGCTCGAACGGATAAGCCAGGCGCAGGCGTTCAGGGTCGGGCAGGCCGACATAACCGAGCAGGTCGACCACGCGCCGACGGCGCTCGCGCACCGCGTTCACCCCATGGGCGCGCAGGGTTTCGTCGATCTGCTCACCCACGCGCAGCAGCGGGTTAAGGGCGCTCACCGGCTCCTGAAAGACCATGCTGATATCGCGCCCGCGCAGTTGGCGCATGGCGGTGTCGCTGAGGGCGGCCAGGTCTTGATCACGAAACGCCAGGCGCCCACTTTCCACCGTCAACGGCGTCGGCAGTTGACGCAGCAACGCCTTGGCCAGCATCGACTTGCCCGAACCGGACTCGCCCACCACACACAGGCATTCGCCGCTGCGCAATTGCAGCGTCAGGTCATACAGCGCATGGCTGCGGTCCGCACCGGGCGGCAAGGCGATACGCAGGTTCTCGACACGCAATAACGTCATAGCGACCTCCCCGGTTCAAAAGCCACGCGCAAGCCTTCGCCCACCCGGTTCACCGCCAGCACGCACAGCACAATCGCCAGGCCCGGCAAAAAGCTCATCCACCAGGCCTCGCGCAACACGCCACGCGAGGCGTTGATCATGTAGCCCCAGCTCATCGCTTCCGGGTCGCTCAACCCGAGGAACGCCAGCGCCGCCTCAGTGAGGATCGCCGTGGCCATCACAAAGGTCATCACCACCAGCAACGGCGCCAGGGCGTTCGGCAGGATCTGTTGGGTGATGATCCCCAGTGGCGATTGCCCCAGCACCCGCGCGGCTTGCACAAACTCACGCTGGCGCAGGGTAAGGAATTCACTGCGCACCAGGCGCGCCACCGCCGGCCAGGCAACCAGGGCGATGGCCAGCACAATGGTGCCCAGGGACGGCTCCAGCACCGCCACCAAAATCACCGCCAGCACCAGCTGCGGGATAATCTGAAAGAACTCGGCGACGCGCATCAGCACGCCGTCGAGCCAACCGCCGAAATAACCGGCCAGCGCGCCGACGATCAAGCCGACCAGCAAGGTTGCCAGGCTCGCCAATGCGCCCACGGCCAGGGACACGCGGGCGCCGTAGAGCAAACCGCTGCCCAGGTCGCGGCCGAGTAAATCGCTGCCCAGCCAATGCGCCGAATCATGGAACGGGGCGAGCATCGGCTGGGTGTTCATCTCCCATGGCGAACTGTGGGTGAGCCACGGCGCGGCAATCGCCAACCCCGCGAGTACCAGCAAAAATACCGCGCCCAGCAACGCCGAAGGCTGGCGGATAAAGCGTTTGAGCAGCGCCATCAGCCCTGCCCTCCGGCGCCGATGCGCGGGTCGAGGAAACGGCAGATCACATCGGTCAACACGTTGAAGCCCACCACCAGGATCGAAATCACTAAAAAGCCACCCATCAATACGCCGTAGTCGCGTTGCGCCAGGGCGTCGTACATCAAGCGCCCGATACCGGGCCAGGAATACACCACTTCCACCAGCAACGCGCCGCTGGCCAGTTGGCCGAGTTGCAGCCCGGCGAAGGTCACCACCGGCAGCAACGCATTGCGCAGCACATGCACATACAGGATGCGCCAGGGGTGCAAGCCTTTGGCGTGGGCGGTGCGCACGTATTCCTGGCCAAGGGCGTCGAGCACGGCGGCGCGGGTCAGGTGGATATACAGGGCGAGAAACAGCACGCTCAGCGACACGCACGGCAACAGCAGATGCCGCAAGCGATCAAGCAGCGAGAAGTCCTGGCCCACGCTCTCCATGCCAAAGGCCGGGAGCCAGTCCAGGCTCACGGAAAACAGCAGAATCAACAGCATCGCCAGCCAGAACGGCGGCATCGCATACAGCAGCAAGGCGCCGTGGGAGATCACGCCATCGAGCCAATGGCGCTTCTGTCTGGCCCGCGCCGCCAACACACCCAGGCTCACGCCCAACACGGACGACACTACAAACGCCGAGCCCATCAGCGCCAACGTGGCGGGTAACCGCTCGGCGATCAGTGACCACACCGAGCTCTGGTTACGGTAGGAATAGCCGAGGTCCAGTTGGGCAATATGGCCCAGGTAAATCAGCAGTTGCTCAACCAGCGGTTTGTCCAGGCCCATGGTCTGGCGCAGTTGCTCGATAAACTGCACATCGTCCACACCCGCTTCGCCCGCCAGCAGCAGCGCCGGGTCGCCCGGCGCCAGGTGGATCAGCACAAAGCTCAACACCAGTACCGCCACCACCATCAACAGCGCCTTGGCCAGGCGCCCGCCCAGATACAGCACGCCGTTCATGGCGCCGGCGTCTCGAGGTAGACGCTTCCGTAATCTTCGTTAAGGCTGGTGGCGGTTTGCAGCAGGTTTTTCACCTGGTTGTGAAACAGCGTCTGGTTGCGCATTTCAAAGATCGGCGCAATCGGCAGGTCGGTGTTCAGCACGTTTTCCAACTGGCTGTAGAGCTGCTTGCGCTCCGGGCCTTCCGGTGTGTCGGCGAGCTTGTTCCACAGCGCATCCGCTTCGGGGCTGTTGTAGCCGCTGACGTTGGCGAACGGCGAAGTCTTGAGGATGTAGTCGGAGCGGAACAGGTAGGCACTGGTCAGGTACGGGTCGCCGATCTGGAAGATAAAGTTGTAGGTCAGGTCAAAATCCCAGTCACTGACGCGCTGGAACCACGTCGCGGCGTCGGACGTCACCACCTGCACCTTGAAACCCAGCGGTTGCAAGGACTGCTTGGTGTATTCGGCCAGGCGCTCCCACGCGCCGCCCTTCTCACCATTGAGCAGGCGGATGCGCACCGCGCCCACGTCCACGCCGGACTCGGCAATCAAGGCCTTGGCTTTGTTCACGTCATAGGCGTACTGCGGCAGTTGTGGATCGTGGTACGGCGTGGTCGAGACGAACTCGCCCTGGGCGACCTTGCCCGAGCCAAAGAAGATGTTATCGACGATGAACTGCCGGTTCAGCGCATACAGGATCGCCTGGCGCACCTTGGGGTTGTTCAGCGGCGGCTTGCGTGTGTTGATCTGCAAAAACGCCAGGCCCGCATACAGCTCCCAGCCCTTGTGCGATGACTGCACATCGGGCAAGGCACTCAGGCGCTTGAGGTCGGCGTAATCGGCATCGCCACTGCGCAGCACTTGCACGTCGTTGCGCTCGAATGCGGCGGCGCGCGAGGAGCCGTCGGGGATCACGTGAAAGATGATGCCGTCGAGGTGCGGCAGGCCTTTTTTCCAGTAGGTGGGGTTCTTGGCCAGCTTGATGTAGGCACCGCGCTTCCACTCGACAAACACAAACGGCCCGGTGCCGACCGGTTTGAGGTTGTAGGGGTTATTGCGAAAATCAGTGCCTTCGTACAGGTGTTTGGGCACCACCGGGCGCAGGCCACTGCCCAGGGCCGACAGCAACGGGGCGAAGGGTTTCTTCAAGTGGAACACCACCTGCAACGGGCCCGTAGCGGTGATGCTGTCAACGTATTCGGTGATGATGCCGCCCAGGCGCTTGTCCACCTCCGGGTAGAAGGTCTGGAAGCTGAACACCACGTCATCGGCGGTGAAAGCCGGGCCGTCATGCCAGTGCACGCCGTCCTGCAGGTCGAAGGTGTAGGTCAGGCCATCCGGCGAAAGGGTCCAGGCTTTGGCCAATACCGGTTTGGGGTTCAGGTCAGTGTCGAACGTCAGCAGGCCCTGAAGGATCTTGCCGCTCACGTATTGGGTGGACACATGGCTGACCACGCCATGCATCAGCGACGGCGGCTCCGGCTGGGCCACCAGGTTCAGCACGCCGCCGTCCTGGGGTTGCGCCAGCGCCTGGCCGGCCAGCAAAACGGTGCACAGGCCCACGGACGACAGGACGCGGCGCAAAGAGAATGAGCGCATGGAGGCTCCTCGGGTTGAAAGAGATGCCAGCGGTTTTGCAAGCGCTGTGCCATGGGGCTTCGGGCTTGAGATTGCTGGATTTGCAATCGGGCGAGCTGATGAAAAAACCACAGCGACCTGCGCGAGTGTGCAAAAAGCAACAGCACCGCCGTTCACTTGTGGGACCTGACTTGCCTGCGATTGCGGTGGGCCGGAGGGCGGATGAGTTGGCCGAACCAGCGCTAGCGCAGGCAAGCCAGCTGCCACAGGGATTCCAGGGTGTCAGCTGGCACAAGGTTTGCCCCTGTCACCGTTATCTGTATCAACGAGCCGAACCTCATGTCACTGGATTACCTGGGCAACCCCATCGACACCACCGACGCCGCCACCCGCCAGGGCCTGGACGATTTCATCGGCGGCTTTCTCGGTTACCAGCCGCGCGCCGAGCGCATTCTGGCCACCGCCGACGCCAACGCGGACTCCGCGCTGGCCAATGCGTTTGCCGGCTTGTTGCTGATGTTTATCGAGTCCCCCGCAGGCCCGGCACTGGCCGACCACTACCGCCAACGCGCCACCGCCGTGAACACCGACCACCCGCGCGCGCAGCTGTACCTTGCCGTGCTGGACGCCTGGATCAATGACGACCTCGATCAAGTCGTGCACCTGAGCGACCACCTGCTGGAACGCTACCCGCGCGACTTGTTCGCCGCCAAGCTCAACCAGTATGTGGAGTTCAATCGCGGCAACTGGCCGGCGCTGCTGCGCATCGGCCTCAAAGCCACCGCCGGCGCCGCAGACATCGCCCACAGCCACGGCCTGCTGGCTTTTGCCTATGAGCAATGCCATCTGCTCGAAGAGGCTCAAACCAGCGCGCGCGAAGCCTTGCGCCTGCAACCGAGCGAGCCTTGGGCCCACCATGCCCTGGCCCATGTGATGCTCACCGAAGGCCGTATCGAGGAAGGCACGGCTTTTCTGCAAGGCGTGAAGCACCACTGGGACGGCCTGAACTCCTTCATGTACACGCACAATTGGTGGCACCTGGCGCTGTTTTACCTCGCGCGCGGGGATGACCAGCAGGTCCTGGAGATTTACGACCGCCACGTGTGGGGCATCCTGCCGCAATACTCGCAGGATCAGGTCGGCGCCGTGTCCTTGCTGGCGCGTATGGAGCTGGCGGGCATCGATGTGGGTGAGCGCTGGCAAGCATTGGCGCCGTACCTGCAATCACGGGTGGGCGATACGGTGCAGCCGTTTCTCAGTGTGCAATATCTGTATGGGTTGGCGCGGGCCGGCAAGCCCGAGGCGGATGGGTTGCTGACGGCGCTGCGCGAGCATAGTGGTGAGGCGCGACCGGTGTGGGGCGAAGTGACATTGCCGCTGGCGCGCGGCTTACTGGCGCATGCGCGAGGCCATGTACACGAGGCCCTGGAGCAACTGGCAATCGCCCTGCCGCGCCTGAACGAGATTGGCGGCAGTCATGCCCAGCGCGATTTGTTTGCGCAGATCGAACTGGATGCGCGGTTGCGCACAGGTGATTGGTTTACTGCCCAGCAAACCTTGGAATTACGGCGCCGGTATGACGGCTGGGATGTACCGACAAACCGAAGTTTGGTGCGCGTGTATGAGGCGTTGGGGCTACCCGAGCAGGCAGCAAAAGCGCAGGCGCGAGTGCTGCGTTTCAGCTGAAAAACACCGTTAAAAAATGTGCGAGCTGGCGTGCCAGCTCGCACCTTTGAGCGCGCTCACTGGTTAATCAGCCCCGAGCGGCAAATACCCCTCTGGCAATCGCCCGCGCCACACAATCCGCGGCGGCTGCCCCAATACAACCAATCTCCACCTGCCGCCGTGGGCCGTCGGTCAATGCCACCGCCGCCGACGCCAAGGCAAACACCGTGTCCCCATCAAACGGCAGATGCGCCGGCCGCACGGCTCGGGCAATCCCGTCCTGGGCCATGATTGCAACACGCTTGCACTCGGCGACGGTCAGCCGCGCGGTGCTGGCGACCACCACCAACGTGGTATTGGCCCCGGCCTGCAAGCGGCCCATGGAGTCCAGGCGCGACAGCTCCGGCATCGGATCGCTGCAGTCCATTTCGGTTTGCGGCCGATGCCCGCCAAATTCGCCCTCCACCTCCCAAGGCCAGGCCCAGAAGGTTTCGCCATCGGGCATATACACCGAGCCAATCGGGTTGGCGACCACCAGCGCCGCGACGATCAAGCCATCGCCCAGGTCCAGAGAGGCGCTGCCCAACCCGCCTTTCAACACGCCCGCCATGGCGCCACGGCCAGCGCCCACCGAGCCCAGCTCGAAGTCCTCAGCCGCATTCGCCAACGCTTCAAACCCCAGGCGCCGATAAGGCGGCTCCAGGCCCCAAGCCTTGTCGCCGCCATTGGCCAGGTCATGCAACACGGCCGCCGGCACGATGGGAATCGCCGGCGCGCCGGGTTTCAAATGCAGGCCAACATCGTCCTGAGACAGTTTGGCCGCCACCGCATCGGCCGCACCGAGGCCGAACACCGAGCCGCCGGCAAACACCAGCGCGTGCAGCTGGCCGACCATGTTTTCCGGCTCCAGGGCCGCTGTTTCACGCCCGCCGGGGCCGCCGCCGCGGATGTCGATGCTGGCGGTCCAGAAGCCATCGGGGCGGATCACCGTGACGCCAGTGTCGACGTGCAGGTCCGTGGCGTGGCCGACCGTGAGGCCTGGGATATCAGAAAGGGCATTGCGCGGGCCGGGTCTAGGCATACAGAAAAAACTTCCTTGGGTTCAGGTATGGCGTGGGGAGAGCAAGGGGTGTGCCAAGCCGCAATACCCCGGCGTTACGGCGTGCATTGCGGTCCGCGCGAGCGTGTCCTGCACAAAAACCAACACCCTGCCCTTTGGCCTGTTAGAAAAACACCAACACAGGCGCCAACATCACTCCAACCAGCTGTTTTAAAACATTTTTTTCAGGTGGCACAGCCTTTGCTCTCCTGCCTCCACCAGAGCTTGAACCCAACAAGCCGACCTCGATCAAGGCCAACGCCTTAAAACCACTGGAGTGTTTCCCATCATGAATGCATCACGCGCCGCAGGCCGCCAGGCCTTCGCCCACACCCTGTTATTCCTCGCCCTGTGCGAGGCCGCGAGCTACAGCAGCCTGGCCCTGGCCGCCGACGCGCCGGCCAGTGACAACCCTTTGGACACGGTCGTCGTGATCGGCAACCGTGGCCAGGCACGCACCCTGGCCGAAAGCCCGGCGCCGGTGGATGTGATTTCGTCCAAGCAACTGTTGGCCACCGGCCAGGGCGACCTGACCCGTGCGCTGAGCAAGGTGCTGCCGTCCCTCAACCAACCGGCTTCCTCGGGCTTCGGTTCCACCTCGGTGGTGCGCCCGATCAGCCTGCGTGGCCTCAACGGCGACCAAGTGCTGGTGCTGGTCAACGGCAAGCGCCGCCACAACAGCGCGCTGCTGAACAATGGCACTTACCTCAACTCCGGCTCGCAGCCAGTGGACCTGGACATGATCCCCACCGCCCTGGTGGATCATGTCGAAGTCCTGCGCGACGGCGCCTCGGCGCAATATGGCTCGGACGCCATCGGCGGCGTGGTCAACATCGTGCTCAAGCAGACCGATCACGGTGGCAGCCTGTCCACCAGCTACGGCCAGAACTACGAAAACGGCGACGGTGAAACCGTGCGTCAAACCGGTAACGTCGGCCTGGCGCTGCCCAACGATGGTTTTATCAACCTGGCCCTGGACGTGAAAAAGCAGAACATCTCGGACCGTTCCGACGACGCGCCGTACACCGACTCTGCCGGCAACACCAGCCAACGCCACACCTACTACGGCACCGGCCTGCCCGAGGCGAAAAACTTCAGCCTGGGTTACAACGCCGAGCTGCCGGTGGCCGACGCGCTGACCCTGTACTCGTTCTCGACCTTCACCCATCGCAATTCGGAAAAGCCCCTGGCGTTCCACCAGCCACCGTCGTTCAACGGCATCCAGACCCCGTACCCGGAAGGCATCGAAGACAACCTGCGCTTTATCGAAGATGACTTCCAGGTCGCGTTCGGCGGTAAAGGCCAGGCGGCCGGTTGGGACTACGATTTGTCCAGCACCTACGGCCAGGACCATGCGCGCGCCACGCTGACCGACACCTACAACCTGAGCTACGGCCCGACGTCGCCGACCTCGGTGGACACCGGCGTGAAGACCTTCAGCCAATGGACCAACAACCTCGACCTGACCCGCGCCTTTGACCTTGGCCTGTACAAGCCGACGCAAATCTCCTGGGGCCTGGAGCAGCGCTACGAGGACTACAAAATCGGCAAGGGCGACGTCGCCTCTTACGCCAGCGGGCCATTCGGCACTGGCGCCGACGGGTCAATCATTCCACCAGGAACGATTTCCGGCGCCGGTACCACACCGGCCGATGCCGCCGAAAAAAGCCGTATCAGCCTGGCGGGATACGGCGAGGTCGGACAGGATTTCACCGATAAATGGCACGTGGACCTGGCCGGTCGCTATGAGCATTACAACGACGGCTCCGGCACCACCACCAACGGCAAGTTCTCGACCCGTTACCAGCTGACGCCGATCCTGGCCGTGCGCGGCACCTTCAGCACCGGGTTCCGCGCGCCGTCGCTGGCCCAGCAGATCTACAGCGCCACCTCGCAAACCAGCGTCAACGGCCAACTGTTCGACTACCGCAACGTGGCGGTGAACTCCGACGTGGCCAAGGCGCTGGGCGCCAGCAACCTCAAGCCCGAGAAGTCGACCAACTTCAGCCTCGGTCTGACCCTGCAGCCCACCGATGCCACCAACATCACCCTCGACGCGTACCAGATCAAGATCAAGGACCGCATCGCCCAGACCGGCTACCTGGGCGGCACCCCGCAGATCAGCGCCATTCTCGCCGCCGCCGGGCTGAACCCGAACCAGGCGGTCACCTACTTCACCAACGCCCTGGATACCACCACCCGCGGCGTCGATCTGGTCGGCGATTATCGCCAGGACATCGGCGCCTACGGCAACCTCAAATACTCCGCCGGGTTCAACTGGAACACCACGCAGATCGACGACATCCACGCCTCCGCTGTCGCCGCGCAAGCCCTCGGCCCGGACGGTGGCTACGACCGTCAGCGCCAGGGCAACCTCAAGTACGGCCTGCCGCAATCCAAGCTGCTGCTGGGCACCACCTGGACCTACGACAAGCTGGAAGTGGCGCTCAACCTGACCCGCTACGGCGAGTACACGCAGTACGGCACCGCCGAGATCTACGACCGTACCTTCTCGCCGGCGTGGATCACCGACGTGAACATCGACTACCACCTGACCAAGGCCGTGACCTTGAATGCCGGTGCCAACAACCTGTTCAACAAGTACCCGGAGCGCACTGACCTGGCCAGCAGCTCGGGCGGTTTCCCCTATGGCAACTTCTCGCCTTACGGCACCACCGGCGGCTATTGGTACACCGGCGTGACCTACAACTTCTAACCCAGCGCACGGGGCCGGTTCGCCGGCTCCGTGCCTGACCTGAATGGGAGCCTGTGCATGACCCCTCGCACCGATCAACTCAAACTGGGCGCGTTTCTGGCCAACAGCGGCCACCACGTCGCCGCCTGGCGCCACCCGCTGGCCCAGGCCGATGCCAGCCTGGATTTCGAGCACTTCAAACACATCGCCCAGACCGCCGAGCGCGGCAAATTCGATGCACTGTTCATAGCCGACGTGGTCGCGCTGTGGGGCCATCATCACGATGCGCTGAGCCGCACTGCGCGCGCCGAGCACTTTGAGCCATTGACCTTGATGTCGGCCCTGGCTGCCGTCACCCACACAATCGGGCTGATCGCCACGGCCACCACCACCTACAACGAGCCGTACCATATCGCGCGCAAATTCGCCTCGCTGGACCACCTGTCCAAAGGCCGCGCTGCCTGGAACCTGGTGACCTCAGTGGTCCGCGATGAAGCCTGGAATTTCGGCCGCGAAAACCACGTGGACCACGGTGACCGCTACCAGCGCGCCGAAGAATTCCACGACGTGGTCAAGGGCCTGTGGGACAGCTGGGACGACGACGCCTTCACCCGCGACAAAGCCAGCGGCGAGTATTTCGACCCGGCCAAACTGCACACCCTCAACCATCGCGGCGCGCATTTTGCCGTGCGTGGCCCGCTCAACGTGGCGCGCTCGCCGCAGGGCCATCCGGTGCTGGTACAAGCCGGCGCGTCGGAGCCCGGCAAGCAGTTGGCAGCGCGCGTGGCCGAGCTGATCTTTGCCCACGCGCACAACATTGAAGGTGCCCAGGCGTTCTATCAGGACATCAAGCAACGTGCCGCCGCCTTCGGCCGCGACCCTGATCACGTGAAAATCCTGCCCGGCGTCACGCCGTTTATCGCCGACACCCGCGAACAGGCCCAAGCCTTGTTCGAGGAGTTCCAGGCACTGATCGACCCGGTACTGGGCCTGCGCCTGCTCGCCGACACCCTGGGCGATGACATCGACCTGTCCGGCCATGACCTCGACGGCCCGCTGCCGGACACACCGGTAGGCCAACGCGGCAGCCGTCGCGACAAGGTGCTGGAACTGGCGCGCAGCGAAAACCTGAGCATTCGCCAGCTGTACCTGCGCCTGGCCGGCGGCAACCCGGTGATCGGTACCGCCACGGATGTGGCGGACCATTTCCAGGCGTGGTTCCAGGCGCGCGCCTGCGATGGCTTCAATGTGTTCTTCCCGTATTTTCCCGGTTCCATCGAGCTGTTTGTCGAACGCGTGATCCCGCTGCTGCAGGCGCGCGGGCTGTTCCGTCAGGAATACGAAGGCAGCACCTTGCGCGAAAACCTCGGCCTGCCACGCCCGGCCAACCGCTTTACCCAAGGAGCCCCCGCATGAAGCGCAGCGCATGGATGCTGGCAGTCGGCAGCCTGATCGCCTCCAAGGCGTTTGCCCTGAACATCTTGCTGAGCAATGACGACGGTTATCAGCACCCGAACATTCGCGCGCTGTACACCGCACTCAAGGCTGCGGGGCACAACGTCAAGGTTGCCGCGCCGCAAAGCGACCAGAGTGCGCGTGGCGGCGCGTTCTTTTTTGGTCGCGAAGTCAGCGTCGGCCACGACAGCGACCCGGCCTACCCGGACAGCTACTTCATCAGCACCCATGAAAAAGGCCTGTGCCAGAGCGCCGAGTGCGCCGGTAAAGCGGTGCAGATCCAGATCAGTGGCACGCCCGTGATGGCGGTGCTGCTGGGCCTGAATAAAATCCTGCCACACCCTGACCTGGTCATCGTCGGACCCAACCCCGGCAACAACCTGGGGGCGATCAACATGGCCTCGGGCACGTTCAATGCCGCAAGTGTGGCGCTGCAGGCCGGGGTGCCGGCGCTGGCGGTGAGTACCGACTTGAAAGAAGCCGACCCGCAACGCGCCGCGCAGTTGATCGTGAAGCTGGTGCACGCCCTCGATCAACATCGCCAGCCGGGCGGCGCGCTGCTGCCCAAAGGGCTGGGCCTGAACATCAACCTGCCCAAAGACTCGCAGATCAAAGGCGTGAAGCTCACCCGCATTGGCAGCTACGTGGGTTTTGAAGCGCTGTACACCGACGACCTCAAGCAATTCAACCTGCCAGGCAAGCCGGGCATCGGCTTCCAGTACAGCCCCGCCGCCAGCGCTGCACAGCAAAACGATGAGGCGGTGTGGCTGAACAAGGGCTACCTGACCATCAGCCCGTTCAGCGGCCTTGCGGAGTCGATCAGCGCTGGCCCCGTGCTGCAAAAGCAATTGGCCCAGGAGATGAAGCCATGAGCGCAGGCTTTTCCCTGGGATTTCTGAGTCGGGTCTACAGCCCCAGCGCTGATCCCAAGGTGTACCGCGACACGCTGGAACTGTTCAGGGTTGCCGAAGAGTTGGGCTTCGACAGCGGCTGGGTGGCGCAGCACCACTTCGCCAGCGAAAACGGGCGCCTGCCCTCGCCGCTGGTGTTGCTCGCCGCCATCGCCCAGCGCACGCGGCGCATCAGCCTCGGCAGCGGCATTATCGTGTTGCCCCAGGAGGCGCCGTTGCGGTTGGCGGAAGATGCGGCGGTGCTCGATTTACTCAGTCACGGCCGCCTGGAATTGGGCCTTGGTGCCGGCTTTGACCCTGAGACGTTTGTTGCTTTTGGCCGCGCGCATGAAGCCCGCCATCGCGACTACGAACAGCACCTGCAACAGCTGCTTAATGCGTTGGGCAACGCGCCGTTGACCGACAGCGGTTCACGCCTGCTGCCGCGCGCCCACGGCTTGAGCCACCGGCTGTGGGAAGCCACGTCGCGGGTCGAATTGGTCGCCGAGCGCGGTCACGGGCTGATCATGGCGCCCAATCCGCACCTGCCGGCGCACGCCGGTGCAGCACTGGTGACGCGCTACCGCAACGCCTGGACCGGCGACAACGGTACACCGGCGCGCATCGCACGGGTGCAGGCATTATTCCCTGCGCCCGATGAGGCCACGCGCCGCGACATCCTCGCCTATGTGCAGCGCCAGCAAAGCATCGGCGTGTTCAAGGGCGAGATTGACGCCGACTTCGACACCACCCTCAAGCGCCTCGGCGTGCTGCACGGCCCGGTGGCGCAGATTATCGAACAGCTGCAGCAAGGCCCGACGTTGAGCGCCCACGACCAGTTGATCCTGCAAGTGCAGACCGTCAGCACGCCGTTGCGCGATGCCCTGCGCGCTCTGGAAATCATCCGCGAACACATCGCCCCGGCCCTTGGCTGGCAACCGACCCTGGCCACAGGAAACCTGTCATGAGCTTTAAACTGGGCTTTCTCAGCCACGCCTTTGGTGAGGATCCACAACAGGTCTACCTCGACCTGATCGAGCAGTTTGAAGTCGCCGAAGCGCTGGGCTTCGACGGCGGCTGGATTGCCCAGCACCACCTGAGCAATGGCTTCGGCCGCTTGCCTTCACCCTTGGTGTTGCTGGCGGCGGTGGCCGAGCGCACGCGACAGATCGAACTGGGCACCGGGGTGATTGTGTTGCCGTTCGAAGACCCGATCCGCCTGGCCGAAGACGCCAGCGTGCTCGACGCCTTGAGCGGCGGTCGCGTGCAATTGGGCCTGGGCAGCGGCGGCGCCAACCTCGACAACTTCAGCGCCTTCGACCGCGACCCGAGCCGGCGCCAGGCGGATTTCGCCGAGCGTCAGCAGCGCCTGCAGCATCTGTTGCAAGGCCAACCACTGAGCGGCGAACTGACCTTGCAACCGCCCGCGCCCGGCTTGAGTGCGCGACTGTGGCATTCCCACGCCAGCCTCGACGGCGCCCTCTACACCGCCCAGCAAGGCAACGGCCTGCTGCTGGGCACCGCCACACATGACCCACTCACGGTGCAAAAACCGCTGGCCGATGCCTACCTGCACGCCTGGTCGCACGCTGAGCGCGCGCCGCGCATTGGCGTGGTCCGCGCGATCTTCCCGGCCGACAGCCGCGCCAGCGCCCAGGCTGAACTGGCGATGGACATCGAGCGGCACATCCCGCGCCTGCAACGCGAAGGCCTGATCAACGAGGCGCTGGACCTGCAGGAACACCTGCGCCTGATGAACGTGCACCACGGCCATCCCGATGAAGTGATCGAAAGCTTGCAGCACGACCCGTCGCTGCTGCCTTATGCTGATTACGTGATCGCCGTGGTCCAGGCCGAAAGCTCGACCCAGGCGCAGATCCTCAAGCGCCTGGAAATCATCGCCAAGGACATCGCCCCGGCGCTGGGTTGGCAAAAACGATGAAGAATGGAGCGCTCCGATGCCCCTTCAATTCAGCTGGCTGATGCCCCTGTGTACGCCCGATTGGGCGGCGCGGCCGGGGCAATGGATTCAGTTGGCCCAGGCGGTTGAATACGCCGGGCTCGATGGCCTGTGGATACCCGGTGGCGCCTTGTGCGCCGACAGCCTAGGTGTGGCGGCAGCGTTGTGCGCGCACACGCGGCGGGTGCAGTTGTCGGTGAGCGTGCCGCCAGAGGTAATGCTGCCGGCAGCGCTGGCGACCACCCTGCAGAGTTTGCAATCGATCAGTGGCCACCGCGTGCAACTGCACCTGCCAAACGCTGAGCGCAGCGCGTTCGGCGAATGGCTCAACCGCGACCAGCGCAGCGAGCGCATCGGCGAATACCTGGACATCCTCCAGCAACTGCTCACAGCCAATAACGGCGGTCTGGACTATCAAGGCCGGTATTTCCAGCTGGAAAACGCCGGCGTCGCCCGCCGCGAGTTGCCCGCGCCTGCGCTGGTGCTGGACGACAGCCAGAGTCATACGCTGGTGGCCGCGCATGCCCAGACCTGCCTGTTGGCGCCTGGGCATCCGCATTGGCTGGCCCAGCAAATACAGGGTTGGCGGCAGAGCCAACCGGACCTTGAGTTTGCCTGCACCTTCGGCCTGATTCTCGGCGACAGCGAAGACCTGGCCTGGGAAACCGCTGCCACCTTGCTGCCCGTGCCGGACCTGCCGGATGAACCGCTGGCCACCCTGCCCCGCGCCCGCCACCCGTTGCGCCAATGGGAAGTGCACCCGAATTTGCTGCAACTGCAGCCCGGGCAACCGCTGATCCTGGTCGGCACCCCGCAACAGGTCGCCACGCGCCTGCAGGAACTGCACGGGCTGGGCCTGAGCCACCTGATCCTGGAAGGCGGCCCGGCGGTCAGCGAAGTACTGCGTTTTGGCGAACAGGTGGTCCCCCTTTTGCGCAAGGAGCGCTTGCACGATGAGCAATGATGTACGCCCACCGATCCAGCTGGACTGGTTCCTGCCCACCAACGGCGACGGCCGCCACCTCACCAGCAGCGGCCTGCCCAAGGTCGGGTTGTTCCAGCAAGGCGAACGCGCACCGACGCTGGACTACCTGCGCCAGATCGTACGCGCCACCGAACAGGCCGGTTTTGACGGCATCATGGTGCCCACCGCCAGCGGCTTCGAAGACCCGTGGCTGATCACCGCCGTGCTGGCCCAGGAAGTGCGCCGCCTGAACTTCCTGCTCACCTTGCGGCCCGGCACCGAATTGCCGGCCTACACCGCCCACCGCGCCGCCACTTTGCAATTGCTCAGCGAGAACCGCCTGGCGTTGCATGTGGTGACCGGCTCCAGCCGTTTCGAGCAGCGCTCGCTGGGCGACTTTCTCGAACACGACGAACGCTATGCGCGCACCGCTGAATTCCTGCAGCAATTCCAGGCTGTCTGGGCCGGCCAGCCTTCGGCGCATCCCGGACGTTATTACCGCAGCGGCACCCAAACGCCGATCGCGCCCGGCGCTGTGGTGCCGCCCATCTATTTCGGCGGCGCCTCCGAAGCCGCCGAACGCGTCGGCGCGGCCCATGGGCAAACCTATTTGATGTGGTGCGAACCGCCGGTGATGATCGCCGAACGCATCCAGCGCATGCGCGATCTGGCCGCCGCTCAGGGCCGCACGCTGCGCTTCGGGCTGCGCCTGCATGTGTTCGCCGCGCCCACCGATGAGCAGGCGTGGGCGCATGTTGAGCGGTTGCTGGAGGAGATCCCCAAGGACGCGATCGACCAGGCGCAACGGCAGATGGCCGCCTATGAGTCTGTCGGCCAGAGCCGCCAGACGCAGTTGATGCAAGGCCGTGGCCGCGGTGCGCGGGAGCTGGAGGTGTCGGCCAACCTGTGGGCGGGCGTGGGTTTGGTACGCGGGGGTGCGGGCACGGCGTTGGTGGGGAGCTATGCGCGGGTGGCGGAGCGGATCGAGGAGTATCACCAACTGGGGGTGGACAGTTTTATCTTGTCTGGTTTTCCTCATTTGGAAGAGGCGATTCATGTGGGGGCGCAGGTGGTGCCACTGTTACGCAAGATTGGTGCGGCTCGGGGGGGCAGTGGTGTCGGGCTTGTTGGGCCTGGTGGTGGGTCAGTGAGTTTATGAGTTGGCTGAGCTGGCGTGATTGGGGGTATATCCGTTATTTGGGTGATGGCGGCTTTTGGTTCCGCCCTTACGGCGGGTCACTTTGGAAAAGCCCCAAAGTAACCAAAGGGCTCTTGCCCCACCACTCGGCACCTCGCTCACGCTCGGTGTGCCCTCACTCCGGCTTGAATCCGTGGGCCGCCGTGACGGGCCATCCATGGCCCAACACGGCTAACCCGGCGTCCTGCCGGGTTACCCACGGATTCAAGCCTGCGTTCGGCCAGCGTGGTTTAACGGGGCGCCTAAGATCAAAATCAAAAGCAGATCAAGATCAAAAGCAGAGCACGGCGGCCTGGTAGCCGACCTGAGTGGTTGGATCAAAAGCGAAGGTGAGGCGGCCTGACAGCCGGCCTGATCTTGAAGGCTGAACCCAATTCAATGTGGGAGCTGGCTTGCCTGCGATGGCATCGACTGTGTGTCGCTGATAGACCGAGGTGCCTGCATCGCAGGCAAGCCAGCTCCCACAGAAAAACAAAGCAGTGCGGTGCTGGAGGCGGGACTCGGTCAAATTGTGGGAGCTGGCTTGCCTGCGAAGGCATCGACTGTGTGTCGCTGATAGACCGAGGTGCCTGCATCGCAGGCAAGCCAGCTCCCACAGAAAAGCAAAGCAGTGCGATGGTTGAGGCGGGACTCGGTCAACTTGTGGGAGCTGGCTTGCCTGCGAAGGCATCGACTGTGTGTCGCTGATAGACCGAGGTGCCTGCATCGCAGGCAAGCCAGCTCCCACAGAAAAACAAAGCAGTGCGGTGCTGGAGGCGGGACTCGGTCAAATTGTGGGAGCTGGCTTGCCTGCGGTGGTATCTACTGGTTATGCCTGATACACAGAGTTGTCTGCATCGCAGGCAAGCCAGCTCCCACAGAAAAGCAAAGCAGTGCGGTGCTGAAGGCGGGACTCGGTCAAATTGTGGGAGCTGGCTTGCCTGCGGTGGTATCTACTGGTTATGCCTGATACACAGAGTTGTCTGCATCGCAGGCAAGCCAGCTCCCACAGAAAAGCAAAGCACTGCGGTGGTGGAGGCTGCACTCGGTCAACTTGTGGGAGCGGGCTTGCTCGCGAAGGCGGTGGGTCAGTAACACATGAGCTGACTGACACACCGCCTTCGCGAGCAAGCCCGCTCCCACATTTGGATCGCAGTGCATCAGATAGAGATGTGCTGCTGTGCTGTTGCCCTGCTTTTGCTTCAACCACTCAGGTCGGCTACTAGGCCGCCGTGCTCTGCTCTTGATCTGCTTTTGATCTTGATCTGACAGGCCCCGTCAACCACGCTGGCCGAACGCAGGCTTGAATCCGTGGGTAACCCGGCAGGACGCCGGGTTAGCCGTGTTGGGCCATGGATGGCCCGTCACGGTGGCCCACGGATTCAAGCCGGAGTGAGGGCATGCCGAGCCTAAGCGAGGCACCGAGTGGTGGGGCAAAGACCTTTTGGTTACTTTTGGGGCGTTTGCCAAAAGTGACCCGCTGTAAGAGCGGAACCGCCAGCCGCCGTGACCGCAGCAACGGATATGCACTCCCCCAAAAGTCCCCCACTCAAATCCGCCGACGCCGACCAAGCTGCGGAATAGCCGTCTGCACAACATCCACACCCTCCACCCGTGTCGCAGTGCAGGCTGCAAGCTGCGCCAAGGTCGGCTGACTGAACAACATCCGCGCATCCACATCCAACCCCGCCTTGCGCATACGCGCCACCAAACTCACCGCCAGCAACGAATGCCCGCCCAGCTCGAAGAAATGGTCATGCCGCCCTACCCGCTCCAACTTCAAAACCTGCGCCCAAATCCCCGACATCAAGGTTTCCACCTCACCAACCGGCGCTTCATACGCACGGCTGACCACCGCCTCCAACCCCGGCTCAGGCAGCGCCTTGCGATCAAGCTTACCGGCAGGATTAAGCGGCAATACCTCAAGCTGCACAAAAGCCGCCGGCACCATGTACTCCGGCAATTGCTCCAGCACATACGCACGCAAGGCCTCCAGGCTCGGCGCCTGAGCGCGCAGGGTGAAGTAGGCCACCAGCCGCTCATCGCGAATCAGCACCGCCACTTCGCGCAACGCCGGATGCGCCGCCAGACGTGACTCGATCTCCCCCAGCTCCAGGCGCACCCCGCGCAGCTTGACCTGAAAGTCATTGCGCCCCAGAAATTCCAGATTACCGTCCGGCAAGTAACGCACCAGATCGCCCGTGCGGTACAGCCGGTCACCCGCCACGAACGGGCTGTCGATAAAGCGCTCGGCCGTCATCTGCTCCAGCCCCAGATAACCCCGCGCTACGCCAACGCCGCCGATATGCAACTGGCCGCTGACGCCCATCGGCACCGGCGCATCGTGTTCGTCGAGCACATACAGACGCGTGTTGTTGATCGCACGGCCAATCGGCAACTGCAAGGCCGGCACTGGATCGCCGGGTTCCAACGTCCACGCGCTGCTGTCCACCGTGGCTTCGGTGGGCCCGTAGACGTTATGCAAACGCACCTTGGGCAAGCGCGCCTGCACGCCACGGGCCAGGGCTTCGGTGAGTTCGCCGCCGCCGCAGAGCACGTCGGTGAGGCTGGTGCACAACGCCGACTCTTCCAGCTCGAGAAACTGCTGCAACATTGCCGGCACGAACTTGATTACCGTGATCTGCTGCTCGCGGATCACTTGCGCCAGATAAGCCGGTTCACGGTGGCCGTCGGGCCGCGCAAGAACCAGGCGCATGCCGTTGGCCAGCGGCCAGAACAGCTCCCACACCGAGCCGTCGAAACTGAACGGCGCACGTTGCAACAACGCGCCGCCTTCGGCATTCGGGCACAGCCGGGAGCCCCAGTGCATCAGGTTGCCCAGGCCGCGATGTTCGATCATCACGCCTTTGGGCGTGCCGGTGGAGCCCGAGGTGTACATCACGTAGGCCAGGTTGGCGACGCTCAAGCCGGGCACCGACGGATTGCCGATGGGCGCCTGGCTCCAGGCGTTCTGGTCAAAGTCGATCACCGGGACAGACACCGCGCCCGGCACGTCGCGGGTGGCGGCGTGCACCAGCAGGGCCACCGGTTGGCTGTCGTTGAGCATGTAGGCCAGGCGCTCGCGCGGATAGCCAGGGTCGAGCGGCACATAGGCGCCGCCCGCCTTGAGAATCGCCAGCAAACCCACCACCAGGTCCAGCCCGCGTTCGACACACAGCGCCACCCGCGAATCCGGCTCAACCCCGCGTTCACGCAGGTGAAAGGCCAGCTGATTCGCGCGCTCATTAAGCTCGCGGTAGGTCAGTTGCCGTTCGCCGGCCTGTACCGCAATGGCATGGGGAATGTGCCGCGCGTGGGCTTCAAACAGCGCCTGCACGGTAAGGGTTTCGGGATAGTCGGTTTCAGTGGCGTTGAGGTCCACCAACAGCCGGTGCAGCTCGCTGGCAGGCAGCACCGGCACCGTGCGCAATGGCGTGGCCGGTGCGTGTTCAAGGGCATGGGCCAGGCCATGCAGGGTCGTGTCGAGGTACGCCAACAGTCGCTCGGCGCCAACCTTGCGCGGCGCCTTGGCCTTGAGCCGAAAGCCACTGGCAACGTCGTCAACGGTGAGCATCAACGGGTAACTGACGATATCTTCACTGCTGAGCAACGCAATGCCCGGCACCAGGTTCAGGCGTGGGTCGGCGTCGGTGTGACGGTAGTTGAGCAGGCTGTTGAACAGCGGCGACGCACTGCTGCAACGCTGGGCCAATGCGAGCGAGGCCTGTTCATGGGCCAACAAGGCGCTGAGCTGGGTGTGGGTGTCGTTGAGCGCATCGAGCACGGTTTGCCCGGCCAGGCGCACGCGCAACGGCAAGGTATTGATGAACATGCCCAGCGCGCGATCAGCGCCTTCGCCGGCTTGCAGACGGCCGAGCAGCACGGTGCCGAACACCACGTCATCGCGGCTCGCGACACGGCTGAGCACGTGCGCCCAGGCCAGATGAAACAGGCTGGCAGCGCTGACGCCAAGGGCACGCGCCTGGGCCCGCAGGCGTTGGTTGAGCACGTCGCCGAGGGGCTGTTCGGACTCCTCGATTTCAGCGCGGTCCGCCTGCCGCTCCTGCAAGCCGAACGCCAGGGTCGGCTCGTCGACATCCGCCAGGCGCTCGCGGAAGAACGCCTCGTGGGCGGCCTGTCGTTCCGGCGCCCGGGTCTGTGCGACCACATTGCGATACGGCACCGGCACCGGCAGTTGCGCCTGCTCCCCAAGCAAGTGCGCGCGAATTTCGTCCACCAGCACGGTGGTTGAGGTGGCGTCATTGACCAGGTGATGGAAACGCAGTTTGGCAACCCAGCGCCGATTGTGCGGTTCTTCGGCGTAATCCAGGGCCATCAGCGGCGCCTGGCGCAAGTCCAGCGGCTGATGTTGTTCGCGCAGGGGTTGAACCCGCAATTGTGCGTCGCGCCACACCACTTGCATGGGCTGGTCCAGGGCATCCCACACCAGGCTGGTACGCAGGATATCGTGACGGTTGATCACCTGTTGCAACGCCTGGGCAAACGCGTCGAGCTGCGCGCGACTGACGAAACTGAACAGCGCATGTTGCTGGTAGGGATCGCGCTCGTCGGTGAGGTGGTGGTAAAGCAAGCCCTCCTGCAACGGCGCCAGCGGGTAGATTTCCTGCACATTGGCCGCTCCTCCGGGAATGCCGGCGACGATGCGATCAATGCCGGGCTGATCCAGGTCGGCCAGTGCGAGCATGTCTGGCGTGATGTGCGTGCAACCCGACGGGATGCGGTTAGCCGGCACCTGCCTGTCGCTGCCGGCACTGGCCGCCGCCAACGCTGCCAGGGTGGGCTGGCCGAACAACACCTGCACGTCGGCGCGCAACCCGGCATCGCGCATGCGTTGCACCAGTTGCACCGCCAGCAGCGAGTGCCCGCCCAACTCGAAGAAATGATCATGGCGCCCTACCTGCTGCACCTGCAGCAATTGCGTCCAGATCTGCGCCAGGGTGGTTTCCACGCCTTCGCGTGGCGCCTCAAACAACCGCGTCACGAAAGCCGCTTGTGTGGGCGCCGGCAAGGCCTTGCGGTCGAGCTTGCCGTTGGCGGTGAGCGGGAAAGCCGCCAGCTTCACGTAGGCCGCCGGCAGCATGTAGTCAGGCAACGAGGCTTGCAGATGGGCACGCAGCGATTCGACAGTAACGCTGGCGCGTTCGACATACCACGCCAGCAATTGCCCCTCACGAAACAGCACGGCGGCTTCCATGACGGCCGGGTGCGTGGCCAGCGCAGATTCGATTTCCCCCAGCTCGATACGCACGCCGCGGATTTTCACCTGATCGTCATTGCGGCCCAGGTACTCGAGATTGCCGTCGGGCAGCCAACGGGCCAGGTCGCCAGTGCGGTACATCCGGCCGTCGCTGAAGGGGTCATCGAGAAAGCGTTCGCCGGTCAGTTCCGGACGGTTGAGATACCCGCGCGCCACGCCTTTGCCGCCGACGTACAACTCCCCCGCCACACCGATGGGCACCGGGCGTTGCTGCTCATCAAGCAAGTAAACGCAGGCGTTGGCGACCGGTGCGCCGATATGCAGCGGCCCGCCCACTTCGACACGCCCGGAGGTGGCGACCACCGTGGCTTCGGTGGGGCCGTAGTTGTTGATCACGTCGAAGGTCTGCGTTCGGCTGAACGAGCGCAGACGGTCGCCGCCGATCAGCAATGTACGCAATGTAGGGTGTTCCAGGCGCTGACTGAAGGCGTACTCGGCCACCGGCGTCGGCAAAAAGCACACCTGCAACGGCTGCGCGCGCCACCAGCTGAGCAATGCATCGATGTCCTGCGCGTCATCCTGTGCCGGCGGCAGGTGCAGCGTCGCGCCCACACACAGCGCCGGCCAGACTTCCCAGGCCATCGCATCAAACCCGAAGCCTGCCACGCTGGCCGTGTGGCTGCCGGCGCGCAGGTCGAACGCCCGACAATGCCAGTCCACCAGGTTCGCCACCGTATGGTGCTCGACCATCACGCCCTTGGGCTGCCCGGTGGAGCCGGAGGTGTAGATCACATAGGCAAGGTTCGACGGCGTGACGGCGACCCGCGGACTCTCGCCCAGGTGCCCGCCCGGGTGCTCCAGGCGGATGACCGGCACGTCCAGCAAAGGCAGGCGATGCAGCAAACCCTGCTGGGTCAGCACCGCCACGGGCGCACTGTCGTGCAACAGGTAGTTCAGGCGTTCGGCAGGATGGGCCGGGTCCACGGGGACATAACAGGCGCCGGATTTGAGGATCGCCAACAACCCCACCAAGGTGTCCAGGCCACGCCGGGCCACAATCGCCACGCGATCGTCCAGCTGCACGCCGTGTTCGAGCAACTGCCAGGCCAGCGCATTGGCCTGTTGATCGAGCTGGGCGTAGGTCAGTTGCCGGCCCTGGTGCACCGCCGCGATGGCCTGCGGCGTGCGGGCGGCTTGCGCCTCTATGCGCGCGTGCAGGGTTTGCGGCTCGGTGGCGGGTTGTGCGGTGGCATTCCAACGCAGCAATTGGGCCTGTTCGGCGGGCGTGACCAGGGACAACTCTCCCACGCTCAGCGCGGTGTCTTCCAGGCCCTGCTCCAGCAGCCAGGTAAAGCGCTGCGCCATCGCTTTCACGTCGTCGTACTGGAAATACGCCTCGTTGTACACGCAATGCAGGCACGCGGTGTCCTGGTAACGGTTGCTGCGCAGGTGGATGGCAATCGGCAGCGGCTCATGATGGTTGGAAACCTTGATCGCGCGGGCCTGGACCTGACCGTAACGCAGGTCGTGGTCGTCCTGCTCGAAGGACACCGACAGGTCGAACAACTGACCGCGATCTGTACGCCGCAGGCCCAGCTCACGGTTCATCTCGCTCAACGGGAAGCGTTGATGACGGAAATCCTGCTTGAGCTGGTCACGTATGCCACGCACCAAGGCGCTGAAGGGCAAGTGCTGGCTGAACTGAAAACGCACCGCACTCACCTGGGTGAACAAACCCACGGTAGAACGAAAACGCGCGTTGGAGCGGTTGAGGATCGGCAACCCCACCACCCATTCATCGCGTTGGCTGGTGCGGGTGAAATACACGTACATCGCCGCCAGCAACACATGAAAGGCCGAGGCCTGATAACGGTTGGCCACTTGTTCCATGCGGTTGAGCAGCGCCACCGGGAACGCTTGCACCAGCGTATTGCTCGGCGCCTGCGCGTTGTGCCGGGGCGTCAACAGCGGCGCGGGCAGCACCTGGTATTTGTCCAGCCAATAGGCGCGGTCACGGGCGTAACGCGCCGATTGCAGGTAGCGCTGGTCGGTGTCGATGAAGTCGATATAGGACGGCGCCAGTGGCTCCGGTTGCCGACCTTGCTCCAGGTCGCTGTACAGCCGAGCCAGGGATTGCAGCATCTGGCCAAAGCCCCAGCCGTCGAGGATCAGGTGGTGAGCCTGGGTACCGAGGCGGTAATGGTCATCGTCGAGTTTGACCAGGAAAAACCGAAACAGCGGTTCACCGCTCATGGCGTACGGGCGGGCCATTTGCGCCTGCATCAATGCCTGGGTCGCGACCTGCGGGTCGGGCAGCGCAGAGAAATCGTACTGTCCCACTTCCACCGCCATGGCAGGGACGAAGGTTTGCCGAGGCAGACCCTGGTCGTCGCTATGCAGCTGGGTGCGCAATGCATCGTGTTTGGCCACCAACCGCTCGACCGCGCGCTGGATCAAATCGGGGACCACCGGCCCGGCAAAATCGACATAGCCGCCGATGTTGTACAGCGGTGAGTCGCCCACACGCAGTTGGTCGAGCCAGATGTCCTGTTGGGCAGCGGTGAGGGGGAAGCTGGCCGGCTGGCGGGTGAGATGCGTCATAAGATCCTTCTCATGGGAGGTCAGGCACTGGCCGCGCGAGGGCCCATTTCGCCGAAATTGGCGGATTTGAGCATGGGGGTTCGGGGCTGTCTGTCACCCGAAACCCGGACATCAGAAAGGCGCAAAACGGCCTTGGCTGAGGGTTCATTGCTGAATCGATTAAACGTTTGTAGGAAATTGGCTATTTGTGGCCGCTACCAATGCTTAAAGGGTTCGTTTAAAAAATTATATTTTCCATATAAATCAATAATTTAATTAAATCTAAAAACGATAGGCGGTTTTTCGTGGGCGGAATAAGCCGTCAGAAACGTCGAATTAATGACGTGGTTTTTATGGCAGGTTGTGTCCCTCGTTTCCGCTGCATACGTAGGACAAATCCCTATGGCTAAATAAAATCTCGAACGCCGAATTACGTTCAAGGAGCACGGACCGCGCCTCACAAACCCAGGGCGCCCCGTCGACGGTTTTCGACATCAAGGATGAGATGGCTATGAGTCTGACCCGCAGTATTGGCGACACACAGAGCCCGCATTTCTACGCCGAAATGGGTGAGTTGATTTCAAGCAGTGGCCACCAGCACTTCGCCGCCAACATGTTGCACCTCGTGGACAAGTGGGTGCCGATTCATCTGGTGGACCTCAGTGAATGGACGCTCGACGAGCTGCGCGACAGCGTGCGCGAGATCAAGCTCCTGGGCAGCGCCGGCGTTAAAAATGACCTGTCTGCGCCGCAGACCCTGCACCCCATCAAGGATCACCCGCTGCTGCGGCAAATGCTGCGCATGCAGGACCCGCTGCTGATTCAGATGAAGGCCAAGGCCAACAGTGCGCACCCGCGCGGCAGCTCACACCAGTGCAACCTGGTGTCGCGCCAGGGCAATCGACGCTGCGTGATTTCGTTCTATCGCCCGCCAACCCAGCCAGGGTTTTCGCTGGCGCAGTTGTCGTTTCTCAAGTGCCTGTCGGACACCCTGCTGCCGTTGATGGAACGGCACGCGCAGATCCTGCGCCAGGCACCGCACACCGAGATCGAGCCGGCGCACAACCCGCTGGAGCAATCGCAGCTGCAGCGCGAGTTCTACAAGCGTTTGTCGTTAAGCGATATCACCCTCTCGGCGCGTGAGCAGGAAGTGTGCCTGGGCCTGTTGACCGGCGGCACCGTGCCGCAAATGGCGGAAAAACTCAGCGTGAAAAACAGCTCGATCGAAACCTACCTCAAACGCGCCGCTGCCAAGTTGGGCGTCAGTGGCCGACATGGCCTGGCCAAATGGATGGTTGGCGCCTGATGAACAAAGGGATGCTCACAACGGTAGGCATGGCCTGGCTGCTCGGCGGTTGCTCGCTGATCCCCGAGTACCAGCGGCCAGCGCCGCCTGTGCCTGCGCAGTACCCGCAAAGCGGGGTTTACCGCCTGGCGCAATCGGGCACCGTGGCGATAACACAGGACTGGCAGCATGTGTTCCACGACCCTGCCTTGCAGCAGTTGATCGCCAATGCGCTGCTCAACAACCGCGACCTGCGCGTTGCGGCGCTGAATGTGCAGGCGTTCCAGGCGCAGTACCGCATCCAGCGTGCGGACCTGTTCCCGGCCCTGTCCGCCACAGGCGCCGGCAAACGCCAAAAGTTGCCAGGCGATGTGACCGGCACCGGCAAGTCTGCGATTACTTCCAATTATTCCGCCACGTTGGGGCTCAGCGCTTATGAACTGGATTTGTTCGGCCGTGTGCGCAGCCTCAGCGAACAGGCGATGCTCACGTACCTGGGCACCGAAGAGGCGCGACGCAGCGCGCAGTTGAGCCTGGTGGCCAACGTCGCCAATGCGTACCTGACCTGGCGCGCCGACCAGGAACTGCTGGCCCTGGCCCAGCAAACCCTGGAAGCCGACGACCACAGCTGGCAGCTCACCAGCCGCAGCAAAAGCGCGGGCAAGGCCTCGGCGCTGGACGTGGTGCAAGCGCGCACCGCAGTGGAAAGCACGCGTGCGAGCGTGGCCCGTTATGAACGCCAGGTCGCCCAGGACCTGAACAACCTCGCCCTGCTGGTGGGCGCGCCGGTGGATGAGCGTTTGCCCGCGCGACCGCTCGCCGATGAACTGGTGGCGCGCGTGCCCGCAGGGCTGCCGTCCGACGTGCTGCAGCGGCGCCCGGATATTCTCCAGGCCGAATATCAGTTACAGGCCGCCAACGCCAATATCGGCGCGGCGCGCGCGGCGTTCTTTCCATCCGTGACCCTCACGGCCAACGCAGGCAGCACCAGCACGCAGCTGTCGGGGTTGTTCAAGGGCGGCTCGGGCACCTGGACCTTCCAGCCGCAGATCAACCTGCCGATTTTCAACGCCGGCAGCCTGCGCGCCAGTCTCGACTACGCAAAACTGCAAAAGGACATCACCGTGGCCCAGTATGAAAAGTCGATCCAGACGGCTTTTCAGGAAGTCGCCGACGGCCTCGCCGCCCGCCAGACCTTTAATGACCAGCTGGATGCACAACGCGATTTCGTCGCGGCCAACCAGGCCTATTACGACCTGGCCCAACACCGCTATCGCAGCGGCGTGGACAGCAACCTGACGTTTCTCGATGCACAGCGCTCGTTGTTCAGTTCGCAACAAGCGCTGATTGTCGACCGGCTGGCACAGTTGGTGGCGGAGGTGAATCTGTATACCGCGCTGGGTGGCGCGTGGGGGGATACGCCGGTGCTGGCGACGGCAAAATAAAGCGGGTTTGGATGTGGGCTAGCCACATCCTTTGTGCAGCGTTCAAGGGTTGCGCTGCGCCACCCGCCACACCTTGTTGCCCACATCGTCTGCCACCAGCAACGCGCCTTGCGCGTCGAGGGTCACACCCACCGGCCGGCCTTGGGCCTGGCCCGCGGCATTCAGAAAACCGGTCAGGAAGTCGACCGGCGTGCCAGCAGGTTTGCCGTCCTTGAAGGCAATGAACACCACCTTGTAACCGGCCTGCGGGTTGCGGTTCCACGAACCGTGCTCACCGACAAACACGCCATCGGCGAACGCCGTCGGCATGCCCCGCGCGTCCGAGAAGGTCAGGCCCAACGGCGCGACGTGCGTGCCAAGGGCGTAGTCGGGGGCAATGGCCTGGGCCACTTTGTCCGGACGCGGCGGTTGCACGCGCACATCGACGTGGGCGCCGTAGTAGCTCCACGGCCAGCCGTAGAACGCGCCGTCCTGCACCGAGGTGAGGTAATCGGGCACCAGGTCGCTGCCGATTTCGTCACGCTCGTTGACCACTGTCCACAGTTGTGTGGAGCCGGGCTTCCAGGCCAGGCCATTGGGGTTGCGCAAGCCACTGGCGAACAGGCGCTTCTTACCGCTGGCGAGGTCCAGTTCCCAGATGGCGGCGCGGCCTTCTTCGGCGTCGAGGCCGTTTTCACCGACATTGCTGTTGGAACCCACGGTCACATAGAGCCGCGTGCCGTCCGGGTTGGCTAGCAGGTTTTTGGTCCAGTGATGGTTGATCCCGGCCGGCAGCTCGGTGACCTTTACCGGCGTGGCGTCTATATGGGTCTGGCCCAAGGTATACGGCACCTTGACCACCGCGTCGGCGTTGCCGATGTACAGCGCATCGCCCACCAGCGCCATGCCGAAGGGCGATGTCAGGCCGGCAAGGAACTCGGTGCGTACTTCGGCGTGACCATCGTGATCGGCGTCGCGCAGCAGGGTGATGCGGTTAGCGCTGGGCGTATCGGCGCCCACCCGGCCCATCACAAACCCCATCGCGGTACGGCGTGCCCAGGCGATCAAGCCCGTGCCGCCGTCAGTGGCGCCTTCGGGCATCGGTGGGTGATTGCTTTCGGCGACCAGCACATCGCCATTGGGCAAGGTGTAGACCCAGCGCGGGTGGTCGAGATTGTCGGCCAGCGCCGTCACGGTGAAACCTTCAGGCGCCGTGGGCTGGGCGTTGCCGGGCCAACCGACGGCCTTTGAGACGTTGAGTGTGGGGATCAGCGACGTGCTGGGTTCCGGTAATTGCGGGGTGGGGCCAACGCTGGCCTGGAACGGCAACTTGGACGATTCACCACAGGCGGTGAGAGCAGTGGCAGCGCAGATCAGGAGCGCAAGGCGGCTCGGTACATTCATGGTTGGAACCTCGGGGCAAAATCCCGACGGAGTATTGCGTGATGGAGCGCGGGTAAACACCGGCAGTGGCGCAATTGAATATTAACCGGCGGGCACGAATGCCAAAGGATGCGCCTGGCCGGCTTGCGGCAACCACTCCGGCCGCGCTGCAATTCACAGCCAACGGCCCATCGCCAGGCTGAACGGCGAGAACTCGGCAAACTGCCAACGCAATGCCAACGCTGCCGGGCGCCGTACCGCATGCTCCACGGTCAGCGTCCATAGCCGCTGGGCACCGTCGAACATGGCCACCTCTGGGCCGCTGAGGATCAGCGCGGTGCGTCCGGCAATCTGCAGCACGTCGCCTGATTCGAAGTCGATAAACAACAGCCCCGCCACCGGGTTGGCCGACAGGTTGCCCAAGGTGTTGAAGAACAGATTGCCGGCGAAGTCGGGAATGGTCAGCACATTGCCGTCGACGCGCACGAAGCCGGTGTTGCCGCCGCGATGGGAGACGTCTACCGAGCGTGCGCCCTCCTCGTCAACGTAGCTTGCGACGAAGAAGGTGTCAGCGTTGCGGATCAAGTCTTGCGCGGCGTCATCCAGGCCGTTCAAGGGCTCGACCAAGGTGCCGGGTTTGCGCGCGATCCCCTCGACCGGGCGCCGTTGAATGTACTTGGGGCAGTTGCCGAACGTGTGCACCACATCAACCGAAAAGCCAGCGCGACCAAGGCTGCCCACGCGCCCATTCATGCGGTTGCGGCGGCGGGTAGTGAGGTCGATACCCAGCAGGCCCACGGACGCACCGCGGTGTAACGCAGCCAGCGCCGGATCGCCTTTGGACGGCAAGCTGTCGATCTGCAACCTGTGCGGGTCGGGTGAATGGGCAAACCCCGGCGCGCCTTCGAGCAGCGTCGCCCAAGGGATGCCCTGCGCATCCACCACCGCGAGCATCAAGTAAGGCAACAGCGGATAGAAATCCCGATGCTGCTCCGGCAAATGGTCGCGGATCACCTTGGGCCCCACGACTGCCATGCGCTCGGCAACGCCGGCGCTTTGCTGCATCTGCCGTTCGCCGGCATGCCAGGGGGAGGGTTCGATCTGGTTCATGGCGCACTCCTCAGGTTCGATGAGTGAATGCTGCGCCCTGTCACCCATCAAGAGAATGCCCACGCTTGGCAATCCAGCATTACGCCAACTGAAACGCCGGATGATCCCGCAGCGCTGCCACGCAGTGATCGACAAAACTGCGCACGCGCATCGGCGCGTTGCGGCCTTCGCGGTACACCACGTGCACCGCCAGCGCCGGCAGTTCAAAGGCCGGTAGCAGGCGACGCAACTGGCCGCTCGCCAACTGTTCATGCACCGGGTAGCTGAGGCAGCGAATCAGCCCCGCACCGTGCACAGCGGCATTGATCGCGCCCTGCACCGTGGTGCAACTCAAGCGTGCGCGCGCCTTTAATGAGCCGCCTTTGAAGCCCCAGTCAACCTGATCGGCACTGGCGATCAGGCGATGCTGCTTGAGGTCGTCGGGATGCGCCGGCTCGCCGTGAGCGGCCAGGTAGTCGGGGCTGGCGCAGAGAATCGGGCGCACCTGCCCCACCCTCCGGGCGATCAGTGACGAACTGGGCAGTTCACCGACCAGGATTGCCACGTCCAGCCCCTCTTCATGCAGGTTGGGGTAATAGTCGTGATAGCGGGCGACGAGACGCACGTCGGGGTAGCGCTCCATATAGCCAGCCAACACCGGCGCCATGACGTAGCGGCTGAACAGAAACGGCAGAAAGACTTGCAGGTTACCCTGAGGCTGCGCGTGCAAACCCTGGGCCGAGGCTTCGGCGGCGTCCACCGCGGCCAGCAGGCATAGGCAGTCGGCCAGGTAGACGCTGCCCGCGTCGGTCAGGCTCACACCTCGCGTACTGCGTTGCAGCAACTGCGCGTGCAGGCGCGCCTCCACACGCGCAATCGCACGCATCAGGGTCGGGCTGGAGACGTGTGCGTGACGGGCCGCCGAGGCCAGGCTCGGTTGCCCGGCGAGCGCCGCAAACAGCTGCATGTCGCGATAACGTTCCATCAACTGCGCCGCTTCAACGCCGGGTTCAGGGCCGCGTCCTGCCCGAGGCGATGGGTGAGAAAGTCGACAAAGGTATGGATTTTGGCCGGTACCCGGCCGCTCTTCTGAAACACCACCTGGATCGGCAGTGGCGCCGGCTCGAAATCCTCCAGCACAATCTCCAGCTCGCCCGCCGCCACCGCCGCTGCGACTTGATAGGACAGCACCCGCGTCATGCCCCAACCCAACCGCGCCAGGTGGATCGCGGCGTTATTGGCCGTGACCACCAGACGCGGCTCGATAGGCACGGTCAGCGGCTGGCCGCCGTCGACAAACCGCCACTCGCTCACCAACTGGCTGGAGGACGACGTGACGATCTTCGCTTCACGCAGTTGCTCTGGCCGCGCCGGCCTTGCGTGCTGGTCGAGATACCCTGGCGCAGCACACACTACGCGGCGCACTTCACCCACCTTGATCGCCTGCTGCCCCGGCTCTTGCAGATGGCCGATGCGCACGGCCACCTCCACGCCTTCATCGACCATGTTCACCACGCGATCGACCAGCAAGGCGTTGATGCTCACCCGCGGAAAACGGTCCAGGTAATCGCCCAGCACCGGCGCCACATACAACTCGCCAAACAGCACGGGCGCGGTCAGCGTCAGTTGACCGCTCGGGATGGAATAACTGCCTGCCGCCGCTGCCTCGGCTTCGTTCAGTTCGGCGAGGATGCGTCGGCAATCTTCCAGGTAACGCTGGCCGGCTTCGGTCAGGTGCAGGCTGCGCGTGGTGCGCGACAGCAGTTGCGTGCCGATGCGTTGCTCCATGGCGGCAATGGCCCGGGTCACGCTGGGCGGCGAGGTTTTCAGGCGGCGTGCGGCAGCGGCGAAGCCCGCCTCCTCGGCGACCGCGAAAAATACCTGCATTTCATGAAATCGGTCCATCGGCGCTCACTCTTCTAGCCACAGATCATTTACTGCGCTTGCAGCCCCACTGCCGTGCGCGGCATGCCGACAAAGCCCGGCAAGGCCTCGATGCTGGCAAGCCAGGCCCGCACCAGAGGGTAGTCGGCCAGCGACACATTGCCTTCCGGCGCGTGGGCGACGTAGGTGTAAAAGGCAATATCGGCAATACTCGGCTGTTCGCTGGCCAGGAAGCGGCTTTGGCCCAGTTGCTGCTCCACCAGCGTCAGCAGCGCGTGCGAGCGACTGATGGCGGTGACGGTATCGACCTCGGCGCCAAACACCACGGCCAGTCGCGCGGCCGCCGGCCCGGCGTGAAGTTGACCGGCAGCGGCCGACAGCCAGCGCTGCACGCGCGCCTGGCCGACAGGATCACTCGGCAGCCATTGGCCGTCGCCGTAGGTGTTCGCGAGGTAGACCAGGATCGCATTGGAGTCGGCCAACACCGTGCCGTTGTCATCGATCACCGGCACCTGGCCGAAGGGGTTGAGGCGGGCCATAAAGTCCGGGGCTTTCTGCGCGCCGTGCTTGAGGTCAACCAGAATAAATTCGCGGGGCAGCCCCAACAGCGACAACATCAGCTCCACGCGGTGAGAGTGGCCAGACAGTGGGAAACCATACAGTTTGATCGCAGACTGAGACATGAAAGGCTCCAAGGATGGGGGATCGACGCCCGCATCATCCGCCGCTGCACTGATCGAGGGAATCATCAGGATTTACAATCGAGCATTTCACCGGACGAAACAATCACTGCGCGAATAATTCCATGATCAGGCTGAACAGGGTGATCTTCACCGCGCTGTCCAGCTCGGTCCAGGCCAGTCCGGTACTGGCCTCATACGCCCCCAGCTCAAGGTGACGCGACACGCAATTGGCCGGCAGCGCGCGCGCCGCCTGTTGCGGCAACACCCCGACGCCCAACCCGGCAGACACCAGCGCGAGCATGGTGGTGAACTCACCCAGTTCCGAGGCGATGTCCAGCGTGATGCCCAGGGCATTGATGAACTCGTCGTAGAACCCCGGCGCATAACGACGCGCGAGGATGTACACCGGCACGTTGAGCAAGTCCTTGGGCTGGAGGGTGGTCTGGGCCGCCAAAGGATGATCGACCGGCAGTGCCACGCAAAAACTTTCACGCAATACCGCGCGGGTCTGCACGCCGGGATGGGCGGCCGGCAGGCGCATCAGACCGAAATCCAACAGGCCGTTTTTCAAGGCGGCGGCTTGATCGGGGCCGGGCATGTCCTTGAGTTCCAGCTCGATACGCGGGTAGCGCAGGTGCACGGCGCGGATCAGCTGCGGCAACAATTGCGGCAATACCGACGACACAAACCCCAGACGCACTCGGCCGATTTCGCCACGATGAGACGCCCGCGCGGCGTCTGCGGCGCGCGCGGCCTGGTGCAAGGTGGCCTGGGCTTCGGGCAAAAATGCGCGCCCTGCTTCGGTCAGCGTCACCGAGTGGCGATTGCGATCCAGCAGGCGCACACCCAGGCCGCTTTCCAGCAACTTGATCTGCATGCTCAGCGCCGGCTGCACAATCGATAACTGCGCCGCCGCCCGGCCGAAATGCAGTTGCTGGGCAAGCACCACGAAGGCGCGCAAATGCTTTAACTCCACGAAATCTCCCGGTTATCAAAAACCATGATCACCCGATCACAAATGAAAATTGGACGCTGACCCGCGCCTGCGGTGAAGTAACGCACCGTCATACACGATATGACAGGGCTTGGCCTATAACAATGAGAACAAGGAGGCACCATGCTCGGCATGGCTAACGACACTTATCTGCTGGTGGATGCGCTGGTCACGATTATTGGATTGATATTGTTGATCACCCATTTGAAGGTCCATCCGTTTGTCGCGCTCACCGTCGCCGCAGGCTTTCTTGGCCTGACCTCCGGCATGCCGGTGGACAAGGTGATGAAGTCTTTCCAGGACGGTTTTGGCGGCGTACTCGGGTTTGTCGGCATCATTCTTGGCCTGGGCACCATGCTCGGCAAACTGATGGCCGACTCCGGCGGCGCCGATCAGATCGCGCGCACGTTGATCCGCGCATTCGGCAAACAGCGCGTGCACTGGGCAATGATGTTCTCGGCGTTCCTGGTGGGCATTCCGCTGTTTTTCGAGATCGGGTTTGTGCTGTTGATCCCTCTGGTGTTCATCGTGGCGCGCCGTACCGGGCTGTCGCTGATCAAGGTCGGCATGCCGCTGCTCGCCGGGTTGTCGGTGGTGCACGGGCTGGTGCCGCCGCACCCGGGGCCGCTGCTGGCCATCGGGATTTTTGGCGCGGACATCGGCAAGACGATTTTCTACGGGCTGATTGTCGGCCTGCCCACGGCGGTGATCGCAGGCCCGCTGTTCGGCAACCTGATTTCACGCTACGTCCCCGGCCACGCATCGCCGGAACTGATGGAGCAACTGGCGAAAGAGTCCCCGGGGGAAAACCTGCCGGGCTTTGGCATCACCGTCACCACCATCCTGTTGCCGGTGGTGCTGATGTTGCTCAAGACCTTCGCCGACGTGGCCTTCGCTGCCGACAGCGTGTTCCGCGTGTGGATGGACTTTATCGGCCACCCGATCACCGCGTTGCTCGCGGCGCTGCTGCTGGCGTTCTATACCTTTGGGGCGGCCCGCGGTTTCTCGCGTGAACAGCTGAGCAAGCTATTGGATTCAAGCTTGGCCCCGACCGCCGCGATTGTGCTGATCGTCGGCGCAGGCGGCGGCTTCAAGCAGATGCTGGTGGCCAGCGGCGTCGGCGACGTGATCGGGCACATGGCGGTGCGCGCCGAGATCTCGCCGATCCTGCTGGCGTGGCTGGTGGCCGCGGTGATTCGCGTGGCCACCGGTTCCGCCACCGTGGCGACCATCACCGGTGCGGGAATTGTCGCGCCAGTGATCGGGCTGATGCCCGGCGTGAACCGTGAGCTGCTGGTGCTCGCCACCGGTGCCGGTTCGCTGGTGCTGTCGCATGTCAACGATGCCGGGTTCTGGTTGGTGAAGCAGTATTTCAACATGACCGTCGTCGAAACTTTCAAGACCTGGACGCTGATGGAGACCGTGCTCTCCTTCGCCGCCCTGGGGTTCATCATGCTGCTGTCGTTGGTGGTGTGAAGCGTTAGGAGAGGTAGCCCATGCAAAGCGTTTTAGACAACTTCCGCCTCGATGGCCGGCTCGCGCTGGTCACCGGTTCCAGTGCCGGTATCGGCCTGGCGATTGCCCGTGGTCTGGCCCAGGCCGGTGCGCGGGTGGTGCTCAACGGGCGCAACCGCGCCACCTTGCGCGATGCGGCCGCACTGCTGACGCTCGAGGGCCTGGAGGTGCACACCCAGGCATTCGATGTGACCGACAGCGCGGCGATCCAGGCCGCCGTGGCCGACATCGAGGCGCGCCTGGGGCCACTGGAAATCCTCGTCAACAACGCCGGCATGCAACGCCGTGGCCCGCTGGAAGACTACAGCGAGCAACACTGGCGCGAGCTGATCAGCACCAACCTCGACAGCGCCTTCCTGGTCGGCCAGGCCGTGGCCCGAGCGATGATCCCGCGCAAGCGTGGGCGCATCATCAATATCTGCTCGGTACAAAGCGAGCTGGGCCGCCCTGGCATCGCGCCGTACGCGGCGAGCAAGGGCGCGTTGAAAATGCTCACCAAGGGCATGGCCATCGACTGGGGCCCGCACGGGCTGACCGTCAACGGCATCGGGCCCGGCTACTTCAAGACCGAACTGAACGCCAACCTGGTGGCCAACCCCGACTTCAGCGACTGGCTGGTGCAGCGCACGCCGAGCCGCCGTTGGGGCGACGTGGCCGAACTGGCCGGTGCCGCGGTATTCCTCGCCAGTGACGCGGCCAGCTTCGTCAACGGCCATATCCTCTACGTCGACGGTGGCATCACCGCGTCGCTGTAATCCTGGAGAATTTTATGCACGCTATCGTCTGTCACGCTTCAAAGGACCTGCGGGTCGATCCCCAGGATGAACCGCAACCCCTCGCCCCCGACCAGCTGCGCGTGCGCATCGCGCGGGGCGGTATCTGCGGTTCGGATTTGCACTACTACCAGCACGGTGGCTTCGGCACCGTGCGCCTGCGCGAGCCGATGGTGCTCGGCCACGAAGTGTCGGCGGTGATCGACGCGGTAGGCAGCGACGCCGGGGTATTCAAGGTTGGCGAGCGCATTGCAGTGTCGCCATCGCGCCCCTGCGGCGGCTGCCGCTATTGCCACCAGGGCTTGCCCAATCACTGCCTGAACATGCGCTTCTATGGCAGCGCAATGCCCTTTCCCCACATCCAGGGCGCGTTTCGCCAGAGCCTGGTGATCGAGACCCATCAGGCGCATCGCCTGGCCGACCACGTCAGCCTCGCCGAGGGCGCACTGGCCGAGCCGTTGTCAGTAGGCTTGCACGCGATTCAGCGCGCTGGCGCGGTGTTCGGTAAACGCGTGCTGGTGACCGGCTGCGGTCCGATTGGCAACTTGCTGATCGGCAGCCTGCGTGCTGCCGGTGCCGGTGAAATCGTGGCCGTGGACGTGTCCGCCAGCGCCCTCGCCTGCGCCGAAAAGATGGGCGCCACACGCACCCACAACATCGCCGACGGCGCCGATGCGCTCAAGCGCTACACCGCCGAAAAGGGCTATTTCGAGGTGATGTTCGAGGTCTCCGGCAGCGCCCAGGCCCTGCGCAGTGGCCTGGATTGCATCGCCCCGCGCGGGGTGTTGGTGACGGTGGGCCTGGGCGGGGATGTGTCGCTGCCGCTGAATTTGCTGGTGAGTCGTGAGATCGATTTGCGCGGCACCTTCCGGTTCCACGCGGAGTTTGCCCAGGCGGTGGATTTGCTCAATCGCCAGATCGTCGATGTACGCCCGGTGATCTCCCACACCGTGCCGTTTGGCGAGGCGGTGCAGGCGTTTGAGTTGGCGGCGGACAAGACCCAGGCGATGAAAGTGGTGTTGGATTTTGGTGTGCCGGATCTGGATTGACGCCTGGCCTGGAATGCAATCTCCCCAGCAAAGTTGATCCCTGTGGGGGCTGGCTTGCCTGCGAAAGCGGTGGCTCAGTTACACATGAGCTGGCTGCCCCACCGCATTCGCGAGCAAGCCCGCTCCCACATTTGATCGACATCAGTGCTGAAGGCTGCGCAGGTCGCTGGGCCGACTGGACCAGTGCCGAGTGTCTGTCTACGCTCACCACCGAGTGGAACCCTCCATCGCCAAGGGTTGCAACAACACGTAAGGCTCAGGCGCGCTCTTCAAGCCTGAAGCGCAAAAAACGATGGCTCTTGGAAAACAACCGCCGGTAGGTGAGCAGTACCGCACCTACCGTGCCCAACGCCGACGACGCGGCGATCAGAAACATGATCACGATCTGATACCGCACCGCGTCCACCGGGCTCTCTCCCGCCAGCACCTGGCCGGTCATCATGCCGGGCAGGCTGACGATGCCAACCACGGTCATCTGGTTCAGCGTCGGGATCATCCCGGCGCGCACTGCCTGGCGGATGGCTTCCTGCGCGGCTTCCCAGCGCGAACCGCCCAACGCCAGGATCATCTCGATGGTGTTGCGCCCCGAGGTCAGTTCCTGGGTCATGCGCTCGATGCCCAGTGACACGCCGGTCAGGGTATTGCCAAGGATCATCCCCAGAATCGGAATCGCATACTGCGGCTCGTACCACGGGTGGATGCGGATTACCGCAAACAACCCCACCGCCGTGACCAGCCAGGAGCTGCCCCACACCGACAGGATGCTGTCGACCCGTTGCCCGCGATAGGTCCTGCGCCCACGTCCGGCCGCCGACAGGCCGGCGATCAAAGTCATCGCGCACATCAGCGGCAGCACCACGTACCAGTAGGCAAACTCGAACACCCAGCCCAGCAGATAACCAATGGCCAACAGTTGCACCACCGTGCGCACCGCCGCCCACAGCAACTGGCGACCCAGGCCCAGGCGCAAGAGCAACGACAGCGCGCCGTTGATCAGGATCAGCGAGGCGGCGATGCCCATGTCCAGCGCGGTAAGGTTTTGATAATTCATGGTTGGGCCACTGCGCTCAGCACGCCGGCGCTCATCTGCAGGTGGATGGCGCTCATGCGTTGGGCCTGGTCGAGGTCGTGGGACACCCAGATGAAAGCACGCGAGTTGTCGCCGGCAAACCAGGCGTCGATCAGCGCTTCCACATCACGGGAGGACGTGGGATCGAGGGCCGCTGTGGGTTCGTCGAGCAACAGCACTTCGGGGTTGAGTTGCAGCGTGCGGATCAGCGCGACCACCTGGGCTTCACCGCCCGACAGGTCACCGGCATTTTTGTGCAGAAAGTCCGCAGTTTTCCCGGCATGCCCCAGCAGCGTGGTGACCGCCTGCAGGTCAAAGCGGCGCTCGCGCAACGTCTTGAGGCTGAACGGAAAACGCAGGTTGTCCTGCACTGTGCCCTCAAGCAGCGCAGGGCGTTGCGACAGGTAGCTGATGTGGCTGCGGTAATGGGGAATGTCGGCATTGGCAACCGGCTGGCCGTTCCACAGAATCTGCCCCGAGGTGGGCGCATCCAGCAGCGCCAGCGCGCGCAGGAACACGCTTTTGCCGGAGCCGGAAGAGCCGGTGATCGACACGCGGTCGGCGCTGCTCAGGGTGAAGTCCGTCGGTTCAAGCAAGGCCACTTGGCGACGCTCGTCCACGCGCGTGAGGGCGCGGGTTTCTATCAGTGCACTCATGGACGCGGTGTTCCTCTTAAATCCTGTTGGGCGCAATGGTGCGGCAGGTGCACGAAGATTTCATGAAAAAATTCAAACTATCGCCATTCATGTCGTTCACACCTTCACGTGCAACGTAAAACAGGAGGCGACATGCAATACCGACAACTGGGCCATTCAGGCCTGCTGGTATCCGAAATCATCCTGGGCACCGTGCCCTTCGGCGGTCGCGCCGAGTTTGAAAAGTGCGGCGCGGTGGACGTGCCGCAGGCCAGGCGCATGTTCGACATCGCGTTCGACGCCGGCGTGAATATGGTCGACACCGCCGACCTCTACTCCCACGGCCTGGCCGAAGAAGTGGTGGGCAAGGCCTTGGGCGACAAGCGTCACGACATCCTGTTGGCCACCAAGGGCCGCAGCCCGGTGGACAAGAACCCGAACAACTCCGGGTCCTCGCGCTACCACTTGATTCGCGCCTGCGAAGCCAGCTTGAAGCGCCTGGGCACCGACCACATCGACCTGTACCAATTGCACAATTGGGACGGCATGACGCCCATCGAGGAAACCCTCGAAGCGCTGCGACTGTTGGTCGGTTCGGGGAAGATCCGCTACTTCGGCACCAGCAATTTCACGGCCTGGCAAATGATGAAAACCCTGGGCAAGGCCGAGCTGCACGGCATGCTCAAGCCCATCACCCAGCAGATTTACTACACGCCGGAATCGCGCGAAGCCGAATATGAACTGCTGCCGCTGGCACTCGACCAGTCCGTCGGCACGCTGGTGTGGGGCCCGATGGGCGAAGGCCTGCTGACCGGTTCGACGCGGCGCGGGCACACACCACCGGCCAATACCCGCCAAGGCAGTGGCTGGCCGGAACCCTATGTGCATGACCAGGAACGCGCGCTGGATATCATCGAAACCCTCGCCGCCGTGGGCGACGAGCACGGTGTCTCGGTGGCGCGCACTTGCCTGGCGTGGCTCAAGGATCGCCCGGGCATTACCTCGCTGATCGTCGGCGCCCGCACCGAAGCACACTTGCGCGACAACCTTGCGGCGACCGAACTCAAACTCACCGAAGAACAGTCTTCACGCATCGAGGCGGTGACACGGCGCCAGCCGTTGTACCCGTACTGGCATCGATTCACTGCCGGGATTGACCGTTTTGATCCGGCGGAGCAGCCGTTCCTGGCCGAGCATCAAAAAACCATGGATGCGCGCAAGGACAAATAAGAGCAACACGACAAAAAGGTGGGAGCGGGCCTGCCGCGAAGGCGATGGATCCGTCAGCGCATTGGCTGACTGACACCGCGCCATCGCGCCAGGCCCGTTCCCACACTGGCAGGGTTGCACTGAGCGCCAATGCTGCCTATATTTCCCGCCTGGCGCTCTCTACGCCACCTTCCGCGGAAAGGGCTGCGCCCAAGACACTCAAGCTGCATCTCATTTTTACGACTCCCAACCTTAAAGCGGAAAAGGTCTGTGCAAGGAGATCGTATGTCGCAACGCCCTTTATCCTCCAACACCGATGGCCGTCTTAACCTTGAGCAGCAGCGCAAGCGCGCCAAGGAACTGTTGCCGCGCCTGAAAAGCCAGGACCCTACCGCCACGTTGTCCCAGGCCCAATGGCACGTCGCCCGGCAACTGGGTTTCAGCAGTTGGCCCAAGCTCAAGGCGCACGTCGACGCCCTCGACTTCGCCGCCCGCCATCCCGCGTTTGAGGCCAGCGATGAAGCCCGCACCACCCACTGGCGTTGCGGCAGCGACATCGCCCACAGCCTGCAGGTGGCTGGGTTCAAAGGCCGGTTCCAGATGCTCACCGATCCGCTGTGCATGGGGCCGGTGCGTGACCTTCCCGGCGACGCATTCCGCGCGATGCGCAGCGCGTTTATCAGCCAGGCCTTCGCCCTGGACCCCACCGAAGTCGCGCGGCGCATCAACGATGAATACCACCAGCTTGGAGCCTTGGCCGACGCCGATCACAGCGTGCTGTGGTGTGAGGCAGATGCCTACGACCAACTGTTCCTGATCCGCGCGTTGGCCGGGCTTGAGCAGGCACCGCGCAAGCTTGAGCTGATCGAAGTGGACCGCATTCCCGGCGTCGAGCGGTTTATCGGCATTGGCCAACTGGCACCCGATGTCCTCGCGTGGTTATGGCCACAGCGCCGGTTGATCGACGATGAGGCCGTGGAACTGGCCAAGCAGGCCTGGTCGGCTTACTGCAACCCCTCACCGGTCAACTGGGCGCAACTGGCGCAGGGCAACCACCGCGCCCTGCCCTTGCTCGCGCCCGCACTGACGCGTCAATTGCAGGAATTGCCAGGCAGGCGCGATGGTTTGTCACTCACCGAACGCTTGTCCCTGCAGTACATCGCCGAAGCCGGGCCCGTGCCGTTTGGTCGAGTGTTCGCAGAACTGATGGGCAAGCGCGAGCCGCTGCCGTTTCTGGGCGACATGATGTTTCATGCGTTGTTGCGGCCGTTGATCGATGGTGACCAGCCGTTACTGGTCGAGACTGCAACCGAGCCCGAATGGCCGCGTCGCCCACTCGCACTGACCCCACTGGGGCACGCGGTGCTGAACGCCGACGCTTATTGGCTGGACCACGCCAACCAGGTGCGTTGGGTTGGCGGAGTGTGCCTGGAACCCCGCCAACCCCACTGGACGCTGGATGACGACCACCAGCCTTTATGGCGTGATTGACGGCCGCGGTTCGTGGATCGGGCACCCGTTGTGCTCGGCCCTGAACCCCGACGACATCTCGTAAGCCGGTTTACGCACGCGCATTACTCCGCCCAACGGGCGATGCGCCGCCAGCCCGTGCCACGGGCTGAAGGCCATGCCGTCGTCGATTTTCTGGACGTTTTCAGGGCTCCAGGCCGCTTGGGGCTCAAGGTCGATGCGCGCCACGGTCACGTACGGGCTGAGGTCCTCGGGCCATTGCACGGAAGCATCCTCGATGGGCATTTTTTCCAGGTCAGTGGCCAATTGCACGCGCACCTCCCAAGTGCCGCCGCTCTGGGCAAAGTAAGCCTCAACGGCTGCGCGCAGTCCGTCGGGGTTATCGCCAAAGTCCACGTGCAAGTCGGTCAATGCCGTCAGGTTGGACGACACCGGCACCACAGCGATTTTGGCGTAGTAAGGGCCATAGAGCATCGGCACCACGCTGGAAAAGCTCTCGCCGAGGATATGGGTCTGCGGATGGCCGCCGAGGCTTTTCAGCGTGCCGCTTTCGCCGCCCATGGATTCGAGTGTGGCTTCCACGCCTCGCAACAGCGCCGAGAAGGCTTTTTTCATGCCCGGCGCCTTGTCAGTGGTCTTGGCCAACAATTTCAGCGTCTTCAAAAAAGCCTTGGGCGTTGCGGCCGTGAAGGCCTTGGCGTTTTGCATGACGAAATCCTGGGTGACCTCGCCCTCACTGCCCGGCAATCGCGGGCCGTCCACGCCGACGATCTTGATTGCCAACCCGCGGGGCGTGGACACCTTGTCATCGAGAATATCGCCTGGGTTGGTCGAAAAGCGCAGGTACACCGGCAAGCGCACCGGTTTGGCGAAGGCGCCCTGGGCCAGTGTGGCGGGCAGGTTTTCCAGCACGCTGATGTGCCCGCGCAGCAAGCCATGGGCCTTGGCGTGGACACTGCGAGTGGCATGGCCATTGTCGCGAAAGGTAGTTTCCATGATGCCGTGCAGCGCTTCAGCCAGCTCCTTGCTGGTCTGCGCTTCATCATCGGGAATCTGTTCGAATGACGGCTCAAAAGCCAAAGGCTGAATCGCTGGGTTGACTGCAGGTAGGTCGTTCATCAGGCGTCTCTCCGCTCGGCAAGGTATTCACGGCAGGCTTTCTTCTAATAGGCAGCGACGACTGAATAAATGCGGCCGTCTTGATTGATAGGGCCGAGGCAGAGAAACGGATGTTCAACAAATCCGCACGGCGTCGGACGAGCGGTTAGCCTGCCGCCCGGAAGCCCGCTCGAACCTTTTGCCAAGCGTACTCGTCGTAACGTTATCCCTCACCGATAAAGCCCTCAGGTGCAGCCCATGCTCATCTATCCAAAAGCCCACTTTCATCCCTACACCCACGCGAGCGGCGGCTGGGGCTCGGCGCAGTCGGTGATGAAAATTCTCTGGCGCGAACAGGCCTTTGCCAAGGCCACCAAAGCGCTGCTCAAACAGAACAAGCCCGATGGCTTCGCCTGCGTCAGTTGCGCCTGGGCCAAACCCGGCAAGCCGCATGCCCTGGAGTTCTGCGAAAACGGCGCCAAGGCCACGGCCTGGGAACTGACCTCGCTCAAGACCTCACCTGCGTTCTTCGCCGAACACTCGCTCAGTGAACTGCGCCAATGGTCGGACTACGCACTGGAGCAACACGGGCGACTGACCCATCCGATGCGCTACGACGCGGCCACCGACCGCTACCGCGAAACGTCATGGGAGGAGGCTTACCGCGAGATCGGCGCGCAATTGCAAACGCTGCAACCCGACAGCGTGGTGTTTTACGCCTCGGGCCGCGCCTCGCTGGAAACTTCGTTCATGTACCAGCTGTTCGCTCGGGCCTATGGCACCAACAACCTGCCCGACAGTTCGAACATGTGCCACGAAAGCACCTCGGTCGGCTTGCAGGAGAGTATCGGCATCCCCGTCGGGAGCGTGACGCTGGAAGATTTCGAGCACACCGACTGCCTGTTTTTCTTCGGCCAGAATGTCGGCAGTAATGCCCCGCGCATGCTTCACCAGTTGCAGGATGCGCGCAAACGCGACGTGCCGATCATCACCTTCAACCCCTTGCGCGAACGTGGGTTGGAACGCTTCGTCAATCCGCAATCACCGGTGGAAATGCTCACCCCCGAATCCACCGTGATCAGTACCCAGTATCACCAGGTGGCAATCGGTGGCGACACGGCCGCCCTGCTCGGCCTGGCTAAAGTGCTGCTGGAGCTGGACGACCAGGCACAGCGCGACGGGCGTGCGCCGGTACTCGACTACGCCTTTATCGCCGAACACACCGAAGGCTTCGACGCGTTTGCGGCGATGGTTCGCGCCGCGCAGTGGCCGACCATCGAGCGCCGCTCCGGCCTGAGCCGCAGCGCCCTGGAGGCGGCCGCGCAGGTGTACGCGCGCAGTAACCGGGTCATGATGATCTACGGCATGGGCCTGACTCAGCATCGGCACGGGGTGCAAAACGTGCAAATGCTGGCGAACCTGTTGCTGATGCGCGGCAATTTCGGCAAGCCGGGTGCAGGAATCTGCCCGGTGCGCGGCCACTCCAATGTGCAGGGCCAGCGCACGGTGGGCATTACCGAAGACCCGAAAAAAGTCCCGGTCGAACTGATCGAGCAGCAGTTCGGCTTCAAGGTGCCGGAGCAAATGGGCCTGTGCACGGTGGACGCCTGCGAAGGCATTCTGGCCGGGCGCGTGCGCGGCTTTATCGGCTTGGGCGGCAACTTCCTGCGCGCGATTCCCGACACGTCGCGCATGGAGCCGGCCTGGCAAACCTTGCAACTCAACGTGCAGATCGCGACCAAACTCAATCGTACGCACTTGTTGCCCGCGCAACACCAGTGGCTGCTGCCGTGCCTGGGGCGCATCGAAATCGACCGACAGCAGGGGGTCGAGCAAACCTGGGCCACCGAGGACAGCACCGGCTGCATCCACGGCTGGCATGGCAGCGCCGAACCGGTCAGCACCCACGTGCGCGCCGAGGCCAGCATCGTCGCCGGCCTGGCCCAGGCCACGTTGCCAGCGGGCGGCTCGATTGACTGGCAGGGCTGGAGCGCGGACTACTCAAAAGTGCGCAGCGCCATCAGCCGCATCTACCCGCAGATCTTCCACGACATGGAAACCCGCATGGCCGAACCGGGAGGATTTCACCGCCCCATCGCCGTTGCGCACCGCAAATGGCTGACCGACAGCGGCAAGGCACAGTTCGTGCTGCCCGCCACGCTCAATGAAGACGATGACGTCAACACCCAGGTGCTGGCGCGTGATGTGCTGCAACTGATGACGCTGCGCAGCAACGACCAGTTCAACACCACGATCTACGGCTACGAGGATCGCTTTCGCGGCATCAGTGGCACGCGCGAGGTGATCTTCATGCACCGCAACGATATCGCGCGGCTGGGTTTCGAGAACGGTCAGGGGGTGATGTTGACCACCGCCATAGAGCCTGAGGTCAAGCGCCAGGTCGGTCCGCTGGAAATCGTTGCGTATGACATCCCCGAAGGCTGCGCCGCGGCGTATTACCCTGAATGCAACCCACTGGTGCCGCTCTGGCACCACGCCGAACGCAGCAAGGTGCCGGCGGCCAAATCGGTGCCGATACGCTTGAGCGTGCCGGTTGATCAACGCTTGGGCGAGAGCCCGACCGCGCAGGCCACCACCGCCGGATCGCCCTGATAGATCGCGCGTGGCGCCGCTGACGGCACGCTGGTCCGGCTGTCAACGGCGCGCAGCACCGGGCGTTCGACCGTGGGCAGGCTATGGTCGGGATCGACCACTTCCATGCAGCGACGCAGCGAGTTGAAATCCGGCGATTGCGACAGCGACAAATGCAGGGTCTGGCTGACCGACACCGACACCACCGAGCTTTGCGCACATTGCCCGTCATAGATCAGCGTGTGGCGAATCAGCGGGTTGTCATGGCAATACTTCAACAGGTTGACCTGCCGCGAGTGCACCAGCGCCGTGTTGATGATCAACAGGTCGAACGCCACAGCGCCTGAACGTGTCAGTGCCTGCAGTTCGTCGAACGAGCTCAAGGGGACGATACGGTGATAGCCCAGCTGGTTGAGCATTTTCTCGATCTTGATCCGTTGCAGAAGGTCTGCATCGGCAATCAGAAGGCGTAACGCTTTATTGGACATAGGGTAAACCTGGCAGGTGGGCATCCGCGTCGATCATTCAACGCTGACCACGTTACCCGTCAGGGGTGAAACCTGACTTTAAGGCGATTCTGAAACGGTAACCGGGTACAGCCCCGCACTTTTAAGAATCGCCTGAAAGCCCCCACGGTGCCCTGCCCCTACCATGGGCCGCGTTCCCACACGCTCCCATGGATTCATCTGTGCTCATGTTTTTACTCAGAATGATGATTTTAGCCTGCGGATTGCTGGCCCTTGCACCGCCGCCCGCCAGCGCCGCGCTGAAGGTCGAAGGCACGCGCCTGATCTATTTCGGCCATGACCGCGAAGCCAACATCAGCGTGGTCAACCAGGCTGCACGGGAAGTGGTGGTGCAAACCTGGATCAGCGGCCAGGACGAAGCCAGCAGCCACAGCGTGCCGTTTGCCGCCACCGAGCCGTTGGTGCAGCTGGGCGCCGGCGAGCATCATCAGTTGCGCATCCTGTATGCCGGTGAAGGGTTGCCCAGCGACCGTGAATCGCTGTTCTGGCTGAATATCATGGAGATCCCGCTCAAGCCGGAAGACCCCAACAGCGTGCAATTTGCGATACGCCAGCGGCTCAAGCTGTTCTATCGGCCACCCGCGCTCAAAGGCGGCTCGGCCGACGCGGTGCAGCAACTGCAATGGCGCAGCAACGATGGGCGCACCGTCACGGTCAGCAACCCCAGCGCCTTTCACCTGTCGCTGGTGAACCTGCAAACCGACGGCCAGGTGCTCAGTGATTACCTGCTGCTCAAGCCTTTCGAGCACAAAACCCTGACCGCGCCCGGCCCGTTGCCCACAGGCACCACCCTCCACTTCACCGAAATCACCGATATCGGTTTGCAAGCCCGCCACAGCGCGGCGCTCAACTGATGATTCGCGGGGTATTTGCACCAATGTCACTCACCAAACGATTTCTACCCATGCTGCTGTGGGCTTGCGCAGTCCTGCCCGCCACCAGCCATGCGCTGGCCTGCCGTGAGGATGGCAGCGACTCGATCATTACCAAGGAAGCCTTGGGCACCGCCCTGGCGGTGGCGGCCGACGCGCCAAACGGCAGCATTATCTGGGAGTCCGGCCCACGCTCCACCGATGTGATTTGCAAAGATGACTACTACTACGGCCGCGAGGAGATCTACTTCTACGTCAACCCGGCCAACGTCAGCATTGGCACGGGCATCCGCGTGGGTATTCGCTATAACAACCAGCCGATCACCCAAAGTACCGGCAAGGTCGGCACCGGGTTCTTTTCCGACCGCGGCTGCAACCTGGCCAACTGCAAAGGCTGGGACAAGGCGCGCTTCACCCTCAACTTCAGCGTGTTCATCGAGAAATACGACCCTACGCCTCCCAGTGGCCAGGCCAGTACCCTGACCGAGTATCGGGTGTTCCAGCTGGACGGCGTACGCGGCCTGAACTCAAGGCCCAACAGCAACTTCAACTACGTGGTCACCGGCATGAACGGCATCCGCTTCGTGCCCTGTACCCCCGAGCTGACCATCAGCCCCAGCGTGGTCAGCTTCCCGATGCCCTCGCGCAAATTTGCCATCGGCGAAGTCGCCAGCACCGCAAATTTCAGCTTGAACCTGCGCAAAGGTTGCGACACGCCTTATACCGTCAGCGCTCGCTTCGCCACCACGCCGGGTGGCGGCAGTGTGATCAACGGGTTACTGGTACCGGACAACAATAAATCGGTGGGCATCGCCCTGTCCCGCGCCGAAAGCCAACAGCAATTGCCGTTCGACAATTGGTTCACGCTGCAGGAACTGATGGGCCTGGGCCAGAGCCGCGACGAATTCCGCGCCGATTTGAAATGGCGCACCCTGCCGATTCCCGGCGCATTCGACGCCGCAGTGGTGGTGGATATGTATTACAAATAGCTGATTTTTTTAAGGATCGTCTTATGCCACGCGGCACGGCCGACGCTTAAAGTCCGCCGATGCGATTGAAAAGTTATCTGCTCCAGATCAACCCCGTCCTCTCCCGACCCGAAGCAGCCAGAAGGCTGCTTCGTATTTTCGCGACCGTGCTGCTCATCGGCATCCTCAGCGGCGTGTACACCTTTCTGTTGTCCACCTTCAATAACGATATTTCCCAACGCCGTGGCTACATGAGCAGCGCCATCGCCGAAGCCCATACGTTTTTCACCAACCGCGAGGCGCTGCTTGAAAGTCTCAGCCTCTCGGCGGTGCGCAAGCAGTCAAGGATTTACCCCTCCTCTCCCGAAGAAGAGCATGTGCAGCTGGGCGACACGCCGGGCAACCAGTGGAGCATCTGGCTGACGGCACGCCTGCGCGACTACCTCAAGGCCAAGCAACTCAACCTGCTGTATGTAAACGCCGGCCCTACCCCGCAGGTGACACGGGTGTATGACGCGACCGCGCACGTCCTGCCGATTTCCAAGTGCATGCTCAACCGCCTCAAGGCCTTGCAGCACAGCGATCCGTCCACCCTTAACGAGTTGTGGCTGAGCGACCGCACCGAACACCATTCGCACCTGTACATATTCATCCGTCTGGATCGCCAAGACCCCACTTCCGGCTGGCTGGGACTGGAAATGGAAAGCCGAGAAGTGTCCCAGGCCCTCAGCGACCAGAGCGCCGGCGAGTTCATGATGCTCAACTCCCAGGGCATGCTGGTATTTACCAACAGCGACGACACGCAGATGCGCCAGCAACACCTCAAGCCCAAGGAAGACAGCTTCTTCGGCTTTGTCGGCAACGGCTTGCTGCCCGATCACCTGGTGATCCGCAAGCACCTGAAATCCTCGGACTGGCAGTTGATGTATTCCATTGACTTGCGCGCCGTGGTCACCGGCTTGTGGAAACAGCTACTGGGTTCGCTGCTGTTCTGCCTGTTCAGCCTGACGCTGATCTGGCTGGTGATGCGCCGCGTCGACCAGCGCTTCATCATTCCCTCGATTCACCGCATCCAGGCACTGATCGAAAGCGAGGCGTTTGGCCGCGACGTAATCCAGACCGCGCCTGTCGCCCTGTGCGTACTGCGCCGCACCGACGGCCAGGTGGTGCTGGAAAACACCCTCGCCCAGCAATGGCTGGGCCACGGCCCGGAGCGCGAGGCGTTGCGCGCCGGTTGGATCGCGCAGGCCTACGCCGGTGAACCGTCCGAACGCAGCGATTACTTTGAAACCATCGACGGCCGTCACCTGTACCTGAGCAGCGCGCCGACCCGTTACAGGGGCGAGGACGTGTTGTTTTGCGCCTTCAGCGATATCAGCGCACGCAAACAGGTGGAAGCGGCGCTGGAAGAAGCGCGGCAGTCGGCAGACGCTGCCAACGCCGCCAAGACCTTGTTCCTGGCGACCATGAGCCATGAAATCCGCACGCCGCTGTACGGCGTGCTCGGCACCCTGGAATTGCTGGCGCGCACACAACTGGACGCCCAGCAGAAAGACTATCTGCACGCCATCGAAGGTTCGTCTTCGACCTTGCTGCAACTGATCTGCGACGTGCTCGACGTGTCGAAGATCGAGGCCGGGCAGCTGGCTTTGGAAATGAGCGAGTTTTCGCCGCTGGACCTGGTCCACGAAATCATCCAGGGCTACGCCGCGGCCGCCCAGGGCAAAGGTTTGCAGCTGTATGCCTGCTTCGACCCGAAGTTGCCGGAACGGCTGATCGGCGACGTGACACGCATCCGCCAGATCCTCAACAACCTGCTCAACAACGCCGTGAAGTTCACCGACTACGGGCGCGTGGTGCTGCGCGTCAAAGTGCTTGGCCGCGATGGCGAGCGCTCCAGTGTGTTGTGGCAAGTCTCGGACACCGGCAAAGGCATCGCCCAGGAAGACCAGGCGATGATTTTCGAGCCCTTCTACCAGAGCGAAGGCAACACTAACGTGGTTGCCGGCACCGGCCTGGGCCTGCCGATCTGCCAGCGCCTCACCGAATTGATGAACGGCAATATCCGCATGGTCAGCGAACTGGGCCTGGGCAGCAGCTTCAGCCTGATCCTGCCGCTGGAAGAAGCGCCGACGCCACCGATGACTCCGTTGCTGGCCGAGACGATCTACGTGGTGTCGCCCATCCCGGAACTGGCGCACTCGATCAGCGGCTGGCTGCGCCGCTGGGGTGCACGCGCTCAGACCGGGCTGCCGACGCTGCCGGAAAGCCATCTGCTGCTGCAAGTGCATCCCGGCAGCGTCGATCCATTGCTGGCGCCCGAGTGGCCGGGCCCGGTGATTCACGTCAGCAGCCATGCCTGCACCGCGCTGGAGGCCGAGGCCGGCGCCTGGCACGTCAACCTCAACCACTTGGGCGCTGTTCATCAGGCCGTGAGCCAGGCCCAGGGGCTGTGGGTGGCCCGCGCCGGTGAGCAGACGCGTCAGCGTGACTTGAACAAACTCAACCTGCACCTGCTGGTGGCCGAGGACAACATCATCAACCAGCTGATTTTGCGTGACCAACTCGAAGAGCTCGGCTGCACCGTGGAGCTGGCGGCCGATGGTCAGGAAGCGTTGCAGCTGTACACCGCCGGCAACTTCGACGTGGTGCTGACGGACGTGAACATGCCCCACATCAACGGCTACGAACTGGCGCGCGAACTGCGTCGTCAGGGCTGCCCGTTGCCGATTATCGGGGCCACCGCCAACGCCATGCGCGGCGAGGCCGACCTGTGCCTGGCCGCCGGCATGAACCATTGCCTGGTCAAACCCTTTGCGTTGCGGGCTCTATTCAACTCCCTGGCGCCTTATGCACGGATCACCCATGAAGCCCCTTAGTATTTTGATTGTTGAGGACCATCCCCTGCAGCACATCTACCTGCAGCACCTGCTCAGTGAGTTGGGGGATTTCATGCTCGAAACCGCCGAGGACGGTAAAGAAGCGCTGGAGCGTCTGCGCCAGCGCGATTTCGACCTGGTACTGACCGACCTGCTGATGCCCGGCATGGACGGCGTGCAGTTTATCCAGTGTCTGGCCAGCCTGCGCTGCAAGCCGGCGCTGGCGATCATGAGCGCGGCGTCGCGGCGCATGCTGATGGCGGCCAGCCTGGTGGCAAAAAACCTCGATGTGGAAGTGATCGGGCTGATCTCCAAACCGGTCGCCGCCGACGCCCTGCGCAGCCTCGTCGACCAGCTCAGGAACACCGTGCGCAAGCCCTCCCCCGAATTGCCCGAACACCTGGACATCGACCGCCACACCCTGGTGCACGCCATGAGCAGCGGCCAACTGCAGGCCTGGTTCCAACCGAAAAAATCCCTCGCCAACGGCCGCATCGTCGCCGCCGAAGCCCTGGTGCGCTGGATGCACCCCGAGCAAGGCGTGATGCTGCCCGCCGCGTTCCTGCCGGCGATCAAGGCATTCGAGCTGGAGGAGCGATTGTTGTGGGTGGTGCTCAAACAGGCGATCCACGCCCAGGAACGCTGGCGCCAGCGTGGCTACGAAATACCGGTGTCGATCAACTTGCCCACGCACCTGCTCAACAGCCATGACCTGGCCGACCGCTTGCTGGAATTCGTGCTGCACCACGACGGCATTCCCGGAATGATCTGCTTCGAGCTGATGGAATGCTCGGTGCCCCAGGACATCAGCAACTTCTACGCCGGCGCCTGCCGCCTGCGCATCAAGGGCTTCGGCCTGTCCCAGGACGATTTCGGCAAGGGCTACAGCTCGTACCTGAACCTGGTCTCCACACCGTTTACCGAATTGAAGATCGACCAGGCACTGGTGCAGGGCTGCCACGACAACGAGGGCATGGCCCAGGCCCTGGCAAGCATCATCGCGCTGGGCCGCAAACTGGGTCTCACCGTGGTGGCCGAAGGGGTGGAAACCCCGCAGCAACTGGCGCTGCTGCGCAAGGTCGACTGCAATCAGGTGCAGGGTTTCCTGATTTCTCACGCGGTCTCTTCCGAACAATTTCAACAACTTCTGAACAATGATGGCCCCGCGACATCTCACTAGCTGGCGGCCGCGGATTATCTGTTCGATAGTAAGGAGTAAGCTCCATCCTGTGCCGATTTATCCTGCGCCTGCGGAAACCTCTGATGAAGCACAACAACGCGGTCCTCGAAGCCTTCACCCGCAGCTCGTCGCGCCTGAACAAAGGCCTGATGGTGCTGCTCGGAATCGCGTTGCTGTTGGTGCTGACCAATTACTGGTCACTGCAGCGCGGGGTCGAAACCCGTTACGGCGCCACGCGCTTTCATTTTGCGCGCCTGATGGAGAACCTGTCGGAGCAGGAGTCGTACCTCAAGAGTCTGACGCACCCGGGCATCCAGGCCGAACTGTTGCGTGCCACCAACGTTCAGGTCAGCCTCAAAAGCCGCATGGTCGACAACCACCGCACGCTGTACGAAGGCCAGAAATATTCGTTTTCGGTGCCGTTCAGCGTCAAGTTTGACGAGCAGCAGATCAGCGCTGCCGCGCGCCCGCAGATTTTTGCCCTGGGCGCGCATCTCACCAGCTATTACAGCGCCTTCTGGTCGTCCTCGCCCTATGAAGCGCCACAAACCTTTCTGCTCAATCGCCAGACGCCTTACACCATCACCGTTCCGTCGGTGGGCTACCAGCGTCGAGAAAGTACCGAGGAAACTGGCAACCTGGTGGCGCTGGTCAACGCGGTGCAACAGACCCTCGACCAAACGCCGCAGCCGCTGGAACAGAACCGCGTGTACTGGCAGGCCGGTCCTGCGCCTGCGCACTTGCTGGCTTATATCGGCCTGCCCCTCGACGGCCAGGGCCAGGCGGTGGTCGGTACCCTGCTCGACGTGGCGCAGGTCGACGATGTGCAGCGCGCCCTGGACCACTCGGCCTTTGACCGGTTCACCCTGATTGGCCCCGACGGCAGCCGGCTGGTCGGGCCAGACGTCGGTGTGCCGCTCAGCGATGGCGTGCACTTCAGGGCCGACGGCTTCGAATTCAAGATCACCCAACGCGGCGACCAGCCCTGGAGCGCAATCTATGGGCTGAACTACTCGCACTTTTTCCATTCGGCCTTGTGGCCGCTGAGCAGCCTGGCCCTGTTGCTGGGCACCCTGATTACGCTGTGCTGGGGCGGTAGCCGCTGGTACCGGCGCCAGGTGATCAACCCCGCACGCCTGGCGCACGAACGCATCGCCGAAAGCGTGGCGTTCAGCCGCGTGATCATCGACACCGCGCCCACCGGCCTGTGCGTGGTGCGGCGCAGTGACGGCAAGGTGTTGATCGAGAACCAGCGTGCCCAGCAATGGCCAGGCACCGCGCGGCTGGTATCCGCGCTGACCGGTGTGCATGACAGCGCCGAGAGCGGCGAGACGCACCTGGAGATCGAAGGCCGCCACCTGCAGATCGGCTTCGTCTCCACCCGTTACCAGGCCGAAGACGTACGCCTGTATGCATTCAACGACATCACCCGGCATATCGAAGATGCCCAGGCGTTGGAGGACGCCCGTCACGCCGCCGATGCCGCCAACGAGGCCAAGACGCTGTTCCTGGCGACCATGAGCCATGAAATTCGCACGCCGTTGTATGGCGTGCTCGGCACTCTGGAACTGCTCGGCCTGACCGACCTGGACCCGCACCAGAAAACCTACCTGCAGACCATACAGCGCTCATCCGCGACGCTGTTCCAGCTGATCAGCGACGTGCTCGACGTGTCGAAAATCGAGTCCGGGCAAATGGCAATTGAAGCCGTGGAGTTCTGCCCGCTGGACATGCTCGAAGACACCCTGCACACCTACGCCGCCTTCGCCCAGCGCAAGGGCTTGCAGCTTTACAGTTGCATCGACCCGCAGCTGCCCGACAGCGTACTGGGCGACCCGATGCGCATTCGCCAGATTCTCAACAACCTGGTGAGCAACGCGCTCAAATTCACCGACATCGGGCGCGTGGTGATCCGCGCCCGGGTCACGGCGCGCGACGCCGAGTACGTCAACCTGGAATGGCAGGTCACCGACTCCGGCGTGGGCATCCCCGAGGCGCAGCAGGCCAAGCTGTTCGATGTGTTTTACCAGGCACCCGACACCGCCAGCGAAGGCGGCGCCGGGCTGGGGCTGCCGATTTGCCGCTGGCTGGCGCAAATGATGGACGGCGAGATCAAAGTGGTCAGCGAGCCCGGCCTGGGCAGCAGCTTCACCCTGAAAATACGCCTGCCGCTGTGCAGCGGTGCGTTGACCAACCCGCCGCTGATCGAACCCAGCGCGACGCCTGTGTATGTGCAGGCGCCGGTACGCGAGTTGGCGCAGTCGCTGTGTGACTGGCTCAATCGCCTGGGCATTGCCGCGGCCCTGGCGGCGGCGCCCACGCCGGAACAGGACAGCCGCCAGGCGGTGCTGGTCGATCTGCTGCCCAGCGAGCCCGCCCGCCACTGGGCCGGGCAACGCGTGCTGTGCCTGCCCGGCGCGCACAGCCCGCCGCTGCATACGGCACAGGGCTGGGTCGTGGACATGCACGACGTACGGGCTATCGCCACCACCGTGTCGCTGGCCCAGCACGGCAAGCATGAGCAACCGCCGGCGGCCCTGCCACAAAGTGCCGGGCAGCTTGGGTTGCGCATCCTGGTGGCCGAGGACAACCCGATCAATCAGGCGATCATCAAGGAACAACTGGAGGCACTCGGCTGCTCGGTGACCCTGGCTGCCAATGGCGAGCAGGCACTGCAGTTGTGGCAACCGCAAGCCTTCGACCTGGTGTTGACCGACGTGAACATGCCCTTGATGAATGGTTATGATCTGGCCCGCACGCTCAGGGCGCATGACCCGCAATTGCCGATCATCGGCGTGACCGCCAACGCCATGCGCGAGGAAGGCGTGCGCTGCCTGGCGGTCGGCATGAACGCCTGGATCGTCAAACCCCTGAGCCTGCAAACCCTGCGCGCGCAGTTGGTCAAGCTGTGCAAGGTCAAGGCGCCGGTCGAACCGCCGCCCGAGCCGTTCGACGACCACGTGCAGCTGTCGGACAAGATGCGCCCGCTGTTTATCAGCAGCGTGCAGCAAGATTTGCAGCGACTCGGCGCGGCACTGGCGCAGCGTGATGCGCGCGCGCTCGCCCAACTGCTGCATTCGGCCTCAGGCGCGCTGGGCGCCGTGCAGGCGCTCCCCCTGGCCCAGGCCTGCATCGAACTGGAAAACGCACTGAACCGCGGCAGCCTCGACACGACGCTTGAGCTCAAGGTGAAGGCGGTGATGCAACGACTGTCGGCCGTCCTGGACACTCTCCAGCCCGGGCACACTTCCCTCACTTGAACTGGCACTACGGACGGCCCTTTATGAAAAAATTCAACGTGGTTATCGCGGACGATCACCCGATCGTGCTGCTCGGGGTACGCGAACTGGTGGAGCGCGACACGCGCTTTCAAGTCGTGGGTGAAGCGGTGTGTTCGGCGGGCCTGATCGAACTGTTGCAGCGCCAGGGCGCCGATATCGTGATCACCGATTACAACATGCCCGGCGACTCGCCCTACGGCGATGGCCTGAAGTTGGTGGAATACCTGAAGCGGCATTTTCCGCAGGTGCAGATTTTGATCCTGACCATGATTTCCAACCACCTGATCCTCACGCGTCTGCAGGAGCTGGGCGTGGTCGGCATCATCCAGAAAAGCCAGTTGCACACCGAGATTCAACTGGCGCTCAAGGCGATTGCGCAACAGAGCGCCTACCGCAGCCTGGAGCCGCCCAAGACCTCGGTGATCGAGACCCTCACGGCCATCGACGAGCGCTTTACCAGCTTGTCACCCAAAGAGTTCGAGATCTTGCGGTTGTTTATTTCCGGCATGAGCGTGAGTGATATTGCGCGCAGCCAGAACCGTAGTTCAAAGACCATCAGTGCACAAAAAATATCGGCCATGCGCAAACTTGAAGTGAGCAGCGACCAGGACCTTCTCGCCTATTGCCTGGCGCGCAATATCTTCAACTAAGCACACCGTGCAAGCCATTCCCAGGCGATGGCTTGGCCCCCTGTTTGCGGGCTCAACAACTGCCTTGCGGTGCAACTAACCCGTCTATTGCGCGGCTTATAAGAATCGTCTTATTCGCTCGCAGCGCCTGCCCTCTTATTCTTTCCTCGCAGTTCAACAACCGCATTTTCCAACTAACACTTACGGACATCATCATGAAGAAGTTTTCCCTGGCTGTTATCGCCTCGGCCATTATCGCCGCCTCCGGCAGTGCATTTGCCGATGATCCGGCACCGACGCCTACCCTGGGCGGCAGCGGTAAAATTACCTTCACCGGCGTGATCAACAACGACGCCTGCTCGGTAGACGGCGCCAACTCCGATCGCACTATTTCGGTGGACATGGGCAACGTTTCGATCAAAGACATGGGCACCGCGGAAAACCCAACCGCCGGCCGCGTGACTGCCAAAGACTTCAACCTGAACGTCAACTGCAACCAGGGCACCAAAGTAGCGATGATCTTTGACGCCAACAACGGCGGTTCGGGCCTGGTGACCGGCAAGAACGTACTGGCGCTGAACGCCGGTTCCGCTTCGGCTAAAAACGTCGGTATCGCCCTGCTCGACAGCAATGGCAGCTTGATCGACCTCAGCTCGCAGGCCACTGCGCGCATCGAAAGCACCATGCACGGCACCGGCACTGCCGGCGGCGACGCCACCCTGAGCTTTGCAGCTGCCTACGTCACCACCGGCGCTGCCGGCGCATCCACCGCCGGTCGCGGTGATGCCACCCTGCCGTTCATCCTGCAATACGAGTAACCCCGGCGCCCCGTGCACCGAACGCGCGAGGCCACACGGCCTCGCCATTCTCTTTTTTGATTACACCGGATAATCCTCATGCTGCCTCGTTCTATTGCCGCATGTCTGGGGCTGCTGGGCATGCTTATGGCTACCCAGGCCGCCGCCAGCATTTCATTGAATGCCACCCGTATCGTGTTCGATGGCGACCATAAAGAAGCCAATATCACCGTGCGCAACGGTAACCAGGATGTGTTGATTCAGTCCTGGGTCGACATGAATGATTCCAACGGCAGCCGTGCTCCGTTTGCCGTCACCCCGCCACTGGCCCGGGTGTTCGCCAAGGAACAGCAACTGCTGCGCATCCTGTATGAAGGCACAGGCATGCCCACGGACCGCGAGTCGGTGGTGTGGTTGAACGTGCAGGAAATTCCCAAGGCCAGCGAGACCGAGAACACCTTGCAGTTGGCGATTCGCCAACGCATCAAGATTTTTTTCCGCCCTGCCGGCCTGACCGGCAGTGCGTTGCAGGCGCCTGCGCAGTTGGAGTGGGCATTGGTCGAGCACGGCGCGCAAACGCTGTTGCAGGTGAAAAACCCGACGCTGTACCACGTGTCCATGGCCGACGTTAAGGTGCAGGCACAACTGGCGAGCGACTCGACCATGATCGCGCCCGGCGAGCAAAGACAGTTCGCGCTCAAGACGGCGCCAGCGCCCGGCCCGGTGCAACTGTCGTTTTCCAGCATCAATGACTACGGCGCACAGAATCATTACACCGCGCCACTTTCGGGCATCGCTGCACACGCGACCGAATCACGCCTCACCCCCTAAGCACTTTCTCTAACCCACAGGCTCACGTTGCGTGCGTGTTCGCGTGCCCGCCTGTTCGCCAATCAGGGATGTCACAGGTCTTCGCATGTCTTTTCTTTCCAGTAACAGGCCCGCGCGTGGCGCACTGAAGTTGAAGACGCTGTCGTTCGCGATTGCCGCCAGCCTGCCGGCCTGGGCGATGGCCGAGGACACTGCGCAAACCTTCAACACCACGTTCCTGCAAGGCTCGCAGTCGACGGTCGACCTGCAGCAATTGCTCTCGGCCAACAGCGTGCTGCCGGGCAATTACCGCGTCGACCTGTACAGCAACGAAGTGCTGGTGGGCCGGCGCGACATCGACTTCAAGCGCAACCCGAAAAACGACCGAGTCGAAGCCTGCCTGACCCTCGATCTGCTCAAGCAGCTGGGCATCGACATGCACCGCCTCCAGGCCGAAGGCGACATCGACCCGCAGCACCCGCAGGAATGCTACGCCCTGGCCGAGATGATCGAGGAGGCCAGCGTGCGTTACGACAGCAGCCGCCTGCGCCTGATGGCGAGCATTCCGCAGGTGGCCATGCAGCGCGGCATGCGCGGTTACGTCGACCCGCAATTATGGGATGACGGCGTGCCCGCAGCGTTTATCAACTACCAGCTCAACAGCAGCCGCACCGCCGGCGACTACAAAACGCGCCTCTCGAATAACCTCGGCCTGCGCAACGGCATCAACCTGGGCGCGTGGCGCCTGCGCAATGAATCGAACCTGAGCGGCGGCACCGGGCGCTCGAACACCTACACCAGCAACCGTACTTACCTGCAGCACGACGTGACCGCGATCAAGGGCCAGTTCAGCGCCGGTGAGATCTTCTCCGACACCGACCTGTTCGACAGCGTGCGTTATCGCGGCCTCAAGCTGGCCTCCGATGACGGCATGCGTGCCGACAGCGAGCGCGGTTATGCGCCGGTGATCCGTGGCGTGGCGCAGACCAACGCGACGGTGGAAATCCGCCAGAACGACTACATCCTCTACACCGCCAACGTTGCGCCGGGGCCGTTCGAGATCAACGACATCTACCCCAGCGGCTCCAACGGCGACCTGCAAATCACCGTGATCGAAGCCGACGGGACGCGCCGCGTGACGATGCAGGCGTTTTCCAGCTTGCCGATCATGGTGCGTGAAGGCCAGGTCAAGTACAGCCTCTCGGCGGGTACCTTCAAGAGCAACGCCGATGGCCTGGCGAGCCCGCGTTTTCTCAGCGGCACCCTGGCGTACGGCCTGACCAGCAACCTCAGCGGGATTGTCGGGTTGCAGGCCAGCGAGGACTACAACGCACTGTCCATTGGCGCCGGCAAGAACACCTCGTTCGGCGCCTTCTCGCTGGACACCACGCACTCCTCGAGCAAGGCCCTGGGGAAAACCACCCAGGGCAGCAGCGTGCGGGCGCTGTATGCAAAAACCTTCACCGGCACCGACACCAACTTCACCCTGGCCGCCTACCGCTACTCCACCGAGGGCTATCGCACCCTCAGCGACCATGTCGAAGACAGCAGCCAGGATGTGCGTGTGCGCAACGGCCACTCAAAAACCCGCACCGACCTGACCATCAACCAGAGCATCGGGCGCAACAACGAATTTGGCAGCGTGTACGTGAATGCCAGTGACCAGCGCTACTGGAATCGGGGCGGCTCGCAGAGCTTCTCGGCCGGCTACACCAGCAACTGGGGCGAGCTGAGCTACAACCTCGGCGTAACGCGCACCAAGCAGATCGTCACCTGGGGTCAGCCGAGCAGCGACACGCAGTTGAACCTGTCGATTTCGTTCCCTCTGGGCAGCCAGGCCCGCGCGCCGCGTGCGTTTGTCACCACCAGCCGGCAGCACGGCGACACCACCACGCAGGCGGGCATCAATGGCTACGTCGCCGATACCAGCGACACGTTCTATTCGGTGCAGGCCGGCCACAGTGACACCAGCGGGGATTCCGGTTCGGTGAACATCAACAGCCGGACGTCCGTGGCCGATGTGAGCCTGGGCTACAGCCAGGGCCAGGGTTACAACTCGCAGAACCTCAACCTCGCCGGCTCCGTGGTCGCTCACGCGGGCGGTATCAACCTGGGGCAGACGGTCAGTGAGACGTTCGCACTGGCCGAAGTGCCGGGCATTTCCGGCGCCAAGATCAGCAGCTACAGCGGCGTAGAGACCGGCTATAACGGCTATGCAGTGATCCCCAATGCCCAGCCTTATCGGGTGAACTGGGTGAGCCTGGACACCCGCGACCTGGGCGGCAATGTGGAAATCACCAACGCCACCCAGCAAGTGGTGCCGCGCCGCGGCGCGATCGTGGTGGCGCACTACAGCGGCACCACCGGGCGCCGGGTGTTGTTCGAGTTGTTTGATGCGCAGCACAAGCCTCTGTCGTTCGGCGCTTCGCTGGAAGACTCGGCCGGCAAGCAACTGGCGATTGCAGACCCAAATGGCAATGCGCTGGCGTTGGTGGAAGAGGATCAAGGCACGCTGGTCATCAAATGGGGCGATCAGCAATGCAGCGCAAGCTATGCGTTGGCGCCGCAGAACAAGGCGCTGAACTATGAGCGCCAGGCGTTGGTGTGTGGGCCTTGAAGGGGCAATCCACATCCTTGCTGTCTGATTCTCGAAGATCCAAATGTGGGAGCGGGTTTGCGCGCGAACGCAGTGCGTCAGTCACCAGATACATCAACTGACACTCCGCCTTCGCGAGCAAGCGCGCTCCTACATTCGGGTTGAGGTACAGCTTATGGTCAGTGTTTAGGCTAAGGTGCTGCCGATGCGCCCTCCTCTTCGAGACTTGCCCATGCGTAACCTGATTTTCGCCGGCGTTTGCCTGCTGACCACCGCCCTCGCGGGCTGCCAGCAAGCCCCACCGGCCAACGACCAACTCGACGCCGTGCTCTGGACCCAGACCTCCATCGAGCACGAGTTGATCTACCGCCAGCTGTTCGCCAACGCCACCCGCCAGCTCGACGTGGCCCTTGCCGACCCTACCTGGGACGCCCTGCCGTTCCCGCCGCGCAACCTGACTGGCCTGCCCCCGGCCGTGGTCGTCGATATCGACGAAACCCTGCTCGACAACGTGCCACTCAACGCCCGCGACATCATCAATAATCAGGTCTACTCCTACGACCGCTGGAACACCTGGGTCGACCAGGCCAAGGCCCAGGCATTGCCGGGTGCAGTGGCGTTCCTGCAAGCAGCCGAGCAAAAAGGCATCAAGGTTTACTACCTCACCAACCGCGAACACAGCCAGGTCGCGGCCACGGTCGCCAACCTGCGCCTGCGCGGCTTCCCGGTGGACAGCGACGAGCAAGTGCTGGCCGCCAGCACGCCGACCGGCCATTGCGAAAGCGCCGGTTATGGCAAAAATTGCCGCCGCCAATGGGTCGCCAGCCACGCCCGCGTTTTATTGATGGCGGGCGATTCGCTGGGGGACTTCGTGCAGGCCGAACACAACACCCTCGCGGACCAGCGCAAGGCCGTCGCACCGTATGTGAATTGGCTGGGGCAGCGCTGGTTTTTGCTGCCGAACCCGAGCTATGGCAACTGGTACAGCGCGCCGTATGGCGATGATGAGAAGTTGCCGTTTGAACGTAAACGCCAACTTAAGCAGCAGGCGTTGCAGTTGCAGGAATAAAGGGCTGGCTGGGGCTCAGGCTTTCACGTTCTGCCGGATGTTCCAGCCAAACTTCACCGGCCCACCGTCCTTGCCGCCATCGGCTTTCTGCGGTTGGTAACTGACGTCGACGGTGGCGAAATTCAAGGCGAAACTGTCGTGCAGTACATCGGCGCCGTTTTCAGCACTCGTGCTGTAGGACACCACCATGACCTCCTTCAGGGTGATCACCAGATACTCCACCGGGCTCGCGCCTCCCGCCTTGCGCACCACCAGTTTCGCCTCCGGATAATGCTTGCCGCTGGCGCAGGCCATCATCAGGTTAGGGCTGGATTTATCCAGCGGCTTTGTCAGGTTCAAGTTGGCAATAGTGACCTTGCCCGCACCGCCGCCCGTACCGCTGTGCATCGAACCTGACTGCGACATTCCCCACGCCCAGTGGGTGATATCGATCTCGTCGCGATGGGCTTGATCCCTTGACTCACCCTTGATGTCGCCCAGCTTCAAAAACATATCGACGGCCATGTTTGCTCCCTGCCTTGGTGTGCGTTGGTAGTGACGTGGGCGCACTTTTTCTTAGCCACCACGCTGCACGCAAGACGCCAAAGCGGGATAGAGACGCACCCCACTTGAATTGGCGAACCTTCCGACATTCATAGGTGCCTGCTGGTCTTTACGCTCTCGACTCCCACAAAAACCAGGCGTTAAGGATGACTGCGTCCCTGTTGAAAGACGGTTTCCCCTCGGCTCACCGCACCACGCGTCAGCGGATTGAAAGCAGTATTGATTTGCGTCGGCTGTTTTTTGCCATTGATACCGACCCGGGGCTGATTGGCGCGGGCGTGGTGTACATCGATGAGACGTTCAACGTGGTGATACTGCGTGAGTTTCAGGCGGTATGCAGCGTGGTGCCGAAGAAGCTGGTGTTGCGCGAGGCGCCTCGCTATGTCGGGCCTGCGGAGTTCAAGCGGATGTTGGAGCATGAACCTCGGGAGTCGAGGTTGGTGGCGCAGGCGCTGAATACGGCAGCCACTTGTACGGGTGCGTTGTTGAGCTGGATGGTAGTTTCGAGTGGAATTGCGTTAATACCGTTTTCAGCGGGAGCGAGTACGGCTATTACGTTTATTGGCCAGGCTGCCTTGGCAGCCAGTCTCGCCCAATGTTTTATCGGCGTTGGTAGAACCGGCGCTGAGTTGATTGCTCCGCAAATTCTTGATCGTCTCGACAACGAGGTTTGGTATGAGGCCGCTACCTCTGTGCTGGATGGCGTCGCTTTACTTGGAATTGGAACATCAGCCCTGACGACAGTCAAAGCCATTAATGTCAGTACCAGGGTAACGGGTAAACCCCTCAGACAAATACTCAAAGGGCTTACGCGACAAGAGCGGGTAAAAATCAACGATGAATTGCTCAGAATCAACGACCCGCGACTGACGACGAAACTACTCAAGTTGAAACAAGCTGCTGGCACCGCTTCCAAGCGCATCAGTGCGACACACATGCAACGTGCCACAGCCACTCACATAAGGGATGCATGCGCGGGAATACTGGGGATAACCAGCAGCGCAATGTCAGGGAACGTCAAGACCCTCGCTATTGGTATCTACGAGGAAGTCAGACCGTGAAAAAGCAGCGAGCTCAAAAAGCCCTGGAAAAAATGGGTTACAGCAATCAACCCGCTCTTGACTGGAAAAACATGAGCGCAGAAAACTTCCATTATTCAGTTTTCTACTTAGAAGACCCTCGTTTATTGCGCAAACGCTACACACCCGTCATTGCTGGATGGATGCTTGCCGGCGGGTTCTCAATTGCACTGACCGGTTTGCTGGTATTGGTCACCTATCTTTCCAGTGCACCGGACGATACAACGTTGCGAAATTGGTTTTTTTCCTGGCTGGCAATCACTGTAGTGTTTGGTATCGCCAAAGCTAGAGTGCTGTACGGTCACATTCATTGGATCTGGATTCATGTCGGCGTATACAGCATCTGTTTTATGGTCTCACTGGCCTCAATCATCTACGCCCCCAATATTTACCTCTACTCCACAGCCCTCCTCTGCCCCTTGATCGGCCTACTGATCCTCAACAGCCACCGCTGCCGCGAACTCCGTCACAAGATGGTAGAACTCCGCCATAAACGCGAAGCCATCATCGCGACCCTGAAAAAACAGGGTCGCTGGAAATGGTGGTAATCCCCTATCCGACTGCCTGCAACACCTCAGGCGCAGGCTCGGCGCGCGCCGCGGTGTACCGATTTACCGGCACCGGCAAGCCCAAGTGCCCGCGCAAGGTGCTGTGGCTGTACTCAGTGCGAAACAACCCGCGATCACGCAACAACGGCAACACTTGATCGGTGAAGCGCGCAAAGTCCTCCGGCGCGCCCACGTGGATATTGAAACCGTCCACCGCCTCTTCGACAAACCAGCGTTCGATCTCGTCCGCCACGGTTTTGGGTGAACCGACAAAACTGGAGAACGGCTTGGCGAAGCGCAGCGCCGCCTGGCGCAAGGTCAGCCCTTGATCGCGGGCGACTTGCTTGATGTTCTCGGCATGCCCGCGATAGCCATTGCTGCCCAGGTCACCCAGGTCAGGAAACGGCTCATCCAGCGCGTACTGCGTGAAGTCGTGGTAGTTGAACGGCCGACCCAATTGCACCAGCGCCTTGTGCAAGTCCAGCTCGCCGTTGCGTTCACGGTCGATGGCCTGGGCCTGTTCGTCGGTGTCGGCAATGATCGGCGAGATGCCGGGCAGGATGGTCACGTGGTCGGGGTTGCGCCCGGCGGCGGCAGTGCGTTGTTTGATGTCGCGGTAGTAGGCCTGGGCGTCTTCAAAATTGCCCACGCCGGCGAAAACCCCTTCGGCGTAGTTCGCCGCCAGGCTGCGCCCGGACTCGGAGATCCCGGCCTGGAAGATCACCGGTTGGCCTTGGGCCGAACGGGCAATATTCAGCGGCCCGGTGACTGAGAAAAACTCACCGTGGTGGTCCAGGCGATGCTGACGTTGGGGGTCGAGGAACACCTTGCTGGTTTTGTCGCGCACGAAGGCGTCGTCCTCGTAGGAATCCCACAGCCCTTGCACCACTTCCAAGTGCTCAGCCGCCCGGCGATAGCGCTCGGTGTGGTCGATATGCTGCTCACGGCCGAAGTTACCGGCAGCGCCTTCCAGGCCGGTGGTCACCACGTTCCAGCCGGCGCGGCCGCCACTGATCAAGTCCAGGGAGGCGAACTGCCGCGCCACGTTGAAAGGTTCGGTGTAGGACGTGGTCAGTGTGGCGACCAAGCCGATTTTCGAGGTGGCACCGGCCACCGCCGAGAGCAGGGTCAGCGGCTCCAGGCGGTTGAGAAAGTGCGGCGCCGAATCCGCGGTGATGTAGGGGCTGTCGACGATGAACACCAGGTCGAACTTCGCCGCTTCGGCCTGCTGCGCCTGGGCGCGATACCAGTCGATGTCGACACTGGCATCGCCGGGGATTTGCGGGTGCAGCCATTCGTTTTGCGCCGTGCCGACGCCCGTGAGAATGGCGCCGAACTTGAGTTGCCGGGGGGATGTGGACATTTTGATGCTCCTCCGTGGATAAACATGAATCACTGTGGCGAGCGCGCTTGTTGTGGCGAACAGGCTTGTTGTGGCGAGCGGGCTTGCCCCGCGTTGGGCTGCGAAGCGGCCCCAACACCTCTCGCCCCAGTTCTCTCTGGATGAACTCGGTGCCTGTGGTGGGCCGCCACGCAGCCCAACGCGCGCAACCCCGCTCGCCACGACACCCGCGCAGACCCCAAAAATCAGGCCGTACGGGCGGCAATGGCTTCAACTTCCACCAGCGCTCCCGGCAAGGGCAACGCCACCACTTGCAACGCGGTGCGCGCCGGCTTGTTCGGCTGTTCGGTCGTGCCGAAGAACTGCGTATAACCACGCTGCAACCCGGCAAAGTCGAGCTTGCCACCGGTTTCTTCAGCACCGACCAGAAAAACCCGCAACTGCACGATATCGCCCAGGTCCAGGTCTTGTTGTTGAAGGATTTTGCGCAGTTTGTTGAACACCGACACCGTCTGCACTTCGGTGCTGCCGTACGCGGCTGGCGTACCCGCAGGGGCCTGGGCGTCGGCAAGATCCGGCAAGGTGCCGCTGACGAAAATCAGGCTGGCAGACGCCGGCACAGTCACGGTTTGCGAGATCGGAAAATCACCGACGCGGGTACGTTGGATGCTGTCGCTCATGAGGATGCTCCTTAAGACGCGGCCAATGCCGCACGCTGTGTTTGTTGCGTCACGCGGTCCGCCAGTTGCGCAACCACATGGCGCGCCGAGTTGGCCGCCGATTCCTGCCAGATGCCCACGCCGCTTTGCACCAGACCGTCCCCGGCGAAATACACGCGGCCATGGGCCTGTTCGAGCAAGGCGCTGGCGTCGGCGGGGAAGTGTTCGCGTCGCAGCCACGGGCCTTCGCTGTAGGGGATCTGTTCCCAGGACACGGCCAGCGGGTTGCGCAGGTGTTTTGAGTAACCCGGATGCAACAGCTCCACGGCCTCCCTGGAGGTGGCGTACTGCTGATCGAACGGCTGCGCGCCAAACACGTCGGCGCCCTCCCCGGTCACGTAACCGGCCACCAGCAACCCTTCGCGGGTGTTGAGGTCGTTGCTCGGGTACCAGAGCAGGCGCGCCGGGTGTTCGATCCAGGACAGGCCGCCGTAGGTGCGGTAGTCGGTTTCCCAGAAGCGCGGCGATTGCCACGCCACTTTGGTGGCCTGGTCGCTGCGGGTGCTGAGCAACGCGGCCTTGATCGGGTCGCTGAAATCAGTATCGAGTTTGGCCAGCAGCGGCAGCGGCAACGTCGAGACCAGATAGTCGGCGCGCACCACCTGTTCGCGGCCACTGTGCTGGTCGTGATAAGTCACTGCCACGCCGTGTTCCAGCTGGCGGATTTGCCTGACCTGCGCGCCCAATTGCACGTGTTCGCTGACGCGCTGGTAAAAGGCCTCGGTGATGCGGTCCATGCCGCCCACCGGTTGGAACATGGTCGCCGAAAACTCAGGGAACTCCGTGTGCAATAACGCGCCCCACAGCTCGGGATGCAGCAGCCGATCCAGTGCCAGCGGGCTTCGCGTGGCGGGCAATGCGCCGGGGTGCGCAGGCGATTCCAGGTGACCGGCGCGCAGGCTGCCTTCATAGGCCAGCGCTTGCGACAGGTCGCCGTACACCTGCAAAAACGCCAGCAAGCGCGTGCGCTCTTCGTTGCTCAACACATCATCGAGCGCATCGCGCTGCACGGCCTTGGCCAGCAAGCCGGACAAGTGCCCGCGCGTATCGTTGATCGCCTGGCCAACGGTGAATGCCGGCTGTTGCAGGTCCGGGCGCACCTGGGCGCCATGGCTGCTGTTGACCAGCACTTCGAGCGGTACGCCCAGCTCGCTGCAGTAATCCAGAATCGTACGGTGCTGGCTGGGAATCCTGGCCGGGCCGGCGTTGAAATACAGGCCCTGATCGAATGCCACGGTTTGCGTGCGGCCGTCCTTGTAGTCCACGCGGTCGCCATGGCGCAGGGTCCAGGTGCGCCCGCCGACGCGATCGCGCGCCTCCAGCACTTGCACACTGAACCCGGCGCGGGTCAGTTCCAGCGCAGTGACCAGCCCGGCAATGCCGGCGCCCAGCACCAGCACGCGGGTGCCCTGCCCCAGGCCGGGCTTGAGTTTCAGCGGCTGTGGGCGTCGGTGCGACGACGGCCCCAGGCCCAGTGCTGCGAGTGCATCCTTGACGGCCGGCTCGCCGCCGACTGCGGCGATGCTCGACAGCGCTTCACGTCGTGTCAGTCCCATGATCGATGCTCCTAGTCCGGCAGGCCCGGTGGGTTGATCAGCGACGTGTCGACGCGCTCGATGTCCAGGCCCCAACGTTGCAGCACCTGTTCGTATTGGCCACCGGCAATCGCGCCTTCAAGTGCCGTGTGAATCGGCTGGACCAGGCCGTTGTCCTTGCGGGTGGTCACGGCGATATCCGCCTTCAACGGCCAGCCACCATTCACCGTGCCGACCAGCTTGATGCCGCCGGTGATGGCCGCCGAATAGGCGTACACCGAGTTGGGCCCGAACAGCGCATCGCTGCGCCCCGATTGCACCGCCAGCTGCGCGGCGGCCTGGTCGTCGAAGTACTGCAACAGCGCAGGTTTGATGCCAGCCTTTTCATTCGCCTCGTTCCACGCCAGCAGGACCTTTTCCTGGTTAGTGCCGGAGCCGACGATGATCTTCAGCCCGGCAATGTCGGAGGCTTGTTTGATCTCGGTGATCTTGCTGGTGCTCTTGACGTAAAACCCCAGCACATCCTGGCGATACGTGGCGAAGTCAAAACGCTTCTTGCGTGCTTCGGTCACGGTGACGTTGCTGATCACCGCGTCGTATTTGCCCGAGCTGACACCCAGCGGCCAATCTTCCCAACTGGTCTGCACCACGTTGAGTTGCAGGCCAAGACTGTCGGCGACCAGCTGCGCGGTGTCGGCCTCGCTGCCGATGGTGGTCTTGTCGTCATTGGCCAGCAGCGCCAGCGGTGGCCCGGCCACGCCGGACACGGCCACGGTGAACTTGCCCGGCTGGGCAAACTTGAAGCCCGGCGGAATCTGCGCGATGGCCGCTTCGTTGCGCGGCACATGAATGCGCACGCGGTCAGGGCTGAGGTCGACCTGTTGCACGGCGAAAGCGGTTTGCGCGGTGCTGACGGCTAGCGCCAGCAAGGCCACGCGAGCGGTATGGATGAACATGGCAGTCACTCCTTGAACTAAAGCACCTTGCCGAGAAAGGCCACGGTGCGGGGATGTCGGGGTTGGCGGAAAATCTGTTCGGGCGGGCCCTCTTCGATCAATTGGCCGTCGCACAGAAACACCACGTGGTCGGCCACCTCGCGGGCGAAACCGATCTCGTGGGTGACGATCACCAGGGTCACGCCCAGTTGGGTCAGGCCCTTGATCACATCGAGCACTTCGCCCACCAGTTCCGGGTCGAGGGCTGAAGTGGGTTCGTCAAACAGCAGCACCTTGGGGTCCAGCGCCAGGGCACGGGCGATGGCCACGCGCTGTTGCTGGCCGCCGGAGAGCTGGCGTGGGTAGGCATCGACCTTGTCTGCCAGGCCGACCTTGGCCAGCAGTTCGGACGCCTTGGCCTGCGCCTCGGCCCTGCTCCAGCGCTTGTGCGCCAGCGGCGCTTCGGCGATGTTTTCCCAGGCGGTGAGGTGCGGGAACAGGTTGAAGTTCTGGAACACGAAGCCCACGTCGATACGGCGTTTAAGAATCTCGCGCTCTTTCAATTCGTAGAGCAGGTCACCCTTGCGGCGGTAACCGACGTATTCACCGTCGATGGTGATGTGCCCGCTGTCGATCTTCTCCAGGTGGTTGATGGTGCGCAGCAAGGTGGATTTGCCCGAGCCGGACGGCCCGAGAATCACCGTGACCTTGCCCGGGTCGATGGTCAGGTCGATGTCTTTGAGCACCTGCTGGTTGCCAAAGCGCTTGCCCACGCCCTGGATCTGGATGCGCCCCGCGCGTGCGTCACTCATGGGTTTTCTCCTTGAGCCAGCGGCGGATGCGTTGCAGCGGTGTCGGCGGCAACACGCGTGCGGTGCCACGCGCGAAGTGGCGCTCGACGTAGTACTGGGCGCTGGTCAGCACGGTGGTGATGATCAGGTACCACACGGTGGCCACGATCAGCAGCGGGATCACCGCCTGGGTGCGGTTGTAGATGACCTGCACGGTGTAGAACAGCTCCGGCAAGGCCAGCACGTAGACGATGGAGGTGCCCTTGACGAGGCCGATGATTTCGTTGAAACCCGAGGGCAGAATCGAGCGCAAGGCCTGGGGCAGAATGATGCGAAAGATACGGCGCGAAGCCGGCAAACCCAAGGCCGCCGCCGCTTCATGCTGGCCGGCATCTACGCCGATCAAGCCGCCGCGAATGATCTCTGCCGCGTAGGCCGCTTGCATCAGGCTCAGGCCCAACACCGCCACGGTGAATTGACTGAGCACATCCACCGTCGACCATTCGGCGAACACCACGCCGGTGAACGGCACGCCGAGCACGATGTGGTCATACAGGTAGGCAAAGTTGTAGAGGATGATCAGCACCAGCAGCGCCGGCATCGAGCGGAAAAACCAGATATAGCCCCAGGCCAACGCCGCCAGCAGCGGCGAGCCCGACAGCCGCGCCAGGGCCAAGGCAGTGCCGAGGATGATGCTGAACACGGTGCTGAGCAATGTCAGCAACAGCGTCTGGCCCAGGCCGCGCAGCACCGACGGCGAGAAGAACCACTGGCCGAATACGCCCCACTCCCAACGCGGGTTGGTGGCCAGCGAATGCACGATGGCGAGCAGTACCAGCGCGGCGAAAATCGACCCGGCCCAGCGCCACGGGTGTCGGGCCGGCACTACGTGCAAGGCTTTGATCGGCGTTGCGACACGCGCCTGGCGAACCGGGTAGTCGGTGACCTCATCGATCAGGTCATAGGTTTTGGCGACAATGGGCATGGTCTATTCCTCGCGGGTTGCGGCCTTAGAAGGCGTAAGTCAGCCGGGTGTAGTAGTACCCGCCGGTAAAACCGTAGGGCGAATACGTGCCGTAGCTGGCGAGCATGGTGCTGCTCGGCACGCCTTGTTTTTTGGGGTATTGGTCGAACAGGTTCTTGGCGCCGACGGCGACGTTCAGGTCTTTGGTGAGGTTGTAGCCAAGGTCGAGGTCGGTGATCCACTTGGCGCTGTAGACCCGGTCGAGGCTGCGGTCGGCGGAGACGTTGACCTCTTTGTACGAGCCGTAACGGGTCAGGGCCAGGTTGAGGTTGAAGCGGTCGATGCTCCAGTCACCGCCCAGGATCAGCTTGGTCTTGGGCTGCACATCGGTGATCAGGCCGCGGGCCTGGCGGTCCATCAGGTCATAGGAGGTGCCAAGGATGTCAGTGGACGCCTTGTAGTTGAGGATCTTGGTCTGGTTCCAGTTGAACGCCGCCGTCCACTTCAGCGAGCCGTACGGGCCGATGTCCTGGTTGTAGTTGCTGACCAGGTCCACGCCTTTGGTGCGGGTGTCGGCGCCGTTGATGAAGTACTGGCCGCCGGAGGTGGAGTTGATGCCGTTGTTCTGCAAGACCTGGGTGACTTCCGGGCCGAGCAAGGTGCCGGTCAGGGTGATGCGGTCACGCAGGTTGATCACGTAGGCGTCGGCGGTGAAGTTCAAGCGGTCGGTGGGCGTGAGGGTGAAACCGAGGCTGAAGTTGGTCGAGCGCTCGGGTTTCAAGCCCTCGGCGCCCAAGGCCTTGGCCGCCGCCGACCCCACGGGCAACACGCCGTAGTTGATCGATTGATACACGCCGTCGACCACGCCATAGGTCGTGGAGCGCGCGCTGAACAGGCTATTGGCCAGGGACGGCGCGCGAAAACCATTGCTGACCGTAGCGCGCACGGCGAACTGCGGGGTGAAATCGTAGCGCGTGGTCAGCTTGCCGCTGCGGGTCGCGCCGACGCCTTCGTTGTAATGCTCATAGCGAAACGCGGTGCCCACGTACCAGTCCGGCAGCGGGTTGAACCCAACATCCACATAGCTGGCAAGGCTGTTGCGCGAGGCACTGCTTTCTTCAGCCGGTGAAATGCCGTTGGTGACCTGCGCCCCGGAAGACGCGCAATTGCCCGGCGCCACGCAGTAACCGCCATTGGCATAGGAGGCGTAGTCACCGGCCTGCACCTCATAGGTGTCGCGCCGATGCTCAAAGCCATAAGACAGGTCCAGCGGCTTTTGCAGGCCAATGTCGAAGCCGCGCTTGAAGTCGAGGTTGGTGGTCAGCTCGGTGGAAATCCAGGTGCCGGAGGTGAAGCTGTTGGGCGTGTACTCGCCCAGAGACGGGTTCTGGTTGTGGGTGGTGCCCTGCTCCGCTTCGTTGCGTCCATAGGTGGTGGACAAATCCCAGTCCCACGCGCCGACCGTGCCCTTGCCGCCGAACGCGGCCTGGAAATCATCCTCATCGATGTACCAGGTCGGCGTGTAGCCGGCCGGGTAACCATTGGGCCCGGTGGTGATGGTGTTGGTGATGGTCGGCAAGCGGAAGTTCTGGCCTTGCTCGGCCTTGCGTCGCGAGTAAGTGGTGAAGGAATACAGGCTCAAACTGTCATCAATCGGCAGCTCGGCGTTGTAGCCCAGGGTGAGCAGGTTGGTCTTGGGCGTGCCGTAACCGCCATAAGTGGACGTGCCCGCCAGGCCATAGGCTTGCTCGTAGGTGTAACCGTTGGCGCTGGCCTTGTTGTCGTCATTCTGGCTGCGTGCATCCAGGGCCAACTGCACGATGCCGCCGTCGCCGATTTCGAAACCCTTGTTGAGGCTTTGCTGCACGGTCTGTTTTTTGCCGTCGTAGCCCTGGCCGATGTTGGTCACAGCGGTGCCGCTGGTGTCGGCCTTGAGGATCACGTTGATCACCCCGGCGATGGCGTCCGAGCCGTATTGGGCGGCAGCGCCATCACGCAGCACTTCAACGTGGTCGATGGCGCTGATCGGGATCAGGTCGAGGTCGGCCGGTGCGGCGCCGGTGTTGATGCCGTTGATGTTCAAGGTGGCGCTGGTGTGACGGCGTTTGCCGTTGACCAGCACCAGCACTTCGGCGGCACTCAGGCCGCGCAGGTTCGGGGCGCGGGCAATGCCGCTGGCGTCCCAACCGGTTTTTTCCGGCAGGGTCAGCGACGGGATCACCGCGCTCAGGGCTTCCATCAAACCGGGCTTGCCGGTGCTTTGCAGTTGCTTGGCGCTGACGACATCGATTGGCACCGGGCTGCTGGTGACGGTGCGCTGCTCGGCGCCACGGTTGCCGGTGACCACCACGGTGGACAGGGTGCTGTCGTCCTGGGCCTGGGCCGTGTGTGTCAGTAAGGCCAGCGCCAGTGCGGCGGTGGGGTGTAAAACGTGCTTCATGGCCACTCCAGACTTTCCAGATCGCGAAGTCGGGCGCTCGCGCGGTCGTGCGCGGTGCTCGGATTTTTCGAGGGTGTTTCGGCGATTGGAAACTAGGTGTGGGGCGAGCGAGGGGTTTGAATGGGCAACATACGTTGAACTCCGTTCCAACGATTCTGCCGCCGGGTCTTTACCCGTTTATGGCGCGCAGAATCTGAATCACGCTGGGTACCATCCGAGGTCAGGGGTAGGCTGTTGCGATCAAACATAACGGAATGGATTTCAAAAATATAATGCTATTTGGGTATAAGCTAATATTCTCTACTTTCATTATTTATTAATAATTTTATTCGTATTGGTAATGTCTTCTTGAGATCAGGCGCGGGTTGCCAGCGTGGTTTAACGGAGCGCCCAAGATCAAAATCTACAGCACGGCAACCTGACAGCCGACCTGACCCTGGAGGCTGCACTCGACCAAATGTGGGAGCTGGCTGGCCTGCGATGCAGACAACCCGGTGTATCAGCCATACCCGGTTGATGCCATCGCAGGCAAGCCAGCTCCCACACTTGGAGCTCTGTGCATCAGACAAAGATGGGTTGCTATGCTTTTGCTTCTACCACTCAGGTCGGCTACCAGGCCGCCGTGCTCTGCTTTTGATCTTGATCTGCTTTTGACTTTGATCTCAGGCGCCCCGTTAAACCACGCTGGCCTCACGCAGGTTTTGGACCGTGGGTAAACCGTCGGGACGCCGGTTTAGCCGTGTTGGGCCATGGATGGCCCATCGCGGCGGCCCACGCTCCAAAGCCTGCGTGAGGGCACACCGAGCCCAGGCGAGGTGCCGAGTGGTGGGGCGAGGACCTTTTGGTTACTTTTGGGTCCCTCCAAAAGTGACCCGCTGTAAGAGCGGAACCAATAGCAGCCGTTACCACAGCAACGGATATGCACCCAATCGACCTAAAAAAGCGCAAGCCCAAAGACCGCCATCGCAGGCGACCCTGCTCCCACATTCTCTACCGCCTCCCTCACTTCATCTCGCCGGCCGCAGCAACTGCATCTGCTGGCGATAATCATCCGTCACCTGCCGCGCCTGGCTGCTGCTGGTAATCACCCGAGGCGTAATCAACACAATCAGCTCCGTGCGATCCTTGGACTTGCTGGTGTTACCAAACAACCACCGCAGCCCAGGAATCTTGCCCAAATACGGCACAGCACTGACACTCTGCGCGTTGTCCTGCTTGATCAACCCGCCCAGCAACACCGTCTGCCCACTTTGCACCGCCACCTGCGTCGACACCGACCGCGTCGATATCCGCGGATTCACCGGCGTATCACTGGTACCACTCTGAGTCTGGGCATCACTGACCTGCTGCTGAATATCCATGTACACCAACCCGCCCGGATTAATGCGCGGCACCACATCCAGAATCACCCCGGTCTGCACGTACTCGACGCTGCTCAAAGTGGAATCGGCGTTGCCGGTATTCACCGTGGTCTGACTGATAGGAATGTTATCCCCCACCTGAATCTGCGCCGGCTGGTTATTCATCACCACCAACGACGGCGCCGACAGCACCTGAGTGCGCCCATTGGTCTCAAGCGCATGCAACGCCACCTGCAAATTGGCGCTGACAAACGAGTAAAACAACGAATCCGACGCCCCCAGCCCTGCGCCGCCGCCCCCTAGCGCCCCCTGACTACCCGAGGCATTTGCCACCGTCTTACTCCCCGAGTTCCCCGCCAGGCGTCCCAGATACCACTGCACCCCAAGGTCCAGCTCCCCGGTCAACTTGACCTCAAGAATGCGCGTCTCGATCTGCACCTGAAGCGGCGGATTGTCGAGGCGTTTGATCGCCGCTTCGATCTCCTTCCACTGCGCCGGACGCGTGCGCACCAGCAGTTGGTTACTGCTCTTCTGCGCCGTAATCCGAGTACCGGCTTCAAGACTTTTATCCGGCGCAGACGCAGCAACGTCCGGTGCTTGCTCAGGCTCGTCGGCGGGCGGCGGCGCATCTTGCAACCCGCCGGCATTGCTGTTGAGCGACGACAACGTAGCCGTGCGCAAGCCCGGCGCAACCTTCGCCGGCGCGTCGTCCTTGATCGCGTCATTGCCATAGATCTGGCGCAGGTACTTGGCCAGGTCCGACGCCTTCATATTGCGCACATCGTAGACATACATCTGCGGCTCGTTACCGCCGCCCTCATCGACGGTGCGGATCCAGTCACCCACCTCGCTGAGGTACTGCGGCTGTGAAGAAATCGCCACCACCGAATTGGTGCGCTCAATCGGCAAAAACCGCAGCATGCCCGCCAACGGCATGCCACTGTCCGGGCCGAACATGGCTTGCAGCTCGGGCATCAACTCGGCGACTGACGCGCGTTGCAGGCCGAACACGCCCACCGACATGCCCTTGAGCCAGTCCACATCAAAGGTGTCGATGGTCTCCTGATAGTTGGCCAGCTCCTCCGGGGTGCCGGCCAGGCTGAGGATATTGCGCGCCGGGTCCACCAGCAAAAACGCGTTCTCGCGCGCAAACGGCTTGAGCAGTTTCTGCATCTCGGTGGCCGAGATATACCGCAGTGGGAACAACCGCGCAGAGAGGCCGCTGGACGGTGCCGCCACGTGCATTTTCGGCACCAGCTTGCCGGCCACGGCCTGGTCGGCGGGCAGGATCACATAGCGCTGGCCCTGGCGGATCATCGCGTTGTCGGTCCAGGACAGCAGGGTTTCCAGAATCGACAACGCCTGCTGCTTGTCCACCGGTTTGGAGGTGGAGAAGCTGACATTGCCCTTCACGCCCTGGGCGATGCTGTAGTTTTCGTGCAGCAGGTCGCCCATCACGCTGTTGATCACTGCCTCGATGGGCTGGTCGGCGAAATTGAACACGATGTCGCCGCCCTGCTCCTTCGCGCTCGGCGTTGCGCTGGGCGGGCGCACGAATTGCTGGTTGCCACGGATCACCTGGCGCTGTGGCGCTGACCGGGTTGCAAGCGGCGGGCTTTGCGGTGCAGGCGCCTCAGTCGGCGGTCGTTGCGAACCGGTGCCCTGCATGGCTTCGTGCAGCAGCTCGTCGTCCGGGTCGGGGCGGTCGGGGAAGGCGCCACAGCCGCCCAGTGCGAGGGCGGTGGCCAGGCAAAATGTTGAAGTGCGCATGTCGATCAAGGGAGGGGCTCGCGGGGAAGAGTAATCGGGGGCCGGGTGGACGGCGGCGGCAGGCGCTTGGCATAGAGGTTCAAGGTTTGCGTGCGGCCATCCAGGACAAAACGGGCGTATTGCGGCGTCAGGTGCTCCAGGCGCCAGCCGTTGGGCAGCGTCTGGCCCAGGCGCACGGTCAGCGGACGGCCGTCGGCCTGCTTGAGCATCGCCAGTTGCAGGTTGCCGGTGATCATGATGCCGCTGAGGGTCAGGTTGGCCAGGCTCGATACCCGGGCTTTGCCCACCACGCTGTCGGGGCTGCGATCAGGGCTGAACAGCGGCGTTTGCCAGGTGGCGGCAAGGCTGTCGAGCGTGACGCTTGGCGCCACGCGCGCACTGACCGCAGGGTGCGCGCGCGCGACGGGTTCGGGCAGCCACTGCGGTTGATCGCCGATGCTGCTGAGGATGACCGCCATCAGCACGCCGAGTAACCCAGCCAGGCCGAGCAAGCCCCATTCCAGGAGGCGCAGGGCGCCGATCATCGCGCCACCTGCGGTTGCAGATAGCCGCGCACCAACAGCTGCACCAGCAGTTTTCCCGCCCCACCGGTGGCGGGCGCCTGCTGGCCACGGCGGATGCGCAGCTCATCCACAAACAAAAACGGCGGCTGGTACTCCAGCTCATGCAGCACGGCTTCCAAGGGCTCGATGGCGCAGTTCAGGGTCAGGCTGACTTTGACCTGGCGATACGGCTCGCCCTCGTCCTGCTCCGGGGTGATGGGCTTGCGTTGGGTCAGGCTGCAGCCGCCGCCGAGCGTGGCGTGGCTGTTGATCAGGTCGGCAAGGCGCTGCATCAGGTCGGCGGCCACCACGTCGGGGTCATCGCCCGGCAACAGGCTGGTGCTGCTCGCCGGGTCCTGGCGGGCCTGTTGAAGTTGCTGGCGCAGCGCATCGCCCTGGCGCACCACGCCGGCGTAGCGTTGCTGCTGCTCGCGCAACTGCTCGGCCTGTTCGCCCATGTCACGCAAGGGGCCGGCGAACCAGCTTTCGATCAACAGCCAGTAGGCCGCGCCGACGACCACGGCCAGCAATAACAAGGCCGCGCCGCGACGTTCACGGGGTGTGAGGGGTCGGCGCATCGGCGGCCTCCTGGCGTAGGTGGGCACGCAAGGCAAACTGGTCCTTGCCGGTGCGCGCATCGGGTTGAATCACCCCTTCGAACTGGGCGTTTTCCAGGCTGTGGCAACCCTTGATGCGGGTGATCAGCGCGCTGGCCTTGGCGCTTTGCCCGGAGATGGAAATCTCGCCGTCCTTGACGTCCAACTGGTCGAACCAGGTGTCGGCGGGCAGGCAGGTGGTGAGGTCATTGAGCAACGCGGCCAAGGGCGGCTGCGCCAGTTTGCGCTGGGTCAGGTATTGCGCCGCGCCACGGGTATTGAGCAGTTGCTGGCGCAGGGCGTGCACCTCGGTAACCTGGGCTTTTTGCTGCTGCACGCTGGCGTGCATGGCGTCGAGCACGCGCTGGCGGTCGTTGAGCCACAGCCACATCGCCGCAATCAGCAAGGCGCCGCACAGCCATGGAAGGCTGCGTTGCAGGCCTTTGCCGGAGTGGCGTTGGCGCGGTCGCAGCGGCGCCGGGAGCAAGTCGATGCCCAGGTGGTTCACGTCCACCCGATGAGGGTGCACGCCGAGGGCGGCGCAGTCGGTGAGGATCTGGTCCAGCTGTTCGCGCAGGATCGCCACCAGTGTGACTTGCAGGTGCGTGGCGGTGCGTTGATCCTGGCGCGCGACAAAGTACAGCCGGTCAGCCTCGAAGGGCGTGTAGCGATCCAGCTCGTACCCGACCACGGCGGTCAGGTTGCGCGCGGCGGCCAGCGGCAGTTGCACGGTTTGCAGCAGCACCGCATCGGGCGCGAGCATCAGCACCTGGCGCGCGCTACCGAGTGCGACCGGTTCGCTCAGTGGCCAGTGGCAGGCCTGCTCAGGCGGCTCGCTCAGGGCCAGCCATTTCGGTACACAGGCGCGCAACTCCGCGAGCCACAGGCGCCAGCCCTGTTGCAGCAGGCTGCCACGCCAGTGCCGGGCGATGGGTTCCAGTCGATTCATTCTTGCCAACGCAGCACCCGGTAGGGTTGCGCGCTGTCCTCCGAGGGGCTCAATAAAACGGTGAGTTGCAGGCGTGCCTGATAGCCGCCGGGACGCTGTGCGTGGCTGTCGACCACCAGCACCACACCCGGGTCGGCGCCTTCGGCGTTCTGACGCGGCAAGTTCAGCGCCTTGCGCATCAGCGGGCTGGCGAAGGCCGGGTCGGGTCGATCCAGGTCACTCCACAGGGTGATTTGCGGCAGCAATTGGCTGTACAGGGTTTGTGTCATGCCGGGCAGCTGGCGCACTTCTTCCAGCACCCGAAACGGCGGCAGGCCGTGCTTGCGGCGCGCCTCGAAGGCTTTGATCAATTGGTCGGCCTGGGCCTGGGTGGCGCCGCAGGCCAGGGCCAGGCGCGTCAAGTCATCGGCCTCGGCGTTGATCAGGTAAAGCTTGCCGCGCTCGCTGCGCAGGCTGACGTGCAACTGGGCATCGTCGAAGGTCAGCGCGATGTCACGGCCGTCGGCAATCCAGCGTCGATCGGCCATGACCAGGGCGATGCCGGCTTCGGCAGCCAGCACGGTCTGGGTGTGCTGGCGCAACCACAGGGCCTGGCGGCTTTGCAGCTGTACCCAACCGGCCAGGCCGCCGAGCAGCACGCTGAGCAAGGCCAGCGCCCAGAGCACCAGCAACAGCGCGGCGCCGCGTTGGCGCCTCATTCCTCCAGCGCTCCGCTTGCGAGGTTCAGACGCAGGGCAATCACCTGGGTAACCCACGGCAGCGGGCCGTCGACGCGCGCGGCAATGCGCACCGCAGCGGGCAAACGCTTGGGCCACGGCCATTGGCTGACCCATCCGGTGGCTTGGCCCAAAGGCGATACGCCGCGGTAACTGAACTGCACGTCCTGGAGGTTCTTGAGCAGCACTTGCGGCTCACTGCGGGCGACGTTGGTGTGCGATTCGAGCTGAGAAAACGACACCTGCAACGCCTGTTTTTGCACTTGCAGCGTGAACCGCTGAATGCCGCCGCCGAGCACACCCGGCAGCGTCGCCACAAACTGCAATCGCTGGGGCATGCCGACAAAAAAACCATCGGTCTGGCTGTCATCTTCGGTCACGTCCAGCGGCAGCGCTTCACTGATTGCCGTGCGTAAAAACTGCTGGGCGGCGCGCATCTCATCCAGGCTGGTGGTGTAGCGCTGGGCCTTGGACACGGCACGATTGGCGCCCAGCAACGCCCCGCCCACCAGCACCAGCAACACCGCGAGCAGGCTCAGCACCACGAGGATTTCCAGCAAGGTGAAGCCCTGCTCGCGGCGCTTCACAGGCGCGCCTTCAAGGTACTGAAACGAGCCTGGTGCGGCCCTTCGCTGACGGTCAGGTCGAGGCGAAACACGTGGGGCTGTTGTCGGGTCTGGGTCAGTTGCCAGTGGATGCCCTGCAGGTCACCTTCACTGACCCCCTCAGTCAGCGGCCCCGCCGCCTCCTGGTCGAGCACCGTCAACGCCGCATGGGTGAGGCGGTCGCTGTGGGCGACTTGCGACAACGAGCGCGCGCTTTGGCCAAAGGCGACCAGCAACACTGTGCCGCACACCGCCATCAAGGTCAGCGCGGCGAGCATTTCAATCAAGGTGAAGCCCGTCTGGTATTTCATGGCAGCGCCCTGGACTGCACGCTGCCGGTCAGCCAGCCCACGTCGATGCGCCAGCGCCGGCTGCCATTGGCCAACAACAGGTGGCCGCCGGTTGAGCTGCCGTCGGGGTAAAACTCGACAGCCGAGCCGGCCTGTTCGGCAGTGTGCAGGCTCACGTGCAACTCAGCCGGCCAGCGTTGCAGCGCGCGGCCCGGTGCCTGGAAGGTCATTTTTTGCAGATCGAACTCAGTGCGCGCCACCGCGCCGCTGACAACCGCCCCGGCCCGCGTGGTGCGCAACGCATCGACCATCTGCCCGACCACACGGCGCTCTTGCGCCGCCTGCAAACCCTGGCGCACGCCCAACCCCAACAACCCGGTGGCGAGGCCGATCAACAGGATGACCACCAGCATTTCCAGCAGGGTAAAGCCGCGCTGGGCCATGGCGAGGTTATTCCCAGTTGCCCAGGTCGGCGCTGTAGCCATCGCCGCCCGGCTGGCCGTCCTGACCGTAGAAAATCAGGTCGAAGGCGCCGTGCTCGCCCGGGTAGCGATAGCCGAAGGCATGGCCGAACGGGTCTTTTAGGTCGGATGGCTTGGCGTAGGGGCCGGCCCAGCTGGCTGCGTTGGCGGGCTTGTCCACCAGCTGTTGCAGGCTGTTGGGCGGTGCGCCGACGTCGAGGGCATAGCTGTCGATTTTCATGCTCAGGCCGGCCAGTTGCGCCTTGCCTGCGCCGTACTTGCCCTTGTCCACGTTGCCGCCGACCTGGCGCACCACAATGGTCGCGACAATGCCCAGCAACACGATCACCGCGAGCATTTCGAGCAGGGTGAAACCGCTTTGGCGGCGTGTCGATCTGAGTTGAAGGTGTCGCATGGGAGTGGCTCCTTGAAGGTTCATATATTGCTGGTCAGGCTCATCAGCGGCAGCATGATCGCCAGCATGATCACCGCCACCAGCACGGCCATGACCACCGTCAGCGACGGCACCAGCGCGGCGAGCAGGCGGTCGATGCCGCGTTTGGCTTCGACGTCGAACACCTCGGCGACCTTGAGCAGCATGCTGTCCAGTTCACCGGCCTGTTCGCCGACTTCAATCATTTGCAGGGCCAGGTCTGGCAGCAGCGGTTGCGCGCCGAACGCGCTGGCGAGGGTGCCGCCGCCTTTCACCGATTCCGCCGCCTCCGCCACTTGGGCTTGCAGCGCCCGGTTGGTGCAGACTTGGCGGGCAATGACGAGTGCCTGCAGCAAGGCCACGCCGTTGCTGAGCAGGGTGCCGAGGGTGCGCGTCAGTCGGGCTGCTTCGACGCGTTGCAGCAGCGGGCCGATCACACGAATGCCGAGCAGGAGGCGGTCATAGCGCTGCCTGCGCAGCGGATCACGCAGGCGTGCCGCCACGATCCAGATGGCCGCAACCAGCGCGCCCAGAACCCACAAGCCATAAGTGCCGAGGAACTGGCCAAGCGCAAGAATGACCTCGGTGATCAGCGGAATCGGCACGCCCAGGTCCTGGAAAATCGGCACGAACTGCGGCACCACGTACGCCAGCAACAGCGCCAGCGAACCCACTACACCGACCACCAGGAACGCCGGGTAGATCAGCGCATTGATGACGTCGCCGCGCAGCAATTGGCTGCGTTCAAGATAGTCGCCCAACTGGTGCAAGGTGCTTTCCAGCGCGCCACCGGCCTCACCGGCGCGCACCATGCTCAAGTACAGCGCCGAGAACGTGTCGCCCTCCTCCTCCAGTGCGGCGGATAACGGCTTGCCCGCCTTGACGTGGTCGCGGATACGCTCGATCAGCGCCCGCACCTGGGGTTGGCCGGGTTGCCTGAGCAGCAGGCCCAGCGAACGCTCAAGTGGCTGGCCGGCGCCGAGCAACGTGGCCAGTTGCTGGGTAAAGCTCACCAGTGCTGCGCCCTTCAACGGCCCGCGCGCAGTGCGCAGCAGCGGGCTGCCGGCCACTTCGATGTGCAACAGCAGTAAACCGCGTTTGTGCAAGACGGCGATGGCCGCCGCCTGGTCCTGGGCTTGCAGCGTGCCGTTGTGGGCCACGCCCTGGCTGTCCAGCGCGCGAAACCTGAACAGGCTCACGCGCCCTCTCCACGGGTGACGCGCAGCACTTCTTCCAGCGAGGTGACGCCCGCCAGCGCCTGGCGCAGGCCTTCTTCATGCAAGGTGCGCAGACCGGCGCGGCGCGCAGCCTGCTCCAGCGTGGCGGCGTCGGCGTGGCGCATCAACAGGCTGCGCAGTTCGTCGTTCATCACCAGCAATTCGGTGATTGCACTGCGACCGCGATAACTGCCCTTGTAGAGCAGGATCGGGCGCTGGTCGGTCAAGCGATCCAGGCCATGTTCTTCGATCAGTTCCGGCGCGGCTTCAAATGCGACGCGGGTCGCCGGGTCCAGGCGCCGTACCAGGCGCTGGGCGAGAATGCCGCTGACCGTCGAGGCGATCAGGTAGCTTTCCACGCCCATGTCCAGCAAGCGCGTGATGCTCGCGGCGGCGCTGTTGGTGTGAAGGGTGGAGAGCACAAGGTGGCCGGTGAGCGAGGACTGGATGGCGATGCGACAGGTCTCCAGGTCGCGGATTTCGCCGACCATGATCACGTCCGGGTCCTGGCGCACGATGGAGCGCAGCGCGCCGGCGAAGTCCAGGCCAATGGCGGGTTTGACCTGGATCTGATTGATGCCTTCGAGCTGGTATTCCACCGGGTCTTCGACGGTGATGATCTTGCGTTCAGCGGTGTTGAGCCGCGACAACGCGGTGTAGAGCGTGGTGGTTTTGCCCGAGCCGGTGGGCCCGGTGACCAGCAGGATCCCGTGAGGACGTTCGAGCAGGTCGAGAAACGCCGCCAGGCGCTGGCCGTCAAAGCCCAGGCTTTGGAAGTCGAACTGCACGGTTTGCCGGTCGAGCAGGCGCATCACCACCGATTCGCCGAAGCTGGTGGGCACCGTGGACACGCGCAGGTCCAGCGCCTTGCCCTGCACACGCAGCATGATCCGCCCGTCCTGGGGCAGGCGCCGTTCGGCGATGTCCAGGCGCGCCATGATCTTGACCCGTGAGATCACCGCCGCCGACGAACTGGCGGGTGGCGCTTCGGCGTCGTGCAGCACACCGTCGATGCGGTAACGCACCTTGAGCTGGTTTTCGAAGGGTTCGATGTGGATATCCGACGCGCGCTGTTCCACCGCACGCTGCAGAATCAGGTTGACCAGGCGAATCACCGGCGCTTCGGAGGCCATGTCCTTGAGGTGTTCGATATCTTCCAGCGCCCCGCCCTGCTCATCGAGGTTTTCGATCAGGGTGCCCATGGCGGAGCGGCCCTGGCCGTAGTAACGCTCGATCAGCGTGTCGACTTCAGTGCGCGGGCCGATGGCCAGCCACACCGGCACCTGGCAGGCGTAGGCCAGGGCTTGAAAGGGATAGAGGTGCGCCGGGTTGGCCGCCAATACGCGCAGGCCACCTTGCGCCCAGCCCATGGGCACCACTTGGTAGTGGCGCATAAAGCGTTCAGTGAGGGCGGGCAACGGGTCGAGCAGCGGCGGCGCGGCATCGGCCAGCAACAGCGGCGCGCCAAGCAGGTCCGCCCAGGCGCGGGCCAGTTCGATTTCGGAAACCAGCCCCAGACGCGCGAGCAGCCCGAGCAGGTCGCCGGCGTCCGTAGACAGACGCCGGGCGCGCTCCAGGTCGACCGTTTTCAGCCCGGCGTGCCGCATCAGCCACGCGCACACGTGGTCGGTGTGCGGGATCTGCAGAGTGCAGGCATCGGTGGGCATTGACGACATAGTGTGGGGTGTCTAGTTGCGAGAAAGTATGGCTATTTGGAACTACTGGCCAATACCGGAGAAGTGCCATTAGTTCGCCACGCCGCAGTCGGGGTTAACCGGGTTAATCGACTGAAAGTTGTAAATCTAGTTCCTGATGGCTGGAAACAAACTGAAAAGAATACGCATTAGCTGTCCCGGATTTCCGGTACAGCCCTTGATTTAGAGCCTTTAAGTGAATCAACAGAATTGGGCTAGTTGCAATTAGCCACTTCGCTAGTTATTCAAGTGCTCTCACGTTCAATCAAGCGACACTCCAGAAGATTCAATCGCACAACTTCATCCTCCACCGGTAGAACACCCAAACTTTCAAGTACCCGCGTGGCGGCTAATATTCCGATTTCCAAAGCCGGCGGTTTTATCGTGCTCAGACTCGGCAAAAGCATTTCGGCAAAGGGGTAATCACCAAAACCGAGCACGGCGCAGTCTTGCGGGATGTTCAATCCGGCACGCTGGCCCGCCAGCAAACCACCGGCGGCGAGGTTGTCGTTGGCGAAGAAAATCGCATCCGGCGGCGTGGCGTGGCTCATCAGCACCTGCATTGCCTGCTTGCCGGCTTCGAAAGGCGCCAGGTCCGCCTGCGGGGCATACACCCAAGGCTGCATACCCAGTTCGGTGACAGTGGCGGCATAACCGTCGCGCCGCTCCAGCGCGCTGAAGTCGCCGGGCGCACTGTTCTGCACGAAGACGATACGCCGATACCCTTTGGCATGCAGGTAGCGCGCAGCGCGGACGCCCACCTCGTAATGGGAGAAGCCAATCTGCAAGGGTTCGCGCGCGGGCACGTAATCCCAGGTTTCCACCACCGGAATGTCTGCCTCAGCGATCATCTTTTCAGTGCCCGCGCTGTGGAAACGACTGGTCAGCACCAACGCCGCCGGCGACCACCCGAGAAACGCGCGCACCGCGCTTTCTTCCTGGTCGGCGCTGAAGTAACTGGACGCCAATAGCAGCTGATAACCATGGCGGCTCAGCGTGTCACTGAAGCCCTGAATGGTGTTGGCGAAGATCGGCCCGGAGATGTTGGGAATCACCATGGCCACGATGCGACCGCGCGCCGAGGCCAACCCGCCGGCCACCAGATTGGGCACATAACCCAACTCGGCCACCACCGCTGCGATGCGCTCCCGGCGCTCTGGCGAGACCTGCTCTGGCTGATTGAAATAGCGCGACACGGTGATCGCCGACACCCCGGCCTGGCGCGCCACGGTATTGAGAGTGACGCGCCCGGCGCCACGGCGTTTGCGCGGTTTTTCTTCGCTCAAGAGGCAATCCTGTTAAACACAAAAAGGCATATAGGACTAATTTTTTAGTATTTGACGCTCTAAACCAGACCTAACAATAATGCCGATGTTAGCGCTAACAAAGCGCTTTGTCTGCTACTCGCTCGAGCGAATGCCCAAGACACGACACAGGCGCTGACGGTCGCAGAACCGCAGCGGTTCAGGGCATTTTTCGAGCGGGCACAGCATGCACAACTTTCCACGTCACACTCATTTATTGTTTCTCGCCGGGCTGACCGCCCTCCGCGCGCCGGGCGTATTTGCCGCCGATGAGCAAGAACCCACGCTCAAATCCGTCACTGTCACCGCGACGCGGCGTGAAGAGTCACTGCAAAAAGTCCCGGTGGCGGTTTCGGTGCTCGATGGCGAGCAACTGGAGCGCGACAACCGCAACGGCGTGGCGAGCATCGTGCAGCAAGTGCCGTCACTGAACTTTCGCACCGGCGCGTCGAACAAGGACACCTCGTTGTTCGTGCGCGGCGTGGGCACCATTTCCACCTCCCCAGGCGTTGAACCGACCGTGGCCACCGTGATCGACGGCGTGGTGTATGCGCGTCCGGGCCAGGCCACCCTCGACCTGCTGGACCTTGAGCGCATCGAAGTGCTGCGCGGCCCGCAAGGCACCCTGTTCGGCAAGAACGCCTCGGCCGGTGTACTGAACATCACCAGCAAGGCCCCCACCGCCGAGACCCACGGCTATATCGACCAGTCGTATTACAGCGGCAATGAAAGTCGCACGCGTTTCGGCATTGGCGGCAGCCTGGTGCCGGACGTGCTCAAGGGCTCGATCAGCACGCTGTTCGGCAGTTACGACGGTAATGTGGATAACAAAAATAACGGCCAGGAGGTCAACGGCTACAACCACAAAGGTATTCGCGGCAAGCTGGAATTCACCCCCAGTGATGAGGTGAAACTGACCTTGATCGCCGACTACATGCAAGCCCACGATGACGGCCCGAACGGCGTGGTGAGCAAGTCGCTGACACCCGCGTTTGCCAATGCGTTGAGCCCGGTGCGTGCGTCCAGCGACAACCGCAATATCAACACCGACACGCGCAGCCATGTCGAAGACACCAATAAAGGGTTATCGGCGCAGCTGGACTGGAACCTGGGCGACTACACCCTGACCTCGATCACCGCCTGGCGCGGCTGGGACAACACCCAATACCAGGATGGCGACCGCCTAAGCACCGTAACCGCCGCCTTCCCCGGCACCGCCGACAAGGGCGAGCTGGCCTTCGACCAGTACTCCCAGGAACTGCGCCTGGCCTCGCCCAAGGGTGAATTCCTGGAGTACGTCGGTGGCCTGTTCTACATGCATGGCAAGGACGAGGAGACCTACCAGCGCACGCTGACCACCCCGACGCGCACCGACCGCGGGATTGCCGACTACAGCACCACCAGTGACAGCTACGCGGCATTCGGTGAAACCACGCTGAATTTCACCTCACGCTTTCGCGGCATCGCCGGCCTGCGGTATACCCACGACGACCTGAAATACGATCACCGCCGCGTTTCCACCTCCTCCACCACGGTGAGTGGCATTCAACCTTCCACCCGCAGTGCCGGTTCGGTAGACGAGGACGGCTGGTCCGGGCGGCTGGGCGTGCAATACGACATCAGCGACAGCATCACCAGCTACCTGACCTACTCACGTGGCTACAAAGGCCCGGCGTACAACGTGTTTTTCAATATGCAGCCGCGCGACACCAATGCGCTCAAGCCGGAAACCTCCAACACCTGGGAAGCCGGGATCAAGGCCACCAGCTGGAACAATCGCCTGACCACCAACCTTGCGGTCTTCCACAGCGACTACGACAACTACCAGGCCAACTTTTTCGACACGGTCGCAGACCAAGTCGTGACGCGCCTGATCAACGCCGGCAGCGTCAGCACTGAAGGTGTCGAACTCGATTACGCCTTGCAGGCCACCCAGCAACTCAAGCTGTCCGGGGCCCTGGCCTACACCCGTGCGCGTATTGACGAATTCGCCTGCCCCGCCGGTGCGGCAGCCACGTGCAACGTGAATGGCAAACCACTGCCGTTCAGCCCGGACTGGAAAAGCTACGTGCGCGCCGACTACAGCATCCCGCTGGAGAACGGCCTGGACGTTGAGCTGGGCACCGACTACAGCTGGCAGAGCGAAGTGCAGTACGACATCAGCCAGAACGTCGACACCAAACAAGGCGCCTATGGCATCTGGAACGCCAGCGTGGCCCTGGCCGATTACAGCAATGGCTGGCGCGTGGCGCTGCTGGCGAAGAACCTCGCCGACAAGTCTTATTCACCGTTGCTGGCCAGCGGCGGCAACTACATCTACCGCGCCGTGCCCCGTGACGATGAACGTTACTTCGGCGTGCAATTGCGCAAGGATTTTTAAGCATGAGCCGTCAATTGAAACTCGGCGCCTTTCTCATGGCCACCGGGCACCACGTCGCCGCCTGGCGCCACCCGGACGTGCCGGCCAACGCCGGGCTGGATTTCGCCCAGTACAAACGCCTGGCGCAGATCGCCGAGGCGGCCAAGTTCGACGCGCTGTTTGTGGCCGACAGCATTGCCGCCGCCACGGGTGACATCGCCAGCCAGATGGCGCGTTCGGATCACTTCGAGCCGCTGACATTGCTCTCGGCGTTGAGTGCGGTAACGGCGCATATCGGCCTGATCGCCACGGCGACCACCAGCTACAACGAGCCCTACCACGTGGCCCGCAAATTCGCCTCGCTGGACCACCTGTCCGGCGGGCGCGCGGGCTGGAACCTGGTGACCTCGGACAATGCCGCCGAGGCGCAGAATTTTGGCCGCGACGAACACCTGGGCCATCGCGAGCGTTACAGCCGGGCGCGGGAATTTCATCAGGTGGTGACCGGGCTGTGGGACAGCTGGGAAGACGATGCTTTTGTGCGCAACAAGGCCAGCGGCCACTACTACGACCCGGCGAAATTGCATGTGCTGGACCACGTCGGCGAGCATTTTCGGGTCAAGGGTCCGTTGAACGTGGCCCGCTCGCCGCAAGGCCAGCCGGTGGTCGTGCAGGCGGGTTCTTCCGAAGCCGGCCGGGAGCTGGCCGCGCAGACCGCCGAGGTGGTGTTCACCGCGCAAACTTCGCTGGCTAATGCGCAGGCGTTTTATGCCGACCTCAAAGGCCGCCTGGGCGGCTATGGGCGTGAGGCCGACGCGCTGAAAATCATGCCCGGCGTGTTTGTGGTGGTGGGGCCAACCGAGGCTGAGGCACAGGCGAAATTCGAGGCGTTCCAGGCGTTGGTCGAGCCCGAGGTGGGCGTGGCCTTGCTGGGGCGGATGCTGGGTAATTTCGACCTGTCCAAATACCCGTTGGACGGGCCGTTGCCGTCGCTGCCATTGACCGGCAGTGGGCAACGCAGCCGCCAGCAATTGCTCAGTGACCTGGCGAGCCAGGAGCAACTGACGCTGGCACAACTGGGCCGGCGGATTGCCGGTGGTCGCGGGCATTACAGCCTGATCGGCACGCCGCTGCAGGTTGCCGATGAGCTGCAACGCTGGTTCGAAAACGGTGCGGCCGATGGTTTCAATATCCTGGTGCCGCATTTGCCGGGAGGGCTTGAGGATTTTGCCCAATGGGTGGTGCCCGAGCTGCAGCGGCGCGGCCTGTTCCGGACCGAATACACCGGCAGCACACTCAGGGAACACCTCGGTTTAGTGCGCCCGGCGAATCGTTTCAAGGCGGCTCAGGCATGAAAATCCCTTTGCTGTTGCTGACTCTGCTGGCCGTCACCCACACCGCGCTGGCGGCCGACCCCGCCACCCTGCGCATCGGCTATCAGAAAGGCTCTATCGCCCTGGTACTCGCCAAGGAACATGGTTTGCTGGAAAAACGCTTTGCGCACACCGCGGTGAAATGGGTCGAATTCCCCGCCGGCCCTCAGATGCTCGAAGCGCTGAACGTGGGCGCACTGGATGTAGGCTCTACCGGCGATATCCCGCCGCTGTTCGCACAAGCGGCCGGTGCCGACCTGGTCTACATCGGCGCCGAACCGCCCAAGCCAACCGCCGAAACAATCCTGGTGCGCAACGACAGCCCGCTGCACTCGGTTGCCGACCTCAAGGGCAAGAAAGTGGCGTTCCAGAAGGGCTCCAGCGCCCACAACCTGATCCTGCGCGCCTTGAATAAAGCCGGCCTGCGCTATCAGGATATTCAACCGGTGTACTTGCCCCCGGCCGACGCGCGCGCGGCGTTCGAGCAAGGCAGCGTGGACGCCTGGGCGATCTGGGAACCCTATTCGTCATTGGCGTTGAGCCAGAGCCCGACCCATGTGCTGGCCAACGGCGAGGGCCTGGGTTTGTCGGGGCCGATGTACACCGCGCGGCGTGAGTATGCGCAGGCGAACGGCGCGTTTATCCATGCGCTGCTGGGTGAACTCAGTGCCGCTGAAGCGCTCACCCGCAGCCAGCGTGAAGACAGCTTGAAGGTGCTGACCGCCTTTATGGGCCTGCCTGCCGAGGTGATTGCCCGCTATATGGATAACCGCCCGCCTTCGCCGATCCTGCCGATTGACGAGACGATTGTGCAGGCACAGCAGGCGACGGCGGATCTGTTTTATCAGAACCGTTTGTTGCCCAAGGCCATTGAAGTGAAGAAAGCCGTGTGGAGCGCTCAAGCCAACTGAGGCCCAGCCGTGCGGGAGCGGGATTGCTCGCGAACAGCGCGTGTCAGCCAACACATCAGGTGACTGACCCACCGCATTCGCGAGCAAGCCCGCTCCCACAGTTTTTGACTGCATGTCACATCAAGTCATCCGGGCACGGCGGTCAGTAGCAGGCTAAACACGGTCAACCTGTGGGAGCTGGCTTGCCTGCGATAGCGGTGGATCAGCCAGTTTAGTTAGCACAAACCCACCGCTTTCGCAGGCACGCCAACTCTCACACTTTGAATGGCGTCAGGCTTGATTTCGGGTGCTTTTTTCCACGAGGCACATCGGTGTGCCGGCCACCGGCTCGCGCATGATCTGCACCTGCACATCGAATACTTGACGCATCAGTTCGGCGCTGATGACTTCGGCGGGCGCGCCGTGCGCGACCAGTTTGCCGCCGCGCATCACCGCCAGGTGGTCGGCATAGCGGCAGGCCTGGTTGATGTCGTGGAGCACGGTGATCACGGTCTTGCCTTCGGCGGCCAGTTCGCCCATCAGGTCGAGCAGTTCGACCTGGTGACTGATGTCGAGGTAGGTGGTGGGTTCGTCGAGCAGCACCACCGGTGCGTTCTGCGCCAGCACCATGGCCAGCCACGCGCGTTGGCGCTGGCCTCCGGACAAGTCCGCCAGGGCGCGGTCGGCCAGGGCGTCGAGTTCCAGGCGCTGCATGGCTTGTGTCACGTGGGCCTGGTCGTTGCCGCTCAGGCGCCCCCACAGCGAGTTGTGCGGGCTGCGGCCGTAAGCGATCAGTTGGCGCACGCTGACGCCCTCCGGCACCGGCAGCACCTGGGGCAAAAATGCGATTTGTTGTGCCAGTTGGCGGGCGGACAGGCTGGCGTAGGCGTTATCCCCCAACGTCAACTCGCCCTGGGTTGGCTTGAGGATGCGCGCGAAGGCCTTGAGCAAGGTGGACTTGCCGCAGCCATTGGGCCCGATCAACGCAGTGACACGCCCCGGTGGCGGCGCGAACGACAACCCCTGCACGATGCGCGTGGCACCGTAGCCGATGTCGAGTTGATGTGCTTTTAAAATGCTCATGTCATCAGCCCTTGAACCGTGCCAGCAACCAAAGAAAGTACGGCGCGCCGATCACCGCCGTCAGAACCCCTGCGGGGATTTCGCTGGGCGCGATCAGTGTGCGCCCGAGGGTGTCGGCCAGCACCAGCAACAGCGCGCCGATCAGCATCGCCGCCGGCAGCACATACAGGTGATGCCCGCCGACCAGCCGCCGCGCCATGTGCGGCGCGACCAGGCCGATAAACCCAATCGGCCCGATCACCCCCACGCCCAGGCTGGTCAGGACCACCGCGCACGCCATCGCCAGCCAACGCGTGCGGGTCAGTGCGGTGCCCAGGCTGTGGGCGGCTTCGTCACCCAGGGCGATCAGGTTCAGCGGTTTGGCCAGGCACAGGCCCAACGGAATCAGCAGCAGAAACGGCAGCACCAGCGCCACGTGGTGCCAGTTGCGGCTCCACAAACTGCCGGTCAATGCGAGCAAGGCGGTGTTGATATCCAGCGGATGGGAGAGGATCAGAAACTCGGTCACGCTGGACAACGTGACCGCAATCGCCACGCCCGACAGCGCGAAACGCACCCCGGAAAAACTCACGCCGGTGTTGTACAGCGCGAGCAGCAAGGCGCCGCCGGCACCGCCGAGGCAGGCCACCAGAGGCAGCCAGGCAATCGGCATGTGCGGCCAGCCGATGATCGCCACCGTGAGTGCCAGCCCGGCGCCCTGAGTGACGCCGAGGATTTCCGGCGAGGCCAGCGGGTTGCGAATCACACCCTGGACGATCGCCCCGGCCAGGCCGAACGCGCAGCCGGCGAGGATGGCGATCAGGCTGCGTGGCAGGCGATGGTTCCACACTTCGAAGTCGAGGGCGTTGTGGGCCAACAGGCGGTCCAGCACCGTTTCCGGCGTGAGCCACACCGTGCCGGCACTGAGGCTGACACCGGTCGCCACCAGCAACATGCCGAGCAGCAGCCATAGGCGCAATCGGGGTTGGCTCATAGCGCGCGCCTGGCAAGAAAGAGGAAGAACGGCGCACCGATCAGCGCGGTCACCACACCCGCCGGGGTCTCCACCGGAAAGGCCACGGCGCGGCTGAGCAGGTCGGCGCCGAGTACGATCACCGCGCCCAGGGCCGCACTCAGCGGGATCAGCCAGCGGTAGTCATTGCCGAGAAATTGCCGAATGATATTCGGCGCGATCAGCCCGACAAAACCGATGGGGCCGACGGCGCAGACGCTGGCCCCCACCAGCAACAGGCTGGCGAAAAATACCTGCAGACGCAGGCTGGCGATGCCCACGCCCAGCGAGCGTGCAGCGTCTTCGCCCAGGTTGATCAGGTTCAGGCGCGGCGCGCACCACAGCGCCCACAGGCCGCCGATCAAGGTGCAAGGCCAGAGTAATTGCACCTGTGCCGCGCCGACGTTGGCCAGGGAACCGGCCAGCCAGTTCAGCACGCTCTGTGCCTGAGCCTCGACCAGAATCACCGTGAGCCGGGTCAATGCTGCGCACAGCGCCGCCACGGCCACGCCGGCCAATACCAGCCGACCTTGGGCAGTGGTTGGCGACCACGCACCGCCCAGACTGAATACGGTGACCCAGGCCAAGGCGCCGCCCACGCAGGTCATCAACAATGCGCCGCCGGCAAAGGGTGGCGCGACCAAGCCGGTCGAGAACAATGCCAACCCGAGCGCCGCACCCGCCGTTACGCCAAACAGCGACGGCGATGCCAGACGGTTGCGGGTAATGCCCTGCATGAGCGCACCGGCCAGGCCCAGGCAGGCCCCGACCAATGCCGCGCATACCGCTCGCGGCACCCGCAACTGGGCGACGATATAGGCCATATTGCCGCCCACGCTGCCCTGGTGAACCAAGCCATTCCAGGCATCCGCCGCCGTGATGGTGAACGGTGACCAGCTGTACAAAGAGAGCCAGAACACTAAAGCGCCCAGCAGCACGATACTCGCTGCCGCGAGACTTCGGCCCATGCTTATTGGCTCAGTACGGCTTTGCCGCCTTTGAGAATTGCCAGGGCGTCTTCGGCGATTTGCTCCGAGGCCAACACACCGCGATTGCGCGCCCAGCTGTCGCCGTCGACTTCGGCCACATGGTGGTTACGCACCGCACCGAGCACTTGCCACAGCGGCTGCTTGCTCCAGGTGTCGACGATGCTTGGGCGGCGGTAGTGGCCGACCAGCAACCAGCCCGGATCCAGCGCGAGCAATTGCTCCAGGCTGACAAACTCGGTAGGAGCTGCTTTGGCGCGCACCGACGGGACTTTCAGGCCGATGGCCTGCAGCACGCTGCCGGCGTAGGAGTCCGGGCCGTGCACGGAAAAGCTGTCTTCCCGGGCGACGCCAAACAGCACGCTGGCACCGGTGGGTATCTGCTTGGCAATTGCCTGCAAATGCTCGCGGTTCTGCGCGATACGCGCCGCCATCTGCGGGCTTTTGCCCAGGGCCTTGCCGATCAGCTCGGCGGATTTGAGGCTGCCCTCGTAATCCTCACCGCGCGAAGGCAACAGCAAGGTTGGCGCGATGCTCGACAGGTCGCTGTACAGCGCCTGGTGACGATTGAGATCGGCGACGATCAGGTCCGGCTTGAGCCGGGCGATTTCCTCGATGCTCGGCTGCGAGCGCAGGCCCACGGATGTCCATTGGCCGATGGCCTGGCGCACGCGCGGCAACACTCGGTTGGCGTCGCCATCATCGGCAGCGCCTACGGGCGTAACGTCAACGGCGGCGAGGCTGTCGAGAAAGGAAAACTCCAGCACCACCACGCGCTTGGGCGCATCCGGCAAGTGCACTGCGTGCTGGCCATCATTGAGGTCGATGGGCGCGGCGCTTAACACACTGGATGAGAACGCCAGGAGGCAGGCGGCAAGGGTCGGGATGGAGCGCAACATTCGCATGACAGGGACCTCGGCGTTGGAACACCCCGGCTGGACAGGCTGGGGAAAACGGCGGGTACTATTCCATATCAGGGCGATGCAATCAAAAAACATTCTTATTAACGCTTTTTCATTTACAGGCGCTGTACACATCCTGTGGGCAGTTGGGCGGCTGTGGCGAGCGGGCTTGCTCCGCGTTGGGCTGCGCAGCAGCCCCTATACAGTCACCGCAGTTTTTTCAGTCAGAACGCATTGTCAGGTTTTGGGGCCGCTTCGCAGCCCAACGCGGGGCAAGCCCGCTCGCCACATCAAGCCCGCTTGGCTTCAAGTTGCGCAGTTAGAAGTCGACGGTGGCCGAGAGCAAGTACGTGCGCGGCGTCGACAGGGTCAATCCCGGTTCGCTGTCATCCGAGGCCCCGGCCGAGCTCCAGTAGCGTTTATCGGCGACGTTTTCGATATTGGCGCGCAAGGTGATGTGTTTGTCATCCACCTTAAAGGCATAACGCGCACCGACGTCGATACGGTTCCAGGCGTCAATTTCTTTCACATTGGACTGATCCAGGTACTGCGAGCTGGAATAAATGCCCCGGCTGGTCAGGGTCAAACCCTCGAGCGTCGGCACATCCCATTCCGCCCCCAGGTTCACGTTGTACTTGGGCGTGGCCGGTGCGCGGTTGCCGTCGTAAGTGCCATTGGTGGTATGGGTCAGCTCGCTGTCGATGTACATCACGCCACCGAGCAGACGAAAGCCCTTGAGCGGCTCGCCAAACACACTCAGCTCCACCCCGTCGTTCTGGCGTTTGCCGTTGGGGCCGAACACCCGCGTGGTCGCGTTGGTTTCATAGGCTGGCTGCTTGATGCGGAATACGGCGGCGGTAACAGCAAAGGCGCCCGCGTCGTATTTGGCACCGACTTCGACCTGCCGGCTGATGAACGGCGGGAAGATTTCGTCTTCGTTGATCGAGGTAGAAGGTGCGATTTTGCCTTGGCTCAGGCCTTCCATGTAGTTGGCATACAGCGACAACGTGTCGGTGGCCTTGAAGAGGATGCCACCCGACGGCGAGATTTTTTCCTCGTCATAGGCGGTGTCACCTTTGACGTTGTCGGTCCAGTCGTCCACCTTCACCCGCTGCCAGCGCGCGCCAAGGGTCAGCAGCAATCGGTCGTCGAAGAAACCCAGGGTGTCGGACAGCGCGACACCGCTGAACTTATTCTCTGTGTAGACCTTGGAATCAAAGCGCGTCGGCCGCGAGGGGGTCGGGGTTTGCACCGGATCATAGAGGTCACTTGGCGCCGCCGCGTAGCGCGCCCCGCCGTTTTCAAAGTCCATATAGAAGTAGCTGGCAGCCAGGTTGAGCTCATGGCTGACGGGGCCGGTGTGGAACCAGCTGCGCATGCCCGCCGTGGCGGTGCGCACGTTTTCGTCGCGGGTAAAATCACGCGGCTGCACGCTGAAATCCCCGGCATTGTTGGTGACGGACACGGCGTGGCGCAGGAAATCGTGATTACTTTTACGCGCGCCGACACCGCCGTAGAGCATCACGCTATCAGTGAGGTCGAACTCGCCGTTGACGGTACCGAACGTGTCATCGGTGCTGGCCTTGCTCCAGGGTTGCGCGTAGTTGCGGCGCACATCGCTGGCACTCGGCACGCGGGCATTGGGGCCGATCTGCACACGCTCCTGCGGGGCATCGGTGTCACGCTCGGTGTGACCGATGTCGGTAGAAAGGCGCAGGCGTTCACCACGAAAATCCAGGCCCAGAACGGCCATCTCACGGTCGACGCTCTGGTGGTCCCATTCGGTGTCGCCGGACTGCTTCACGCCGTTGAAACGGATGCCGAATTTGTTGTCCTCACCAAAGCGCCGGCCCACGTCCACCGCGCCGCCGGCCTGGCTGTCGGAGGCCCAGGTGCCGGTGAACGAATTGATGTCTTTGTCGGTGGCGCGCTTGGGCACCACGTTGATTCCGCCGCCGACGCTGCCGCGCGGTGAGATGCCGTTGATCAACTGGCTCGGGCCCTTGAGGATATCGACGCGCTCGGCCATTTCCATGTCGATGGTGTACGTCGGCAACACGCCGTACAGGCCGTTGTAGGCCACATCACTGTTGAACAGACTGAATCCGCGAATGGTGAACTGCTCATAGCGTCCACCGGCCGGGTTGGTGGCGCGCACTGAAGGGTCGCTGGCGATCAGGTCGCCGAGGGTGCGGGCCTGCTGGTTCTTCACCGCTTCCTCGGTGTAGGTGGTCATGCTGAACGGCGTTTCCATGAAGTCCCGCGAACCGAGCAAGCCCTGCGAGCCACGACGCGCCACTTGGCCGCCGGCGTAGGTATCGCCGCCCTCCTGCCCGGTGCTGCCGATGATTGAAGTCGGCGCCAATTGCAGGCTGCTGCCGTCGGGCGCCGGCACCAGCCTGTATGCCTGCTCACCCATCGGTTGCAACTGCAGGCCGGAGCCTTGCAACAAGTAAGCAAAGCCCTCCTCCACGCCATATTCGCCGGCCAGGCCGCTGCTGCTGCGACCGCTGACCAACGCAGGATCTACCGACAGATTGACCCCCGACAGCCCGGCAAAACGGGTCAAGGCTGCGCTCAGGCTGCCGGCCGGCACCTGGTAGCTGCGCCGAGCACTGCTGTCTTCGGCATAGCTGATCGGGACGAATAATGGGCTGGCACTGAGGCTCAGCATCAAGCTCAAGTTCAATAACGGGCGCAGGCGCAAAGGTGGGACGGCGGGCATTGGCGGAAGCTCTCGATTTGATTCACTTGCCATGAATGACAGGCGAGGTGAAAAAAAGGGACAGGCTTCGGCCATTTTTTTCAGGCAGTAAAGCGCTCAACTGACCGGTACCTCCGGCCCCAGCTTGACCCGGTCCAGCGTCATCAGAGCCTTGAACCACTTCAGGTTGGGGTGCTCGGCGAAGATCCGGCGGGCCAGCGCCTGGTATTTCTGCAGGCTGGCGACATTCAGTATCAGCACGACATCCACGTCGCCGGTGGCGCAGAGATGGGACTGTCGCTGTTGGCGGTGCCTGGCGGTTAAGCGCTTACGTGTCAGGGTTATCCCGGCAAATACCCTGGGTATTTTCGTCTTGCATAGAAGCCACCCATTGCTCAGGATGGCGGCCTGATTTCAACCTCTGCAAGAAGGCTCGACGCATGAAACTATTGCGTAAATGGCGCGAACACCAAGCGCGCAAGGCATTACGCGCGCTCTCCCCCCTGGAGCGTTCGACGCAAAAACTGCGCAACCGTTACCCCGACTACAGCTTTGGCATCGGCACCTACGGTGACCTGAAGGTTCACGACTGGCATGAAGGTACGACCTTGCGCGTAGGCGCTTACACGTCCATTGCCGGCAACGTCGAAGTGTATCTCGGCGGCCACCATCGCACTGATTGGCTCAGCTGCTATCCCTTCCCGGCCAAGGTTAAAAGCCTCGCGCACATCACTGATTTTGGTGGCAGCAAGGGCGACGTGATCATTGGCAATGATTGCTGGATCAGCTCGCACGCGAAGATTCTGTCCGGCGTCACCATCGGCAATGGCGCGGTCGTCGCGGCGGGCTCGATTGTGACCAAGGACGTTGCCCCTTACGCCATCGTGGGCGGCAACCCCGCCAAACATATCCGCTGGCGCTTCGATGAGCCCACCCGCCAGATCCTCGAACAGTCCGCCTGGTGGGAATGGCCGGAAACCGAGGTGCGCGCGATCGCTCATTTGCTCTGCAGCACGGATATCGACCCGTTTGTGGATTACCTCAAGCAGCGCGCCACCGGCGCCTGACGCATGCCGACAGGCAGCCATGCAAAACTGGCGCGCATGAAAAAGCCCAACCTTTTCAGGTTGGGCTTGATCAAGAATATGGTCGGGACGGAGTGATTCGAACACTCGACCCCTAGCACCCCATGCTAGTGCGCTACCGGACTGCGCTACGCCCCGACTAGGCGTGTTACTGGGTTCGCTTCGTTACGAAGCGATCCGGAATATACCGCAAGCTTTTGAAATGTGGAAGTATTTTAAAAGCCGACGTTATTTCTTCAAAACCACCAGCACATCTTCGAGTTCGGAGATCATCTGGCGGATCAGTTGCTTGTATTGGGTGGTGTCGTCTTTGGCTTCATCACCGGACATGCGCTGACGCGCGCCACTGATGGTGAACCCCTGGTCGTACAGCAACGCACGGATCTGTCGGATCATCAGCACATCCTGGCGCTGATAATACCGACGGTTCCCGGTGCGTTTGACGGGGTTGAGTTGAGGAAACTCCTGCTCCCAATAGCGCAGCACGTGCGGCTTGACCGCACAAAGCTCGCTGACTTCACCAATGGTGAAGTAGCGTTTGCCTGGGATGACGGGTAGCTCGTCGTTATGACTTGGTTCCAGCATAAGCCTCAACTCGGGCCTTCAACTTCTGCCCTGGACGAAAGGTGACCACACGGCGAGCCGTGATCGGGATTTCTTCTCCCGTTTTTGGATTGCGGCCAGGCCGCTGGCGTTTGTCCCGCAGGTCAAAATTGCCGAAACCGGACAATTTGACCTGTTCGTTGTCTTCCAGAGCGTGCCTGATTTCTTCAAAAAACAGCTCGACCAATTCCTTGGCTTCGCGTTTGTTCAGACCCAGCTCTTCGTACAGACGTTCCGCCATCTCAGCTTTCGTCAAAGCCCCCATACGTCACTTCCTTAACGTGGCGTTCAACCTTTGTTCGAGCGAGGTGAGGATATTTTGTGTCGTGGTATTCACCTCATCGTCATTAAGAGTGCGCGATGGATGCTGCCAGGTCAAGCCAACTGCAAGGCTTTTTCTATGCGGATCAATGCCTTTACCCTGATAGACGTCAAATAGCCTGAGGTCTGTCAGCCATTCCCCTGCATTTTCACGGATTACATCCAGAACGGCAGTGGCGGCGACTTCGCGATCGGCGATCAGGGCCAGGTCACGACGCACTTCAGGGAAGCGCGACAACTCGCTGAATTTAGGCATCTTGCCCGACGCGACTTCCGCCAAGACTAGCTCAAAAACGAATACCGGACGGTCCAGACCGAGGGTTTTCGACAACTCCGGGTGGATGGCACCTACGTAGCCCACCAGGCGCCCTTCGCGTTCGATACGCGCAGTCTGGCCCGGATGCAACGCTGGGTGGCTGCCCGGCACGAACGTGAAATCGTCGAGCGCGCCAGCAAAGCCCAATACTGCTTCCACGTCAGCCTTGACGTCGAAGAAGTCCACGGCGTCGCGGCCTTGGGCCCAGCCCTCAGGCAGGCGGCTGCCGCACACCACGCCAGCCAGCATCGGCTCTTGTTTCAGGCCGTCGAGTTGGCCGACAAAACGCAGGCCGCTTTCGAACATGCGCACGCGGTCTTGCTGACGGTTCAGGTTGTGGGACAGTGCCTTTACCAAGCCCGGCCACAACGACGAACGCATGGCCGCCATGTCGTTCGAGATCGGGTTGGCCAACAGCAGTGGCTCGACGCCAGGGTTGAACAACTCGAACTGTTTAGGATCGATGAAGCTGTAGGTCACCGCCTCCTGGTAGCCACGGGCGACCAGCAGGCGACGCAACTCCGGCAAGTGCGCACGGGCCTCAGCTTTAGGCTGCGGCGCCAGGCGTGCTTGCGGGTAGCGAACCGGCAGGCGGTTGTAGCCATACAGCCGGGCCAGTTCTTCGATCAGGTCAACTTCCAGGCTGATATCGAAGCGATGGCTTGGCACTTCAACGTGCCACTGCCCTTCCCCGCCCGCGGTAATGCTCAGGCCGAGAGCCGACAGCAGCTGCTCGATTTGAGCCGGCTCAATCACCAGGCCGAGCATTTGCTCAACGCTCTTGGCGCGCAGGGTGATCGGAGCAACGGACGGCAGGTGCTGCTCGTTCACGGTTTCGGTGATCGGGCCAGCTTCGCCGCCGGTGATTTCCAGCAGCAGGCCAGTGGCGCGCTCCATGGCTTCACGGGCCAGCTTCCAGTCCACGCCACGCTCATAGCGGTGCGAGGCATCGGTGTGCAAGCCGTAGGAACGGGCCTTGCCAGCGATGGCGATCTGATCAAAGAACGCGCTTTCGAGGAAAATATCGCGAGTGGTCGCGGACACACCGCTGTGCTCGCCACCCATCACGCCGGCAATCGCCAGGGCCCGGGAATGGTCGGCGATGACCAGGGTATCGGCGCGCAGGCTGACTTCCTGGCCGTCGAGCAAGACGAGCTTCTCGCCTTCTTCGGCCATGCGTACGCGGATGCCGCCATTGATTTCGGCGAGATCGAACGCGTGCAGCGGTTGGCCCAGCTCCAACATCACGTAGTTGGTGATGTCGACGGCAGCGTCAATACTGCGTACGTCGGCGCGGCGCAAGCGCTCAACCATCCACAGCGGGGTTGGCTTGGACAGGTCGACGTTGCGGATGACACGGCCCAGGTAACGCGGGCAAGCGTTGGGAGCCAGGACCTCGATCGGGCGCACTTCATCATGCACAGCCGGCACGGCGGCAACTACCGGACGAGTAACCGGAGCGTTATACAACGCACCCACTTCACGTGCCAAACCGGCCAGGGACAGGCAATCGCCGCGGTTCGGGGTCAGGTCGACCTCGATGCTGGCGTCTTCGAGCTCCAGGTAAACGCGGATGTCCTGGCCCACTGGCGCGTCGGCCGGCAGTTCCATCAGGCCGTCGTTGCCTTCGCCCACTTGCAGTTCAGCCTGGGAGCACAGCATGCCGTTGGATTCAACGCCACGCAGCTTGGCTTTCTTGATCTTGAAGTCGCCTGGCAGTTCGGCGCCGATCATGGCAAACGGAATCTTCAGGCCCGGGCGCACGTTTGGCGCTCCGCATACGACCTGGAAGGTTTCGGTGCCATTGCTGACTTGACACACGCGCAATTTATCAGCATCAGGGTGCTGCTCGGTGCTCAGCACCTCGCCTACGACCACGCCGCTGAAAACACCGGCGGCCGGCGTGACGCTGTCGACCTCAAGACCGGCCATCGACAGACGAGCAACCAGCTCGTCGCGATCTACCTGCGGGCTTACCCAGCCACGCAGCCATTGTTCACTGAATTTCATCCTGCTCTCCTAAAGATTCGTTACGACTAGCGAAATTGCGCGAGGAACCGCAAGTCGTTGTCGAAGAACAGACGCAAGTCGTTCACGCCGTAACGCAGCATGGCCAGACGCTCAACGCCCATGCCGAAGGCAAAGCCCGAGAACTCTTCCGGGTCGATCCCGGACATGCGCAGCACGTTAGGGTGAACCATGCCGCAGCCCATCACTTCCAGCCAGCCGGTCTGCTTGCAGACGCGGCAGCCTTTGCCGCTGCACATCACGCATTCCATGTCGACTTCAGCGGACGGCTCGGTGAACGGGAAGAACGAAGGACGGAAACGCACCGCCAGCTCTTTCTCGAAGAACACCCGCAGGAATTCTTCGATGGTGCCTTTGAGGTCGGCAAAATTGATGTCGCGATCAACCAGCAGGCCTTCGACCTGGTGGAACATCGGCGAGTGGGTGATATCCGAGTCGCTACGGTACACACGGCCTGGGCAGACGATGCGGATCGGCGGCTTGTTCGCTTCCATGGTGCGGACCTGTACCGGCGAGGTATGGGTGCGCAACAGCATGTTTGCGTTGAAATAGAAGGTGTCGTGCATCGACCGGGCCGGGTGATGGCCTGGGATGTTGAGCGCCTCGAAGTTGTGATAGTCGTCTTCGACCTCAGGGCCTTCGGCAATGCCGTAGCCGATGTGGGTAAAGAACTGCTCGATACGTTCCAGAGTTCGGGTGATCGGGTGCAGACCGCCCGAGGCCTGACCACGGCCAGGCAGGGTCACGTCAATGGACTCGGCGGCGAGTTTGGCCGCAAGATCGGCCTCCTCGAGCGACGCCTTGCGCGCATTGAGAACCTCTGTGACACGCTCCTTGGCAACGTTGATCAGCGCACCGACTTGCGGACGCTCTTCAGCCGGCAAATTCCCCAGGGTCTTCATCACCTGAGTCAATTCACCTTTCTTGCCAAGGTAGTGAACCCGGATTTGCTCCAGGGCATTTACATCTTCAGCGCTTTGCACAGCCTCAAGGGCTTGAGCGACGAGCGCGTCCAGGTTTTCCATGTACAGACTCCAGATACAAAATAGGGGAAGAGCTTGAAGGCTCTTCCCCTATTTATGACGTTTACCACCGTGGGCTACAGGAGTAGCCCAAGGTGACTGTCGGGGGTACTTAAGCCAAGGTGGCTTTAGCTTTCTCGACAATCGCAGCAAACACCGCTTTATCGTTCACGGCCAGTTCAGCCAGAACCTTACGGTCGATTTCGATGGACGCTTTTTTCAGGCCAGCGATGAAACGGCTGTAGGACAGACCGTTAACACGAGCACCAGCATTGATACGAGCGATCCACAGAGCGCGGAACTGACGTTTTTTCTGACGACGGTCACGGTAGGCGTATTGGCCTGCCTTGATTACCGCTTGCTTGGCAACACGGAATACGCGCGAGCGTGCGCCGTAGTAGCCTTTAGCGAGTTTCAGAATTTTTTTGTGACGTTTACGGGCAATGACGCCACGCTTTACACGAGCCATGAGTTACTTCCTCTAGTCTTGATCCAAAAATTAACGAAGGCGCAGCATGCGCTCGACTTTTGCCACGTCAGACGGATGCAGCAAGCTGCTACCGCGCAGTTGACGCTTACGCTTGGTCGACATTTTGGTCAGGATGTGGCTCTTGAAAGCGTGCTTGTGCTTGATACCGTTAGCAGTTTTCAGAAACCGCTTAGCAGCACCACTTTTAGTCTTCATCTTTGGCATGTTCGGATACTCCGCATTCAGTTGATAAACATAATCAGAAGGCCTGCCGTGCCCTGTTGATTACTTCTTCTTTTTCGGGGCGATGACCATAATCAGCTGGCGTCCTTCCATCTTAGGATGCTGCTCGACGGAACCGTACTCCAGCAGGTCAGCTTCAACCCGCTTGAGGAGTTCCATCCCCAGCTCCTGGTGGGCCATCTCACGGCCGCGGAATCGCAAGGATACCTTGGCCCTGTCCCCATCACTCAGGAAACGTACCAGGTTGCGCAGTTTTACCTGGTAATCCCCTTCCTCCGTCCCTGGACGAAACTTGATTTCTTTTACTTGAATCTGCTTCTGGTTCTTCTTCGCTGCGGCAACCTGCTTCTTCTTCTCGAAGATCGACTTGCCGTAGTCCATCACCCGGCAAACGGGTGGGATTGCATCGGCGGAGATTTCCACCAGGTCCAATTTGGACTCTTCAGCAATACGAAGCGCTTCATCAATCGAGACGATGCCAATCTGCTCGCCGTCAGCGCCAATTAACCGAACCTCGCGTGCCGAGATATTCTCGTTGATCGGGGCTTTCGGTGCAGCTCGTTTATCTTGTCTCATTTCACGCTTAATAATAATTACTCCGAATCTGGGCGACCACGCCGGGAAACCGCTTGCGCGAGGAACTCAGCGAACTGGGCGACGGGCATCGAGCCCAGGTCAGCACCTTCACGAGTACGCACAGCGACAGTCTGCATCTCGACTTCCCGATCTCCGATAACCAAAAGATAGGGAACCTTGAGCAAAGTATGCTCGCGGATTTTAAAGCCGATCTTTTCATTTCTCAAGTCGGACTTGGCACGAAATCCGCTTTCGTTGAGAGTTTTTTCAACTTCAGCTGCAAAATCTGCCTGTTTATCAGTGATATTCATGATCACCGCCTGAGTCGGAGCCAGCCACGCAGGGAACGCACCCTCGTAGTGCTCGATCAGGATTCCGACAAACCGTTCGAACGAGCCAAGGATCGCTCGGTGCAACATAACCGGGTGTTTGCGGCTGTTGTCTTCGGAGACGTATTCGGCTCCCAAACGGATCGGCAGGTTAAAATCGAGCTGCAAAGTACCACATTGCCAGACACGACCAAGACAATCTTTCAGCGAGAACTCGATTTTCGGACCGTAGAAGGCGCCCTCACCCGGCTGCAGATCGTACGCAAGGCCCGCGCTGTCTAGGGCGGCGGCCAGTGCAGCTTCGGCGCGATCCCACAGCTCGTCGGAGCCGACGCGTTTTTCCGGACGAGTGGACAACTTCATTTCGACTTCGGTGAAGCCGAAATCGCGATAAACGTCCATGGTCAGCTTGATGAACGCGGCGGATTCAGCCTGCATCTGCTCTTCGGTGCAGAAGATGTGGGCGTCGTCCTGAGTGAAACCGCGCACGCGCATAATGCCGTGCAGTGCACCCGACGGCTCGTTACGGTGGCAGGCACCAAACTCGGCCAGACGCATCGGCAACTCGCGGTAGCTCTTCAAGCCCTGGTTGAACACCTGCACGTGGCATGGGCAGTTCATCGGCTTGATGGCGTAGTCGCGGTTTTCCGACTGAGTGGTGAACATGTTGTCGGCGTAGTTGGCCCAGTGCCCGGACTTTTCCCACAGGCTGCGGTCAACGACCTGCGGAGTCTTGATCTCCAGGTAGCCGTTTTCGCGCTGAACCTTGCGCATGTACTGCTCAAGCACTTGATACAGGGTCCAGCCGTTCGGGTGCCAGAACACCATCCCAGGCGCTTCTTCCTGGAGGTGGAACAGGTTCAGGCGCTTGCCGATCTTGCGATGGTCACGTTTTTCGGCTTCTTCAATGCGCTGGATGTAGGCCGCCAGCTGCTTTTTGTCAGCCCAGGCAGTGCCGTAGATGCGCTGCAGTTGCTCGTTCTTCGCGTCGCCGCGCCAGTAGGCGCCGGACAGCTTGGTCAGCTTGAACGACTTGAGGAAGCGCGTATTCGGCACGTGCGGGCCACGGCACATGTCGACGTATTCTTCGTGGTAGTACAGGCCCATCGCCTGCTCGTCCGGCATGTCTTCCACCAGACGCAGCTTGTAGTCTTCACCACGCGCGGTGAACACATCGATCACTTCGGCGCGCGGCGTGACCTTCTTGATTACGTCGTAGTCTTTTTCGATCAGCGCATGCATGCGCGTCTCGATAGCGGCCAGGTCGTCCGGCGTGAAGGGACGCTCGTAGGCGATATCGTAATAGAAGCCTTCATCGATGACCGGACCGATCACCATTTTTGCGGTGGGGTACAGCTGTTTGACCGCATGGCCAATCAGGTGCGCGCAAGAGTGGCGAATGATCTCCAGCCCCTCTTGATCCTTGGGCGTGATGATTTGCAGGCTGGCGTCGCTGGTGATCAGGTCGCTGGCGTCAACCAGCTTGCCGTCGACTTTGCCGGCTACGGTGGCCTTGGCCAGGCCTGCACCGATGGACGCGGCGACTTCGGCTACAGATACCGAATGATCGAATGAACGTTGACTGCCGTCGGGAAGAGTAATAGTTGGCATGGCGCCTCCTCTCCTAGTGGTGACCCCTACCAAAGGTCACGTGGGTTGGGATGAGCCAGTACAAGATCCAACACCAGGCCGTTCAATGATGAACGCCTGCCTTACAGCGGCAGGAGCCTTTCGGCCAACCGATAATCGAACCAGAGTGACTGGAGTGAGCTAAAAAGAACATGGCAAGGCGGCAATTTGGCACGCCTGTAAATAGCCAGGCCGAGGATGCTAGCACAGATGAACGGTCATAGCGCTGGCGCCGACTTTCTGAAAAGACAAATTCCAGGCTTTATAGGTGCAAAAGTGAACTTGAGCTGTACGCCATGCCTCAAACACACCGAGAATCGCTGTTCGTCCTCGACCCAAAGGAGCATCCACATGATGCGTTTCACCTCGACCCTCGCTCTCGCTGCTTCCCTGGCCTTCCTGTCGCTTGGCGCCCAGGCAGCCGCCCCATCGAACTGGCCAACCGGCGCTCGCGACAACTTCATCAAAGATTGCAGTTCGGCAGCCCAGCAAAGCGTGGACGCCAAAACTGCCAAAGACCATTGCGAATGTGGCGCTGACAAGATCAACGCCGAATTGAGCACGGCTGAGATCAAGGAGCTCATGACCAACCAGAACGCAGATCCGGCGCTTAAGAACAAAGCTGTCGCGGCTATTTCGTCCTGCAAAGTCGTGAAGAAATAATCAGAACGATCACTGATCAGACGGCCGTCGCGCTGAAAAAACAGCCCGAAAATTGCCATTTCGCACAAATTACGCAGCTTTTACGGCTTTTTTTAACAGCTGATATTTCGCACCAAAGCCCCGTAGAACGGGGCTTTCAGCCAGCCCAGGCAGTAAATGCAACGCTATTCATTAGCAAACAATGCCTTGGGGGGGCTCCCAAGTCGAACATTTCGACTATGATAGCCAAGTGTGCCCAGTTGGCCTGAGCAGCACAGCACTACTGAAAATATATGTTTCTTGGAGATACACCATGTCTAATCGCCAAACCGGCACCGTTAAATGGTTCAACGATGAAAAAGGCTTCGGCTTCATCACTCCTCAAGGTGGCGGTGACGACCTGTTCGTACACTTCAAAGCTATCGAAAGCGACGGTTTCAAAAGCCTGAAAGAAGGCCAAACCGTTTCCTTCGTGGCTGAGAAAGGCCAAAAGGGTATGCAAGCTGCACAGGTTCGCGGCGAGTAATTCTCCGCTGAGCTAAAAAAACCCCGTCCATGTGACGGGGTTTTTTATGGGCGCTACAAAAGCCGCGAAGTTCTTAGCCGCAGTTGACTCGCGTGATCACCAGATTGTCATCGGTGTTCAGGTTCAGGCGGTCGGAACGGTATTCCAGGGTGATCATGTCATTAGGCTTGAGGATACGTGCGTTCTGCGCACCGGCACGTGTACGCGCCTGTTCCAGCAATTGGGGCGAGGCTTTCTGGCCGATCGCGAACTCGGCGGCCTTAGCCTCACAGCGGCTATGACCGGCATCGGCCACGGCGGCGTCTTTGGCTGGCTCAGAGGTACCCGGGGTGCTGCAACCCGCCAACGCGAATGCTGCCAACAAAGTACCGAATGATGCGAGCTTCCAAGGCATGAAGCCTCCTATGATAAAAATGGACAGAGATCGTGCGACAGCGATCCGGGGGATTGGTTTCAAGACGTGAATCGCCCGCGGGCAAGTCTGCCTGACTCAGGCCGAGCATTCGCTCGGTCAATCGTCACCAGATATGAATGTATTCAGTAGATGTCGATGTAGTCGAACGGCGGGTTCGGCCAATTCTGCTTGAGCGCGTTGAATATCTGCATGACCCAGACTTCATCACTGGCCGCCACGTTACCGACATAACCGGAGCCTTTGGCCCAGGTCTCAAGGCGAAACAGCAAGCCGGCTATATCAGTGCCGCCCACCACGCCTGACGAAATGTAGGCAATCCCGGCCTTGGTCACACGCAACTGGGTATGCTCGTCATCGCTGGCGCTGGCCAGCAACTGACGAACAGCTTCCAGCGTCAGGTTCTCGGGGTTGTTCAAATCGATCTGCACCTGGCGTTCCCCGGCAATTAAACAGAGGCACAGTGTCGCACAGCACATGCCTCATGCCTAAGTAGCAGTGCCAAACGCTGCCCAAAAATGGTTAACTGCGCCGGTAAGAGCCGCGTTTTAGCGCACTGCCCAGTACTTCCAACTCCGCGAGACCCCCATGACCACTGTTACCCTCCAAGCCGACATCAAAGCCAAGTGGCCCCAAGGACAAAGTTCCTACAGCCCCGGAAGCCCGGAGGAGTTGGCAATCATCGGAATCGACCTGCTGGTCAAGGAACTCGGCACTCGGGCTGCACAGGCCTTCATCGGTCAGGTATTCGAAAAATACCCGGCCGATCACATGGGCGCACACAACCCCGCGCGCGAATAAGAACCGGCCGGCGAACGCCGACCGGCATACACATTACTTCAGACGCGCCAGACGCTCGGTCAGCAGATCGAAGAAGCCCTGAGCATCGCCGTTCTCGACCCAAAAGGCATTTTTCGGCTGCTTCAGGCCGTCGTACCAATCGACGATGGTCTGGCCGAAGGTCGGGCCTTCACGGCTGTCCACCACCACATTGACTTCACGGCCGCTGAACAGCTCAGGTTTGAGCAGGTAGGCAATAACGGTAGCATCGTGAACCGGGCCGCCTGGAATGCCGTAGTGCTCCATATCGCCTTTGACGTATTCATTCAGAATGTCGCCGACAACCCTGCTCGCGTTGTTGTTGATATCGGCGATTTGCTTGAGGCGTGCCTCACTGGTCAACACCTTGTGGGTTACGTCCAGTGGCAGGTAAGTCAACTTGACGCCGCTTTTGAGCACGACCTCAGCCGCAATAGGGTCGGCAAACAGGTTGAATTCGGCCACCGGCGTGATATTGCCGCCATTGAAATGTGCACCGCCCATCACCACCACTTCCTTGATGCCTTGGGTGATTTCCGGAGCCTGGGTCAACGCCAGCGCCAGGTTGGTCTGTGGGCCGAGCATGGCGATGGTAATGCTGTGGGGCTTGGCGGTGCTCAGGGTCTTGATCAGGTAATCAACGGCATTGCCTTCGGCCAGGCCTTTTTTCGGCTCGTGCACGGTGACGCCCGAAATACCCTCTTTACCGTGAATATTCTCGGCGTAGATCGGTGTGCGCAGCATCGGTTTTGGCGCCCCTGCGTACACCGGGATATCCTCGCGCCCTGCCCATTCGCGGGCCAGGCGCGCATTGCGGGAGGTTTTGTCGAGGCGCACGTTACCGGCGACGGTGGTCAGCGCACGAATATTCAATTCCTGTGGAGAGGCCATTGCAAACAGCAAGGCCACTACATCATCAGCACCCGGGTCGGTATCGATGATCAGGTCGATTTTTTCCGCCGCGTGGGCGCTGGCTGCTGTGAGCGCGGACAAAAGCAGGACACTCCGAAACAGGTTTTTCAGGGATGGAAGACCACGTTGCATGAAACACTCCTTGTCGTAGGAAAACTCTAGAAGGTTACGCCGGAGACCAGCGCGATATTGCAATAAGGCTGGCACTCGCCGGTGCGCACGACGGCGCGAGCCTTGCGGCTCAGTTGCTTGAACTCTTCGTGGCTGACCAGGCGTCGCTCGCCCAGGGCTGCCTGCTCGGTCAGCGTGTTGAGCTCTGTGAGTGCAGGCGGTTGCTTGAGCAGGATTTCTTCGGCCAGCATGTGGCTTTCCACCTGCATCTCGCTGAGCACAATGCGCAGGGTGCTGATGAAGTCAGGAATACCTTGGGTCAGCGCCAGGTCGATCAGCTCGACACCCGGCGGCACGGGCAAGCCGGCATCGCCGATCACCAGGACGTCACCGTGACCGAGAGACGCAATCACACGCGACAGGGCAATATTGAGCAGCGGTGTCTTTTTCATGAGGGCACAAAACCTTGAACGTCATGCAGCTTGGGAATAGAGGGTTGCGCACCGGCGCGAGTCACAGACAGTGCTGCGGCCACCTGACCAAAGCGGATGGCCTCGGCTTCGCTCTTGCCATTGGCGAGCGCGGCGGCAAACCCACCGACAAAGGTGTCGCCCGCCGCCGTGGTGTCTACCGCCTTGACCTTGGGCGCCACCAGATGCTCAAAGCCGTGGCCATTGGCAAACAATGCGCCCTGGGCACCGAGGGTGATGATGACCTTGCCCGCGCCTGCCTTGATCAACTGCGTCGCAGCGACTTTGGCACTGTCAAGAGAGTCGACCACCACGCCGCTTAAGGCGGCGGCTTCACTTTCATTGGGAATCAGGTAATCAATCGAGGCGTACCATTCGGCCGGCAAAGGGCCGCTGGCGGGTGCCGGATTGAGGATCACCGTCTTGCCCAGTTCACGTCCGCGCTTGAGCGCCTGACCCACCGTGTCCATCGGCGATTCCAGCTGGCAGACGATGATGTCGGCGGCCTGCAACACTGCGTCAGCCTGTTGTAACGAGGCTGGTGTCAGCGCACCGTTGCCGCCGGCCACGATTACAATCGCGTTCTGACTACTGTCATCCACCACAATCAAGGCCACGCCGCTGGAACCGTCTACCGTGCTTACGGCCTGGCAATCAATGCCTTCCACCACCAGCGCATCACGCAATTGAGCGCCGTAGGCATCCGTGCCGACACAGCCAATCATCGCCACATCAGCGCCCAGACGCGCAGCAGCCACCGCCTGGTTGGCGCCCTTGCCGCCGGGGACGGTAGAGAACGTTTGGCCGATCAGGGTTTCACCGGCACGCGGCAACCGACTGGCGCGGGTGACCAAGTCCATGTTCAAGCTGCCTATTACCACTACTTTTGCTGGCATACATCAGTACTCATCAATTCGGTTCAGCGGTATTGGGCGAACACACCGGCGACCGGCGCCGTTGACTCACGCAAAACAATACTCGGCGTCACGATACGTTGATCGATCGGCAGTTGGGGGGTTGCAATTTTTAGCAGCAAAAGCTCGGCCGCCGTTTCGCCCAGCTGCACGATCGACTGCCCGACCGTGGTCAGCGCCGGGTAAACGTAACGGCCCATTTGAATGTCATCGAAACCAATCACCGACAAATCGCCGGGCACGCGAATATTGCGCTCTGCCGCAGCACGCAACACGCCAAAACCGATCATATCGTTACTGGCGAAGATCGCGCTCGGTGGATTGTCCGCCAGCAACTGCACGGCTGCGGCATACCCGCCGGTGCTGGTGAAGTCGCTCTCTTGAGTGCGATTGACCGCCACTTGCACACCCGCCTCACGCAGCGCCCGGTGATACCCCGCCAGACGCATTTGCGCCACGCGGGTGTGGCCGGGGCCGCCAATGCAGGCGATGTCGCGATGACCGAGTTCAAGCAAGTGCCGGGTCGCCAGGTAGGCGCCCTCCTCGTGGTCGATGCGCACCAGATCGACATCGATACCATCCAGCGCACGGTCGACGATCACCATAGGCGTGCGCACCGCGCTCAAGCCAGCGGCGAGGCCACTGTCGTCGCCTCCCACCGAGGTCACGATCAAGCCGTCGACGCGCTTTTCGAGCAACACGCGCAAGTAGCTGCGCTGTTTTTCAGCGTTGTCGTCGGAGTTACAGAGGATCACGCAATAACCATTACGCTCGCAGTAATCCTCGATCCCGCGGGCTAACTCGGCAAAATACGGGTTGAGGCTGTTCGGCACCAACAGGCCGATGGTGGCGGTGGTCTTGGCCTTAAGCGATCGCGCGACCGCACTGGGCACATAGTCGAGCTGCTTGATCGCCGCTTCGACCTTGATCCGCACAGGCTCACTCACCGGCCGCGTCTTGTTCACTACGTGTGACACAGTGGTGTAGGAAATACCCGCAAGCGCTGCCACATCCTTGATCGTTGCCATGGCTCAGCCTCGCCGACTGGCGCGCTGGCTGCGGTAAGTGTCGAGGACCACAGCAATCACGATCACCGCACCGGTGATGATGCGTTTGGTGGGCTCCGTAGCGCCGATCTGCGCAAGGCCAGCGGCCAGTACCGAAATGATCAACACACCGAAAAAGGTGCTGATAACCGAACCGCGTCCGCCCATCAAGCTGGTGCCGCCGATCACCACAGCGGCGATCACCTGCAGCTCCAGGCCGGAGCCGGCATTCGGGTCTGCCGCTTCCAGGCGCGAAATCTGGAACAGTGCCGCCACACCGGCCAACAGCCCCATCAGGCTGAACACCAGGATTTTGTAGGGCTTGGGATTGATCCCGGCCAGGCGCACGGCCTCTTCGTTGGTGCCGATGCCGATCAGGTAGCGACCAAATACCGTGCGCGTCAACACCAACTGAGCGGCAATGATCACCAGCAAGGCAATGATGAACGACGGCGAAATCCCGAAGGCAACCGGGTTCGACAGCCAGGCAAACGAATCACCGATATAGGCGGTACGCGAGCCGGTCATTTGGTACGCCACGCCACGCGCCATCTCCAGCACGCCGAGGGACACAATAAACGATGGGATTCGCCAGGCCACGGTGATCGAGCCGGTGATGGTGCCAGCCACTGCCGCACAGCCCATGCCCAGCAACGCTGCCGGCAGCACGCTCCAGCCCCAGCCGAGAATCGCCACGCTGACCGCCGACGCGGCCAATGCCAGCACCGAGCCAACCGACAGGTCGATGCCACCGATAATCAGGATGAAGGTCATGCCCACCGCCAGTACCATCAAGTCCGGTATCTGGTTGGCCAGGGTGCTGAAGGTGTCGTAGGACAGGAAGTGATCGCTCAACACTGAGAACAGCGCAATCATCGCCAGCAAGGCACCGGCCAGGCCCAGGTAAGTGCCCAGGCCGTAGAAGTTGCCGCCGGTTTTACCCGGGGAATGTGTGGTTTTCATGGGGTATCCCTAAGCACTGCGTCGTTGAGCAGCGCGTCACGTTTTTGATAGCCGGCAAAGGCGGCGGCGAGCAATTCGTCCTGGGTCCAGCTGTCGCGCTCGAAGGTTTCGATCAGGCGCCCGGCGGACAACACACCGATGCGGTCACAGATCAGCATCAGCTCCCGCAGGTCGCTGGACACCACCACCAGCGCTTTGCCCTGGCGCGTCAATTCGCCGAGCAAGGCATAAATGTCGAACTTGGCACCGACGTCGATGCCTCGGGTCGGCTCATCGAACAGCATCACCGCGCAATCGCGCTCCAGCCAACGGCCGATCACGACTTTCTGCTGGTTACCGCCCGACAGCTCGGACACCAACTGCGCCGGACTGGAGCTGCGGATGCGCATGGCGTCGATCTGGCGCCTGGCCAAGGCGGTTTCATCGCGGCTGTTCACCACGCCGCCGCCGGAAATTTCCGGCATGTTGCCCAAGGCAATGTTGGCGCTGATCGACTGGGTCAACAGCAGGCCTTCACCCTTGCGGTCTTCGGTGATCAGGGCAATGCCATGGCCGACCGCATCTACCGGGGAGCGAATGCTCACCACGTTGGCCGGCGATCCCAGAGCGACGGTGCCGCTGTCCGCCAGGTCCGCGCCGAAGATCAGGCGCAGCAGCTCAGTGCGGCCGGCGCCGATCAGGCCGGAGATGCCATAGATCTCACCGGCGCGCACTTCAAAAGACACATCACGCACCTTGTCCGAGCGGGTCAGCCCTTTCACGGTCAAGGCCGGGCCGCCGATAGTGCGCGGGCCCAGGTCAATTTTTTCACCCAGCTCGCGACCGACCATCAGGGTGACCAGTTGCTCACTGTTGTAGTTGGCCATCGGCTCGACGCAGACCAGTTTGCCGTCGCGCAATACCGCAATACGCTGGGCAACACGGGCCAGCTCTTCGAGCCGGTGTGAAATATAAATGATCGCCACGCCCCGAGCCTGCAGGCGGGTGATTTGTTCAAAGAGCATTTCGACTTCACGCGCGGTCAGCATCGCCGTGGGTTCATCGAGGATCAGTACGTGGCAGTCGCCGATCAGGTTGCGGGCGATTTCGACCATCTGTTGATGGCCAATGCCCAAGGTGCCAACCAGGGTATCCGGGTCGATCGCATCCAGGCCGACCTGAGCCATGGCTTCGATCGCGGCTTTGCGCAGCTGTTTGCGGCTGATCCATCCACACTTGCTGGGGAGGTTATCCAAGAACAGGTTTTCGGCCACGGTCAGTGTGGGCAGCAGGTTGAGCTCCTGCATGACCATGCGCACGCCCAGCTCTTCAGCCTGGGTGCGGCTGCCGGGACGGTAGTCCTGACCATTGAACTGCATGTGCCCGGTGGTCGGCGTGACCAGCCCGCCGATAATTTTCGACAGGGTACTTTTACCCGCGCCGTTCTCACCGGTCAGCGCTAGCACTTCCCCGCGGTTGAGCGTCAGGGTGATGTCGGACAGAACCGGTTGGGCATAGGTCTTGCCGATACCGCTGACCGAGAGGACAGCGTTCGGGGCGGAAGATGACATAGGAAAATCTCCAGGCGCCCACTCAGGACGAGCGGGCGCTGTTGGGTGCTGCCAGGATTACTTCTTGAGGACGAGTTCGACCGGGGTTTCGATCACGCCGTCTTTGGCATCGACTTTCTCACCCTTGACCAGCTTGAGCGCGTTCTGGATACCGAACACGGCTTGCTGGGCTGCAGCCTGGTCAGCGGTCGCGAGCACACGGCCATCTTGCAGCATTGGTTTGATGGCTTCGATGTTGTCGTAGCCTACGACCAGCACTTTGCCGGCTTTGCCCGCAGCGCGTACGGCAGAGACAGCGCCCAAGGCCATGTTGTCGTTACCCGCCAACAGTGCCTTGAGGTCCGGGTATTCGCTCAACATGGCGGAGGCGACTTTCTGACCCTGGTCGATTTCCCAGTTGCCCGACTGAGTGGAGACGATCTTCATGCCGGCAGCGTCCATCGCGTCCTTGTAGCCTGCGGTGCGCTGTTGCGCGTTGGTGGTGGTCGGGACACCTTCGATGATGCCGACCTTGTCACCCGCGGCCAGCTGCTTGGCAAGGTAGTCACCAACCAGCTTGGAGCCTTTACGGTTATCCGGGCCTACGAAAGGAATATCGAGGTTTTTGCTTTTCAATACCTCCGGATCAAGGCGGTTGTCGATGTTGACGACCTTGATGCCCGCATCGGAAGCTTTCTTCAACACGGTGACCAACGCCTTGGAGTCAGCCGGGGCGATTACGATGGCGTTGACTTTGGCGAGAATCATTTGGTTGACGATATCGATCTGTGCGCTGGTATCGGTTTCGTTCTTGATACCGTTGGTGATCATGTCGAAGTCGGCAGCATGGTCTTTCTGATAGGACTTGGCGCCATCCTGCATGGTGACGAAGAATTCATTGGCGAGGGATTTCATCACCAGGCCGACCTTGGGTTTGGTGGCGGCGTCGTCAGCAAAGGCAGAGGAAAGAGGTAGCGCAGCGGATGCAGCGGCAAGCACAGCGACAGCAAGAAGACGTCCAGCAAATGGCAGCTTCATGGGTTCACTCCGATCTTATGATTATTGTGAGCAACGCTTGCACGGCAGACCGTCTCGCAAACGTTTGCGTTAGCCAAACTATGAGAACCTTGTCGAGATTTGTCAACGGGTGAAAAACGCCTTTCATCCAAGCCCACTGCTACCTGCCATTACGCTATTGGATGGATGCGATTAAACATCGCCCTCGCCCGACCGTTCTCTAAAACGACAGCCTGTGACACTCATGTCATACGCAACCCGTCGATAAACCGTCATGGCTTTCGGACAACCGAACACGATACTGCCTTCCCGTTCGGAAAGCCGGACGAACGAGCTTTCACGTCATCTTAAATATCTATGAATACTGTTTTAAATCAATGCCTTAATTTATAAACACGAACACAATCAGCCTGGTACAAATCCTGCTCTTTCCTGTCACCTCGCGGCGTTCAGAACCGCCCGGGTGTTCTAGATGAACCTGCGACCGCACTCATCAAAAACCAGAGAGAAAAATAATGAAATCTGCACTGAAGTCTTTTGTTCCGGGCGCACTCGCCCTCCTGCTGCTGTTCCCCGTTGCCGCTCAGGCAAAGGAAGTTGAAACCAAGACCAAACTGTCCAATGTGGTGATTCTTGCCACCGGCGGCACTATTGCCGGCGCTGGCGCCAGCGCTGCCAACAGCGCCACTTATCAGGCGGCCAAGGTGGGCATCGAGCAATTGATCGCTGGTGTTCCTGAGCTTAGCCAGATTGCCAATGTGCGCGGCGAGCAAGTGATGCAAATTGCGTCCGAAAGCATCAACAATGAAAACCTGCTGCAACTGGGTCGCCGTGTTGCCGAACTGGCCGACAGCAAGGACGTCGACGGCATCGTGATTACGCACGGTACCGACACCCTCGAAGAAACCGCCTACTTCCTGAACCTGGTGGAAAAAACCGACAAGCCAATCGTGGTGGTCGGCTCGATGCGTCCAGGCACCGCCATGTCGGCGGACGGCATGCTCAACCTGTACAACGCCGTCGCCGTCGCCGGCAGCAAGGATGCACGCGGCAAGGGCGTGCTGGTCACCATGAACGACGAGATTCAGTCGGGTCGTGACGTCAGCAAGATGATCAATATCAAGACCGAAGCGTTCAAGAGCCCATGGGGCCCGTTGGGCATGGTGGTTGAAGGCAAATCCTACTGGTTCCGCCTGCCGGCCAAGCGCCACACCCTGGATTCTGAATTCGATATCAAGACCATCAAAAGCCTGCCGGACGTTGAAATCGCTTATGGCTACGGCAATGTGAGCGACACCGCCGTCAAGGCCCTGGCTCAGGCTGGCGCCAAAGCCATCATCCATGCCGGCACTGGCAATGGTTCGGTGTCTTCCAAGGTCGTCCCTGCCCTGCAGGAACTGCGCAAACAAGGCGTACAAATCATTCGCTCGTCCCACGTGAATGCTGGCGGTTTCGTGCTGCGTAACGCCGAACAGCCTGACGACAAGTACGACTGGGTGGTTGCCCATGACCTGAACCCGCAGAAAGCGCGGATCCTGGCGATGGTTGCGTTGACCAAGACCCAGGACAGCAAAGAGCTGCAACGGATGTTCTGGGAATATTGATATCTGGTAACACTGTGGAGGCGGGTTTACTCGCCTCCACTTTCCCTTGAGACTTCCCCGCTACAACTTCCCCGCGAATGCCCTGAGTTTTAAGCAGTTGCGAAATTCCTTATAGTTAAATACTGTATGCACATACAGCAAACTAAGGAATGCTCCGTGGCAAAGTCTTCTTCCGCAGCCCCAACTCCGCCTGATGCTTACGCACGCTTGGCCGTTCGCGTGCAAAAAATCATCAATTCGACCAATGCCCAGAAAGCCAAGGCAGCCTTGATCTTCCGTTTACCGGAAGAGCCGGAAGATGAATGGGCGCGCTTGCTGGAAGAAATTGCTGAGAACGACAACGTCACCCTCGCTTATCGGGACGACGGTGGCGTGCAGATTTTCTGGGTTGTGCCGAAGGAAGATTGATTCAATGAGTGTTCGCTTTACTGCTTTGTTTTGTCTGTTTTTTGCCATTACCGCCAACGCCCAGGCGCCTCGAACCTTCAGCGAGGCCAAGAAAGTCGCCTGGAAGCTCTATGCCCCACAATCCACAGAGTTTTACTGCGGCTGTAAATACACCGGCAACCGGGTGGATTTGAAAGCCTGCGGGTACATCCCACGCAAAAATGCCAACCGTGCCGCACGCATCGAATGGGAGCATATCGTTCCAGCCTGGCAGATCGGACATCAGCGCCAATGCTGGCAGAACGGTGGACGCAAGAACTGTACGCGCCGCGATGATGTGTTCAAGCGTGCAGAGGCCGACTTGCACAACCTGGTGCCGAGCATCGGGGAGGTCAATGGTGACCGCAATAACTTCAGTTTCGGTTGGCTGCCGGTGCAAACCGGACAGTACGGTTCCTGTTTGACCCAAGTGGACTTCAAGGCAAAAAAGGTCATGCCACGCCCGTCCATTCGCGGAATGATTGCCCGAACCTACTTTTACATGAGCAAACAATATGGCTTGCGCCTGTCGAAACAGGACCGCCAACTGTATGAAGCCTGGAACAAGACTTACCCGGTACAAACCTGGGAACGCCAGCGCAACCAGACCGTGGCCTGCGTGATGGGTCGGGGCAACGAATTTGTCGGCCCGGTTAACCTCAAAGCCTGTGGTTGAAGGCGGGAGAGGCTCCCGCCCGCTTTTGGTTACTGCGCAACCTTGTGTTCAATCACCTGCGACTCGGTGTCATTTTTCTTGGCGCGCGCCAGTTTTTCGGTCAGCTGCGCTTGCTTGGCTTCGGCTTCGGCCTTGCTGGCGAACGGCCCCAGCAGGACATCGTCCTTGCCGTCTGTTTTCACGATATAAAAGCTAAACCCATGTTCCAGCAACCAGGCGGTCAAGTCAGTGATTGCCTGGAGCTTATGGTCCGGCGGGCCAACCCGCACGTCCCATTCCTGAGCGGCAATCGCGCCGGTTTCTGGCTGGCTTTCAGTCACGGCAGGCTTGGCCTTGGGCGCTTCGACAGGTTTGCCTTCACCGCAACCGGCCAATGCCAACACCGCAATTGCCATCGCTACTTTACGCACTGCCCTGCTCCTTTGAGGATAAAGAGGCAACTTTATCATTCACTGTCTATTCTGGCCGTCATAAACGTTGGCTTAAACAATGCGAATGATGTATCGCAGACCTGTATGATGCCGCCATGGGAATTAATGTCGCCTCTATGCGTCCTAAAAGAGGCAGTCACAGGGAAGCGCTTAGCAGTAAGCTACACACATCCGACATCTGCCCTGTCTGAAACATGTGTCCTTAAAAGTAATCAAGGAGAAGTCCATGCTTATACTCACCCGCAAAGTCGGTGAAAGCATAAACATCGGTGATGACATCACGATCACCATTCTGGGCGTCAGCGGCCAGCAAGTACGAATCGGCATCAACGCACCCAAGGACGTTGCCGTGCATCGCGAGGAGATTTACCAGCGCATCCAGGCTGGCCTGACGGCTCCGGACAAAAATCAGACTCCTTGACGCACTCTCAGTAGCCAGCCCTTTCGTTCACTGTAACGGCTGGCGAAGACCCTTCAAGCCTGCTCGCCTCTCTTGCGTGAACAGCTCGCTTTGCGCCTCGCGCTTCGCCCCAAGATGAAACTGTCTTGACGACTGGAACTTGTTGCGTAATCCACAGCCGAATCTTCTGACTATTATCCTGCCGTCCGAGTGCATTCAGGAGCACGTCGATGAGGCCTACCGCCCCCAAGCCCCTAGTTTCCAAGTCCTGGTGGATCGTCCTGCTGATAGGGCTGGTCTTCGTGACGGTGGGTTATGGCCTGAGATACGAAATTGAAAGTACCAGCGCCTCCAGTGGCAGCTCTTGGCCTGATCTGGCGCTGTTTCTCTGCGCTTACCTGTTTGCGTTCTGCCTCAAGCCTATTCAGAAGGCGATTCTGCGCAAGTTATGCCAACGCGCGGCCCAACGAACGCACCACAAAACTGCACGATGACGCCTCCTTGCGGGCAATCAGATCACCGGTATTTACAGTGTCGCGGCAAGACCTATGCTTGGGCTTGCAAGGTCAGTATTAAGGGCTGAAACAGATGGATACCCTGAGTAAATCCGAAATCGAAACTGCGCTGGCGGCCCGCCTGCCCAGTTACACAATCGCCTGCACACTGCACGCTGACGGCACATTGTCGGCTGTTCTCAGCGGCCCTGAAACTGACCACTTTGCAATCACCGGCATCGTCCGCGCGCACTATCGCGGCGCAGAAGCGATAGCCCGGCTGGCGAACGAAATCCTCAGGGAAATGGTGATGTCCCGGCAGGGCCTTCGCAGCAGCCGACTGCACGCCCTACCGGAAAACAGCGTAAGGCCGAACAGACCTGACAGCTGATAAACCTTGGCCATAACGCGGTTGGCTTTCGCGTATCAAGCCACGGCGATCGATAAACGCAACAAACCATCATCGTTACGATGCACGCGCACCTGCTCATACCCCTCAATCGACGTATGTACCGTGGCCATCGGCTGCAAGTGCGTCGAAGTCACGACTACCACGTCAGCCCCCGCCGCCTCCGCGGCGCGAATCCCCACCGTCGCATCCTCGAACACCAGGCAGTCCTGCACCGGTACGCCCAGACGCTGCGCACCCAGCACATAACAAGCTGGATCCGGCTTGCCGCTGGCGACATCCTCAGCCGTCACCAGCACTGCCGGCGGCGCAATGCCCGCCGCTTGCAGGCGGCGCATCGCCAACTCCCTGGGTGCAGACGTGACCAGCGCCCACTGATCGCCAGGCAAACTGTTCAGAAACTCGACCGCGCCCGGAATCGCGACGACACCCTCGACATCGTTGATTTCCGCCTCGGTTATCCACTGCGCTTCAACTTCAGCGTCCACGCCTGGCAATGCCTGCCGGGTAATCGTATCAATGGCTCGTGCACCGTGAATGGTGCTCAGAAAGGCCGCCACGTCCAGGCCGTGGCGTTCAGCCCAGATACTCCACACCCGTTCGGCGGCGGCGATGGAGTTGAGCAAGGTACCGTCCATGTCGAATAAAAAGGCGCGGTAACGCTGGGTAAAGGCGGCTGGACCTTGAATAGACACTGTGGGATTTCCTTTTTATCGGTAACAAATGCTGACCCCGATGCAATCTACGGATCACGTCAACACTTGTAAACGCTGCAGAGCACTGCCCTCCCCCTTTGCATTACAAGCTTGTAATGAAGCTGTAAGTCTTGTCAGCACCCTCACTTCATACAGTGGAGTCGTCAGTCACCCACACCGGGTGACACACCTGCACACTGATGAAGGGCCGCACGATGAAACCTGCAAGCACACTCTGCCTGATCGCCGCCAGCTTGTTGATGCTGGGCACCGCTACCGCCATGGCCGGCACCGTCGCACCGATCAAAGCCAACAACGTGGTCCTGGTACACGGCTCCTGGGCGGACGGCTCGAGCTGGTCCGAGGTGATCACCCGTCTTCAGGCCGCCGGCCTGCATGTCACCGCCGTACAGAACCCGCTGACCTCGGTGGCCGATGACGTCGCCGCCACCAACCGCGTACTCGATCAACAGGACGGTCCTACCGTACTGGTCGGCCATTCCTACGCCGGCACCGTGGTCAGCGACGCCGGCGCGAACCCGAAGGTCAGCTCCCTGGTGTATGTGGCAGCCCGCGCGCCGGACGCCAATGAAGACTTCGTCGCGCTCTCTGCCAAATACCCGAGCATGCCGGTGCGTGCCGGCGTTGAAGAGCACGACGGTTACCTGACCCTGAACCAGAACGCTTTCCTCAAGTATTTCGCCGCCGACGTGCCCCGCGCCAAAGCACTGGAGCTGTACGCCGTACAACAACCGATCACCAAAACGCTGTTCAGTGGTCGCACCGTGAATGCCGCCTGGCACACCAAACCGTCGTGGTACGCCGTGTCGAGCAATGACCAGACCATCAACCCGGACCTGGAGCGCTTCCTCGCCAAGCGCATGAACGCCACCACCATCGAGCTGCCTTCGAGCCACTTGTCGCTGGTGTCCCACGCCAAGGAAATCACTGACCTGATCCTCGAAGCGTCCGGTCGCCAGCCTTGAATCCGTTGATTACGAACTTGTCATGATCCTGTTGGTTGGCTGTTTGGGGCGCCTGGTTACTGTGAACTCACTGCCAATCCCGGCAGCCGACCCTTTAAGAGAACTACTGCCATGAAACTGTTTATTCTGGGCTTCGCCGCACTGCTTGCCACCGGTTCTGCATTTGCTGCCGACGCCCCTTCCGCCCCCAACGTGATCCACGACAAGACCGGCTTCTTCGTGCACCTGGACGTCGACAAAGTGCTGTCGAGCACCGACACCTACGGGCAGTGCGGCATCGTCCCCGCTCGCCTCGATTACCTCGACCACCAGGGTCGCGAACATGTGCTGGACTACCAAGTACAGGGCATCGGTTGCGCCAGTGACAATTGATCGGGCTACACTTGCGCCACGCACAGAACCAGGGCACTTCCCATGCATATCCTCGTAGTCGAAGACGAACCCAAGGCCGGCAATTACCTGCTCAATGGGCTGCAGGAACTGGGTTACTCCGTGAGCCTCGCCCGTGACGGTGTGGACGGGTTGCACCAGGCGCTGGAAACGTCATTCGACGTGATCGTGCTGGATGTGATGATGCCGAAAATGGACGGTTGGGAAGTGCTGCGCCGCCTGCGCAAGGAGGCCGACACGCCGGTACTATTTCTCACCGCCCGCGATGACATTGCCGACCGCATCAAAGGCCTGGAACTGGGTGCCGACGATTACTTGATCAAACCGTTCTCTTTCGCCGAACTGGTCGCGCGTTTGCGCACCTTGACCCGCCGCGGCCCGAGCCGCGAAGAAGAACAGCTGCACATCGCCGACCTGCAAATCGACGTGCTCAAACGCCGTGTCACCCGCGCCGGCACGCGCATTACCCTGACCAATAAAGAGTTCGCCCTGTTGCACCTGTTCGCGACCCATCAGGACCAGGTGCTGTCACGTTCGATGATCGCCTCGCGCGTCTGGGACATGAACTTCGACAGCGACACCAATGTGGTCGACGTCGCCGTGAGGCGCCTGCGCCTGAAAATCGACGACCCGTTCCAGCTCAAGTTAATCCACAGCGTGCGGGGCATTGGCTACCGCTTCGACACCCAGCCATGAACAGCCGCCGCCACTACTCGCTGACCCTGCGCCTGGCGCTGATCTTCGCCCTGCTCGCTTTTGCCCTGCTGGCTACCCTGGGCGTAGCGCTGTACCGCGAGCTTGAGCGTGAACTGATCAAGCGTGACGATGCCGCGCTGATCTATCGCGCCGACCAGTTGCGCAACCTGCTCAACGACAGCAACACCCTGGACCTGATCAAGACCAAGCCGGAACTGTTCCAGAACATGCTGGGCAACAGCGAGTCGGTGCTGAGTATCGCGGCGCCGGGGCAGAAGCCGCTACTGCTGGTCAACCCGGGCAACATCGAAATGCCGAACGTAACGCCCGTGCCAAAGGACCATGAGCTGGGCTTTTCCGACGTGCACCACTTACCTGGTGTAAACGGCGTACCCTTCGCCACCGTGGCCGCCTCGATTGATTCCGGAGACTTGGGAAGCCTGCAAGTCACCACGGGACGTTTGATGACCGAACGCACCGCCATGCTTGCCAGCTATCGCCTGAGCGTATTTATCCTGGCCAGCATCGCGGCAATTATCCTCGCCCTGGTCGGTTACCTGCTGGTGTACCGAGGCCTGCTGCCGCTGCGGCGCCTGGCCAAACACGCCCAAGGCATCGGCGTGGGCAACCTTGCCGAACGACTTGACAGCCACGGTGCACCGAAAGAACTTCTGCCGATGATCGACTCTTTCAACACCATGCTCGAGCGACTGGCCAAGGGCTTTGTGCAACTGGGCCAGGTGTCCACCGACATGGCCCACGAACTGCGCACGCCGATCAACAACCTGCTGGGCGAAACCCAGGTCGCGCTCCAGCAGAGCCGCAGCATCGAAAGCTATCAGCAATTGCTGGCCTCCAATGTCGAAGAGCTCGAACGCCTGGCACGGATGCTCGACAACATGCTGTTTCTCGCCCGCACCGATCCGGCCAGCGCCTTGCGCCAGCGCCAGGAGCTCAATGCGGCGGATGAGGTGCAACGCATGGCTGATTACTTCGAAGGGTTGGCGAGCGATGTGAATATCAGCATCCTCGCGCAGGGCGAAGGCGTGATCTGGGCTGAACCGATGCTGCTGCGCCGGGCGCTGGCAAATCTGTGTGCCAATGCCATCAAATACGGCGCACCCGGTTCGGAGCTGGTGATTCAAGCCACGCCAAACGCCGAAGGCATCCGGCTGAGCGTCATCAATCAGGGAGAAACCATCCCTGCCGAACACCTGCCCAGGCTGTTCGAACGGTTTTATCGGGTGGACGAATCGCGGGAGCGCTCGGCCCAGTCCAACGGGCTGGGTTTATCGATCGTCGCCACCATCATGCAGCTGCATAACGGCCGCTACAGCGTCACCAGTGAAGGCGCATTGACATGTTTTGAGCTGATTTTTCCGAGGCGGGAACACTGAGCAGTGCGTGCCAGAAGCCTGCTGTGATTTTTCACAGTTTTGTAGGTCGTAGCCGTCCCCATCTGCCTCTACTCTCGCCCGGAGCGCTCTCTCGGATCATTCAAAACAGGTATCACGCTTTGGTGAACAAACGCATCAATCAGGCGGCGCGAGACGCTGACTCAGGGCAGAGCCGGTGCAGGTAATAACGGAAATTCTGCTATGGAAAAACGCTTGGGTTTACTGGAAAAAAGGGCTGGCTGACATGAGAGAAGCTGATCGCCATTTCAAACAGGGCAGGTCAGCTGACCTGCCCACCGGTTTGCACGATATCCACCGGCGTGTCCCACGCCGTCTGTAGCGCAACCCGCAAACCTTCAACCATTGTCACCAGCGCCATCGAAGGCTGCGCCGCACCAGAAACCTGCTCCGGCAGGCTGGGGGGAACGTGGATAAAGCCACTGCGTATCGCCGTGCCGGCTAGGGCATGCTGCAACTGGTAAAACACCTGATTACACACAAAGGTCCCCGCCGTCTGTGAAACCGACGCCGCGATCCCGGCCTCGCGCACAGCCTTGACCATCGCTTTGATCGGCAAGGTCGTGAAATAGGCGGCCGGCCCTCCGACCACCACTGGGGTATCGACCGGTTGTGCCCCCAAATTGTCAGGGATGCGTGCGTCGTTCACGTTGATCGCCACCCGTTCCATGGAGAAATCGCTACGACCGGGGGCGAGGCCTGTGGCAATCACCATCACCGGGTCAAATTCAGCGATCAATCGCGTCAGGCACGCCCCGGCCGTGGCAAACGCACAGGGCAGTCGACGCGCGACAATGTGCACGTCTTCACTCAGTCGCACGCCGTCCAACTGGCGCGAGGCCTCCCAGGACGGGTTGATCAGGTCCTGGTCAAAGGGCTCGAAGCCCGTCAGCAACACAGTTTGCATTTTTGGCCTCACATCAACAGGTAGAGCAGCACGATATTGACCACCAGCATCATCAACGCAGTCGGCAGTTGAGCCTTGATCACCGCGTTTTTGTCTGGCAACTCCAGCAACGCCGCCGGGACGATATTGAAGTTGGCAGCCATGGGCGTCATCAACGTACCGCAATAACCGGAGAACATGCCGATCGCCGCCATCACCGCCGGATTACCGCCATACACGCCCACCAACACCGGTACGCCGACACCGCCGGTCATCACCGGAAACGCCGCAAAACCGTTACCCATGATCACAGTGAACAGCGCCATGCCCAACACGTAGACCATCACCGCCACCCACTTGAAATCGAGGTTGATGTAGGTAGTGGTGACATGCGCAACGGCCGTGCCCACCCCGGCTTCATTAAACAATAGCCCCAGCATTGCAAGCATCTGCGGCAACACCATGGCCCAGCCGAGGGCCTCGGTCAGGCGTCGGGATTCACGCAAGGCTTGCACCGGTGTGTCGCGGGTCAGCCAGCAAGCCAGGCCGAGGGCGATCAGGCAGCCGATACCCAAGGATACAAAGGTGGTGTTTTTCGGGTCCAGCAGCGGTACGCCACCGATCTCGGTGTGTTTGAGCAACACCGAGCCAATCACGGTGGTCAGGGGAATGGCCAGCGCGGGAATAAACAGTTTATGCCCCAGGCGCCCGGCACTCGCGCGGGAGGCCTTGTCATGCAGTTCGGCAGGCTTGCCGCGGCCGACGCCACCCAAGCCTGCGATCAGCGCCATCACCACCACGCCAACACCAATGACCACCGACGGCAGGCGCTCCCCCACCAGGAACGGCACAGCAAACAAGAGCCAGAACAGCGCAGTCGACCAGCGTTTGGGATGGGTGCGATCCAGCAGGATCATTCCCGCAGTTATCAGCAATAGCACACCGGCAAGCCAGTACAGGTACTCAATGGAGATGATCATTGTGCAGCCTCCACCGGCGTGGCGGCGGGCGTCATGTCGCGCGTAAGCCTGCGATCAAACCGGTGCAGGCGAATGGCATGGATGATAAAGGCGCAAATCGCCGTCGGGATGCCCCACACGGCAATGTGCAGTGGCTCCACATCAATCCCCGAACCCAACAGGAAGGTGTGCATCAGCGCGATCGCACCAAAGGCGACAAAGATGTCCTCACCGAAAAACAGCCCGACGTTATCGGTTGCCGCACACATGGCCAGCACTTTGTGGCGCAACCTGTCCGGCAGCTTGCCGTAGCGTTTCTCCGCCGCCCCTTCGGCCATGGGCGCCAGCAGCGGCCGCACCATTTGCGGATGGCCGCCCAGGCTGGTCAGGCCCATGGCGGCGGTGGACTCGCGCACAAACAGGTAGATGATCAACAGGCGCCCCACTGTGGCTCGCTCGAAACGCGCGATCCAGTTTTGCGCATGCAAGCGCAGGCCATGGCGCTCCAGCAGGCCAATGACAGCCAGGGGCAATAACAGGATCAGTTGCAGCGCGCGGGTCTGAAGGAAACCTTCGCCCATGCTGGCGAGGATTTTTTCCAGCGGGAAGTGGGCTGCCAGCCCGGTGGCGATGGCAGCGGCGGTAACCACCAACAGCGGATTGAAGCGCAAGACGAAGCCAACCACGATGACAAGTACGCCGATCAACGGCCATAGGTTCACAACAGTTTGCATGACGGAGAGGTCCTTGAATGCGCGCTGCGGCGCCATTACAGCAGGATGTGAACCAAGGGTTCACAGCATGAAAGTGGCATGCAGCCCGGCGCGGTTTTTATTGTTGACCCGATAGGTCGAGCGTCAGTGGCGGCAACTTTGCTGCCTGGGGGCGGGAGGTGTCCAACAAGAAAAATTGTTGCTGCAAACCAATAAATTTTGTGGGTGATTGGCGCCGGGTGAGTCGGCGCCGTACGAAGATTCAGCCGAGGCGTTTCTGGAAAAAATGCCGCTGGTGACCCGCCGGGTAATCAGCAATATGGCCAAATTCACTGAAGCCCAGCTTTCGATAAAACCCCGGCGCCTGAAAGCTGAAGGTGTCCAGCCAAATGCCAACACATTGCCGTTCACGGGCCAGGTCTTCGGCGGCGCGCATCAAACGCGTGCCGGTACCTTGGGTACGCATCTGATCCGGGATGCTCAACAGCTCAATGAACAACCACCCGTAGGAAATTTTTCCATAAAGGCCACCGACAACGTCTTGCGTGGCGGGGTCTCGCAACAAAATCCCGACGGTTTCGAACGCCATGTTGCCCGTGTGACCAAGGTTGTAAGCCCTCAGCGGTTTGAGGATGGCCTCACGCTCCTGCGCCGTTACGTCGAACGACACTTCCATTGCCACTTCCATAACGTGCTCCCTGGTATGAATTGAGTCGGCGGCCAGTATGCAGCCTTACTGCGGCTTGAGCAGCGCCTCGTAATCCGGGCTGATCTCCGCCAGGATCATCAAGGCTGCCGCCCCCAATGCCACTGCGTCCTGCCCTGCGGCCCCCATTTGAATGCGCGGGTACTGGCGTTCGGCACGGCTACTGACGGAACGGCTCAATGGCTCAAGGCGGGTTATCAGGCGGGCAAGGATGGCCTCAGGCAAAAAGCCGCTGATCAGGATGGTCTGCGGGTCAAGCACTGACTCCAGGATGTTGATCGCCTGGCGCAACGCCGGCGCCGCTTCCGCCAGCCAAACCTCTACGTTTGCGTCCAGCGCCTGATCGTTGGCGTCCCACGCGCAGAAGTCATGCTCGGCCGGCAGGCCCAGGTGCTCCAACAGTGCGGCAATGGAGATGTAGCGCTCCAGGCACCCTTGGTTACCGCAGGAACACGCCTTGCCACCCGGAATCACCGTCATGTGCCCGATCTCACCAGCATTGTGCCAGTGGCCGGAATACAGGCGGTTATCCAGGTACAAACCGGCACCAAGACCGCTGCCGATAAACAGGTGCACAAAATTCGTCAGCTCGCTGGCGATGCCATACAGGCGCTCACCCATGGTCGCCGCCGTGGCATCGTTTTCTATCAGTACCGCCAGGCCGGTTTCCCCCTGCAAGCGCTCAGCGATATCCGGCTCGTCCCAGCCGGACATCGCCGTCGGCCCGACCGCCGTCATGCCTTCGACACTGAAAGGGCCCGGCAGGGCAATGCCCACACCCAGAAAGCGCCCGGCCGGCCTCTGCTGCCGAAAACCTTTCACCGCGTCCAGCACCAACGGTAATGCCTGCTCGAACGTTGGGTAGCTGACGGTCAGCGTGACTTGAGCCACCGTCTGCCCAAGCAGATCAAGCAGCACGCCGATGATGCGGTGCTGTTCGATATGAAAGCCGATGGAATAACCACCGTCGGGGTTCAGCGACAACGGCACCGGCGGTTGGCCTCGCCCACCCTTCTCGGCCGCATGAGCGAGCAGGACGCCTTCTTCGTGCAACTCGGTGACGATATTGGAAATGGTCTGCGCGGTCAGCGAGGTGAGCCGCGTGAGGTCGGCGCGGGTCAGCCGGCCGTTCTGGCGGATGGCCTCGAGAATCACCCGACGGTTGTGCAACCGGGCGTGTTCGGCATTCGTGCCAGTGGTGAGCGTGCGTTTGTTCTGAGGCGTTTTCATGGGCGGATAATCCGCGCAGCCGATTAATTAAATCAAGTTGAATTAATACTCTTGCTGTGGTTTTCTAAGCGCCTCGGTCTCTCGCACCCACTGCGAATGCCGGTTACGCCCCATAACAATAATGACGGGTCGACAGCACCCTCGATGGCAAGCAGCCCCCTTTGCACTCTGCCCTCACGCGCCTGTCACTCGAACAAGAGGTCGTCCCCATGAGCACGCTGACACCCGTTGACCCGGATTTACCCAACAGCAAACGCAAAATCGGTCTATTCCCCGCCATCACCCTGAACATGAGCCAGATGTGCGGCGTGGGCCCCTTTATCACCATCCCGGCAATGATCGTAATCATGGGTGGCCCCCAGGCCTACCTGGGCTGGATCCTTGGCGCCCTGCTGGCCCTGTGTGACGGGCTGGTCTGGGCCGAACTCGGTGCGTCATTGCCAGGTGCCGGCGGCACTTATGTTTATCTGCGTGAGGCGTTCGGCAAACGAACCGGCAAGCTGCTGCCGTTTCTGTTCGTCTGGACGGCGATGCTGTTCATTCCGCTGATCATGTCCACCGGCATCATCGGATTTGTGCAATACCTGACCTGGTTTTGGCCCGACATGAGCCAGACCGTCGGCAACCTGATCGGCCTGGTGGTGATCTGGCTGATCATCGTGATGCTGTGGCGCAAGATCGAGTCCATTGCCAAGTTGAGCATCGTGTTGTGGGTGATCATGCTGATCAGCATCGGCGCGCTGATTGCCGCCGCACTGTCCAATTTCCACGCCGACCTGGCGTTCACCTTCCCCGAAGGCGCGTTCAACCTGGCCGACAGCGGTTTCTGGTTTGGCATGGCCGGCGGGTTGACCATCGGCATCTATGACTACCTGGGTTACAACACCTCGGCGTACCTGGCCGGTGAAGTCGAACAACCGGGCCGGGTGATTCCCAAGTCGATCATTCTGTCGATCGTCGGCATCCTGGTCATCTACCTGGTGATGCAAGTCGGCGTATTGGGCGTGGTCGACTGGCACCGCATGCTCGACCCCGAATCCGCCGCCTACAAGTCGGTAGCCTCGGTGGTACTCAGCGAAACCTGGGGCAGTACGGCCGCCGGGATCGTCACCGTGCTGATACTGATCACCGCAGTCGCCTCGGTATTTGCCGGCTTGCTCGGCGGCTCCCGCGTGCCCTTCGAAGCCGCCAAGGACAACGTGTTCTTCAACGCCTTCAGCAAGACCCATCCCAAGCATGAGTTCCCTACCTGGGGCATCTTGAGCATGGGCGCGCTGACTTCCGTGGGCTTCATGATCGGGCGACTGACCGATTTGAATACCCTGATTCAACTGCTGACCACGGTGATGATCCTGGTGCAGTCAGTGGCGCAGATCGTCTCGTTGCTGGTGCTGCGCAAAACCAAACCGCACCTGGCCCGGCCTTACAAAATGTGGCTCTACCCGGTGCCTGCGCTCATCGCGCTGCTGGGCTGGGTGTATATCTACATGGCGTCCAACCACAACGCGCCCGGCGCCTACCCCATCCAATGGTCGCTGGTCTGGGTGCTGGCCGGCAGCGTGGCTTATCTGTTCTGGGCGCGTGTTCAGCGACTATGGCCCTTTAACAAGTGATTAACGCAATGCATGAATCAGTCAGATCAACGGGCGCTACGGCGCCCCGGCAAGGCTTGCTGCTGGCGATTGACGTGGGCGGCACCAAGACTCAGGTCGCCTGCTACGACACCGCCCGCCAGCGCATGAACACGCGGATTCTCGCCACCCATGCCGACGGTTTGTCCGGCACGCCCGCCCTGCATCGCATCCTCGCGGCCGCGCGCGATTGTGTGACCGAATGGGGCAACGCCCCGGTGTTGAGCGTGGCGGCGGTATTCCCCGGTGTGGTGCGCGGCCCGACGTTGCTGATGGCGCCCAACACACCGGGGTTCGAAGGGCTCGACCTGCACTCGTCGATTGCCCAAGCATTCGGCAACGTCCCCGTGAGCCTCGATAACGACGTCAAGGCCGGCGCCCTGGCCGAAGTGCGCTGGGGGTCGCTGGCGGGTATTGATAACGCGATCTACCTGAACCTCGGTACCGGGCTTTCCGCTGCAGCCATCGCCAATGGCAGGTTGATCCGTGGGCATAACGGCGCAGCCATGGAAATCGGCTACCTGTTGTCGCCGTTTCTGAACCCGGAGCACCCTGATCAATGGGCGACCTATCAGAGCGGCAACGCACCGCTGGAGGAGCTGTTCTCCGGCAATGCCCTCAGCCAGCTGGCGGGTGAAATGCTGGGACACGGGCATCACGCCCAGGACCTGTTTACCAGCGCTGACCCCGCCGTGCGCAAGGCCTTGGCGCTGCGCATCGCCGCTTGTACGGTGCACATCGCCAACCTCGCCGTGGCGCTGGACGTCGAGCGTATCGTGATTGGCGGCGGCCTCTACCGCCAGGCGGCGCTGTTGGCGCCGTTGATCGAAACGCTGATCCAGCGCGCGGTGCCCTTCCCACCCACCCTCGCCGCTGCGCACTTCACCCACGATGCGCCCCTGTGGGGCGCCTTGAGCATGGCGATGGACGCGGCCGGGCTGAACGCCCTTGCGCAGCAACTGATCGCGGCCGGCAAGACCCTCGACGCGCCAGGAGTTTAATCATGTCATTGATGTTGAGTGAGACCTTGTCCATCCCGGCGATCGTGCAACGCATGCTCGAGGATGACAGCGCGATCCATGCGCTGACCCGGCAATGGGCGCAAACGCTGCCCGAGTTGATGATCACCGTCGCGCGCGGCAGCTCCGACCATGCCGCCGCGTATTTCAGCTATGCACTGATGAGTCAGGTCGGCATCCCCAGCGTGTCGATTCCCCTGTCACTGGTCAGCTTGCAACAACCGCCGCTGCGTTTGAAGAACAGCTGGGTCGCGGCATTTTCCCAGTCCGGCAAAAGCCCCGACCTGATTGACAGCGTGCATTACCTGCATCAGCGCGGCGCGCATTCGGTGGCGCTGGTCAACACCGCCGGCTCACCGCTGGCAGCCATGAGCGAGCATGAAATCCTGCTGCCTGCCGGCCTGGAACAGAGTGTGGCCGCCACCAAAAGCTACGTGGCGATGTTAATGGCCGGCGCCCAGGCGGTCGCCAGCCTGGCAGATGCGCTGGCCATCGACACCGGACTGAGCGAGGCTCTGCAACACTTGCCGGGCCACCTGCATAACGCTGCTGCCGAGGACTGGTCGCCACTGCTTGGCATGCTCACAAACGCCGACAAAATGATTGTGATCGGTCGCGGCGCGGCGTTGCCGATAGCCCAGGAGGCCGCGCTGAAACTCAAGGAAACTTCCGGCATCCAGGCTGAAGCTTTTTCCAGCGCGGAAGTGCGCCATGGCCCGATGGAGATCATCGAAGAGGGCTACCCGGTGCTGGTCTTCGCGCCCAGCGGCCCGGAGCAACCGGGCACTCTGGCTTTTGCCGCGGAAATGCGCGCCCGCGGTGCCCGCGTGCTGGTGGTGGCTCCGCGCGGTACGGTTTGCGAAGGCCTGTTGCCCAGCGTGCCGACCGCACATGCGCTACTGGAGCCCTTCACGATGATTCAAGGGTTCTATCTGAGCGCAGCGCAGCTGGCTGTGGCGCGCGGGCGCAATCCGGATCAGCCGCGGTATTTGAAGAAGGTGACGCAGACGCGGTAATTCGAGCGTGCGGGCCCAGGGCTGACCCGGTATTGTCGAGTGCGATCGACCTTCACTGAAAAAGGCCAACGCCGGTGACTTCATCCGTTACACCTGTTTCAAGCGTGCAGACCCGTTTGATCGCCCTGGTGGTCGCCGTGACCTTTTTCATGGAGAACCTCGATGCCACCGTCATCGCCACCGCCTTGCCCACCATGGCGTCGGCGTTCGGGGTCACGGCGGTCGACATGAATATCGGCATCACCGCGTACATTCTTGCCGTGGCGATCTTCATCCCGTTGTCCAGTTGGATCGCCGACCGTTTTGGCGCACGTCGGGTGTTCGCCGCTGCGATCATCATCTTCACCCTGGCTTCGCTGCTTTGCGGGTTGAGCCAGAGCCTTGAGATGTTCGTGATCGCCCGCGTGCTGCAAGGCGTGGGCGGTGCGCTGATGGTGCCGGTGGGGCGCCTGGCGGTGCTGCGCAATACCGACAAAAAAGACTTGGTGAACATGATTGCGGTGATCACCTGGCCTGGGCTGGTCGCGCCGATTCTAGGGCCGGTGGTGGGTGGTTTGATCGTGACCCACGCAACGTGGCCGTGGATTTTTTACGTGAATCTGCCTCTGGGGATACTGGCCCTGGTTGCCGCTTTGTGGCTGGTGCCCAAGGGGCGCGAGGCCAGCGTACGGCGATTTGACGCCAAAGGCTTTGTGCTGCTGGCCGGTGCGTGCGTGGCAGTGCTTGGCGGGCTGGAATGGCTGGGCAACCAGACCAGCGAAACGCTGATCCCGGGTTTTGTACTGGTGGCCACGGGCACGTTGCTCGCGGCATGGGCCGTGCGTCATTGCCGCCAGCATGCTGAACCGTTATTACCGCTTCAGACCCTGTCCATCGGCACCTTTCGCGTGAGTATTCTTGGCGGGTCGCTGTTCCGTCTCGCCATCAGCGCCCTGCCCTTTCTGCTGCCCTTGTTGTTTCAAGTGGGTTTCGGCCTTTCTCCGGTGGATGCCGGCTTGCTGGTGCTGGCGGTGTTTGCCGGCAACCTGGCAATGAAACCCTTCACGACGCCAATCATGCAACGCTTCGGGTTTCGCCCGGTGCTGCTGGTCAATGGCGCCATTGGCGTCGCATTGGTTGCCGCCTGCGCCTTGTTCACGGTGCAAACGCCGTTGCCGCTGATGGCGGCCGTGCTGTTCGTGGGTGGGCTGTCACGGTCGATGCAATTTACTTGCTACAACTCAATCGGCTTCGCCGACGTCCCCAAGGCGCGGATGAGCGAGGCGTCGGCGCTGTTCAGCATGGCGTTCCAGCTGGCGATGGGTCTGGGGGTTTCCATGGCGGCGCTGTTGCTACGGGCGTCGATGGCCGTGCAAGGGCACGCCGTGCACGCGGCCGTCGGGGACTTTCGGGTGGCCTTCGTGGGCGTGGCGCTGCTTGGGCTCGTGGGATTGATTGACGTGTATCGTTTACCGGTGGGCGCCGGGGAAAGCGTGCTGAATCGCGCCAAAACGACGGGACCGTGAAGAATCCTGTTCCAGACCTATACTCCATTGAGCGGTGGCGCGTTTTGCGCACCGCTCACGGCAGTATTGCCGACCAAGAGGTAGCCGCTATGTATGCCGGACAAATGAATATGACGACAACAAATGGTGAAATACGCTGCCAGATGGTTGTTCAAATCATCTGCCTGTTGTCGGTTGCCACGCTGTTCTGCTGACCCATCAGTAATGCCTTTCAACCTCCGCTGCGCATAACCGCGCGGGGGCCGCATTCGCGCTGAAAATCTTAAATAATATGCCTCAAGGGCGTGAACAGCCGCGCAATGAATATCGGCACAAGTGTAATAAGGAAGACAGAGAAGACCAGCGCGGGAATTATCCAGAGCATCGAATGCCCTTCGATCAAAGGCCCATAGACGATGCTCAGTCTATTCATCACAAAGATATGCAAGCAGTACACACCCAGGGTTGAGCCCGCCAGAACATTCAAGACCTTGGCATGTCGGGCCAGGCGCGCGCCTAGTTCAACAAACAGGCGAAAGCCGAAAATAGAGCCGACCACGACAAAAGGCGAAAGGTAAGAGAAAAACAGTTGATTGGGCGCGCCGTCGCGCAACGACAACCCATACGTGGCCAACGCTGTGCACACCGCACAAATCAGAAATCCTGCGGCATCCACAAACACGGTGGGCGCTTGCTGCGTCTGTATTCGATCAAACACGTAAGCCCCGAGAAACACGAATCCGCTTAACCCTGCAAACGACGACAGCCCGTATACAGAGGCCAGATCGCCAACACCCGGATAAAAATAAGTCACCAACGGAATAACGCTGGCAACAACAAACCAGATGGATAAATAGATGAGTTTTTCCGCGTCGGTGGAATGTCGGTAGATCTTGGCCATGAACGGAATAAACAGATAGATCCCGACCAGCGCATATAAGTACCACAGGTGAAAATAAGCAGGGCCCTTGAACACCGAAACCATCGAGGCACTTAACCCGCTGTAATCACCCGTCAACCGCGTCTTCCACAGCACATAGAATACCGACCAGAAGATCAGCGGCGGGAAGATCCTGATAAAGCGCTTTGTATAAAACGCCTTTACCCCTTCCTCTCTGCCAAGCAACAGCGCACCCGACAACATCAAGAAGAGCGGCACACACGACCGGACGAGGGAGTCATACGTATTGAAATAAGCCCAGTCATGACCGAACGCTGCAACCCCGGTGGCGGAAACATGAAGAACAACGACCATGAAGCAAGCGATGATGCGGGTGAAATCCAGTCCAGCACTCAGTTCTTTTCTCATTGTTCTTTTCGCGCCCCTGTCACGCCACATTCGCTGGCAGCGTGATCAAATCCGTCTGTTTTTGTGCGCGCGAGAATAGCACGACGCCGCTCACTCGAACGCGCCCACACCGGTATAGGCTATTTTGAGTAAACCTCAACCACGTCGACGCAGCATGTGATCAGTACCGATGCACTCAGGGCAATTTGAACAAGAAGGCGGGCACCGGACGGGGCATTGGTAAATCGCAGGCAACAAAAAAGGGCCCACCTTTCGGTGAGCCCTTCTAGACCGCCCAGCAGAGCGGATTTTGTTTGGTAGGCGCGATTGGACTCGAACCAACGACCCCCACCATGTCAAGGTGGTGCTCTAACCAACTGAGCTACGTGCCTGCTGTGAGGCGGCATTCTACGTAATTCCGGAGGGGTGTCAACATCTTTTTTGCAGCTAACCCTATGAATATGCGAATTATTTATTTGCGCCGGGTGCACCGGTGATTTTCGGGTGGCTGGCAGGCAATTTTCAACTCAGGTAGGATCGGCGCACTCGTAAAAAATATAAAACAGAGGTTCCAGGATGGCGAACACCCCTTACCCCCAGTCGTATTACGCCGCGTCCGCGAATGCGGTTCCGCCTCGCCCGGTACTGCAAGGTGACGTCGAAACCGATGTGTGTGTGATTGGCGCCGGCTACACCGGCCTTTCCAGCGCGCTGTTTCTGCTGGAAAACGGTTTTCGCGTCACCGTGCTGGAAGCCGCCAAGGTGGGGTTTGGTGCGTCGGGCCGTAACGGCGGGCAAATCGTCAACAGCTACAGCCGCGACATCGATGTGATCGAGCGCAGCGTCGGCCCCAAGCAAGCGCAGCTGCTGGGGCAGATGGCGTTTGAGGGCGGCAGGATCATTCGCGAGCGCGTGGCCAAATATCAGATCCAGTGCGACCTGAAGGATGGCGGCGTGTTCGCCGCCCTCAACAGCAAGCACATGGGCCACCTGGAATCGCAGAAACGCTTGTGGGAACGCTACGGGCATACGCAACTTGAGTTGCTGGACGAACGCCGTATCCGCGAAGTAGTGGCCTGTGACAACTACGTCGGCGGCCTGCTCGACATGAGCGGCGGGCACATTCACCCACTCAACCTCGCGCTGGGCGAAGCGGCGGCTGTTGAATCCCTGGGCGGCACGATCTACGAGCAATCGGCTGCGGTGCGCATCGAGCGCGGCGCGAACCCGGTGGTGCACACCGCCGAAGGCAAGGTCAGGGCCAAGTTCATCATCGTCGCGGGCAACGCCTACCTGGGGAACCTGGTGCCGGAGCTGGCGGCCAAATCGATGCCTTGCGGCACACAGGTCATCACCACAGCCCCACTGGGTGATGAACTGGCCAAGACGCTGCTGCCGCAGGATTATTGCGTCGAAGACTGCAACTACCTGCTCGACTACTACCGTCTCACCCGCGACAAGCGCCTGATCTTCGGCGGCGGCGTGGTGTATGGCGCACGTGACCCGGCCAACATCGAAGCGATCATCCGCCCGAAGATGCTCAAGGCCTTCCCGCAGCTCAAGGACGTGAAAATCGATTACGCCTGGACCGGCAATTTCCTGCTGACCTTGTCGCGCTTGCCGCAGGTGGGTCGCCTGGGCGACAACATCTATTACTCACAAGGCTGCAGCGGCCATGGCGTGACGTACACGCACCTGGCAGGCAAGGTGCTGGCGGAGGCACTCAGAGGTCAGGCGGAGCGTTTTGATGCGTTTGCCGACCTGCCGCACTACCCGTTCCCGGGCGGGCAACTGCTGCGCACGCCATTTGCGGCGCTGGGCGCCTGGTATTACGGGTTGCGGGACAAACTGGGGTTCTGACCACACAGTGGGAGCCGGCTTGCCGGCTCTTGCAGCCGAAAGCCAAATCGCAGAAACAAAAAACCCCGGTCTCTCGACCAGGGTCTTTGCTATCGGATCAAAGTCAGCCAAGGGCTTTCTTTGTGCTTCAAGGCGTTCAGTGGGCCTTGAGGCAGATATGGCGCAGCGGACGGGACTCGAACCCGCGACCCCCGGCGTGACAGGCCGGTATTCTAACCGACTGAACTACCGCTGCGTATCGCTTGACCGGCTGAGCGTAAACCCTCAACCGTCTTTAAACATCTGATCGATCAGCCTGGGCTGTTCAATCTCAAGCTCGACATGTCGAACCTGGAAAATATGGCGCAGCGGACGGGACTCGAACCCGCGACCCCCGGCGTGACAGGCCGGTATTCTAACCGACTGAACTACCGCTGCGCGTCGGTGCAACCTTTAACGTTGCGTCTTGCCCTAAGGCAAAACTCTCAAGAAGTGGTGGGTGATGACGGGATCGAACCGCCGACCCTCTGCTTGTAAGGCAGATGCTCTCCCAGCTGAGCTAATCACCCTTTGCTTCGTTGAGGCCGCGAAATTTACGCAGGTAGCGGACCTAAGTCAATAGCCTGCTTGAAGTTTTTCTGAAAAAGACAAAATTGCTTCAAGACGGCTATCTGCCCTACTCGCTGTAAATCATCTTCTTGCTCATGCCACCGTCCACCACAAACTCTTGCCCGGTGACAAACCCCGCCTGGCGCGACAGTAACCACGCCACCATCGCCGCCACGTCTTCCACCGTACCCACCCTGCCCGCCGGATGCTGGGCATGGTCGGCATCCGTCAACGGCTCGGCACGCCGGGCCGCCGGATCACGCGCATCGATCCAGCCGGGGCTGACGGCATTGACCCGCACCTCCGGCCCCAGGCTCATGGCCAAGGCATGCGTCAGGGCCAGCAGGCCGCCTTTGCTCGCCGCATAGGCCTCGGTGTCCGGCTCCGACTGACGCGCCCGGGTCGATGCCAGGTTGACGATGGCACCGCCATGGGCACGCAGATACGGCGCGCAGTGCTTGGCCAACAGCATCGGCCCACTGAGGTTCACCGCAAGCACGCGGTTCCAATACGCCAGGTCGAGGCTTTCCAGGGTGATATTGCGCGGGTCGGCCACCGCCGCGTTACACACCAACGCGTCCAGCCGCCCGAACTGCCCCAGTACTTCTGCGACACCTTGGGCCACTTGTTTTTCGTCGGCGACGTCCATGGTAATAAACCAGGCATTGTCGCCCAGCACCTTGGACACCTTGGAGCCACGCTCGCGGTCCAGGTCGGTCAACACCACTTGCCAGCCTTCGCTGATCAGCCACGCCGCGATCCCGAGACCAATGCCCCGCGCCGCGCCGGTCACCAGTGCGACGCGGCCGTTACCGACCGCCGCAGCATCCATGGACCACTCGATCACAAGGCCGCCAGCCCGCGGGCCAGGTCAGCCTGCAAGTCGGCCACATCTTCCAGGCCCACCGCGATGCGGATCAGGCTGTCGCGGATGCCGGCCGCTTCGCGCTCTTGCGGCGCCAGGCGACCATGGGAGGTGGTGCTCGGGTGCGTGATCGTGGTCTTGCTGTCGCCCAGGTTGGCGGTGATGGAAATCAAGCGAGTGGCGTCGATAAAGCGCCAGGCGCCCTCTTTGCCGCCCTTCACTTCGAAGCTGACGACGGCGCCGAAACCACGCTGCTGGCGTTGAGCCAATTCGTGTTGCGGGTGGCTCTTGAGGCCAGCGTAATGCACTTTCTCGATGCCATCCTGCTGCTCCAGCCACTCGGCCAGGGCCTGGGCATTGGCGCAATGGGCCTTCATGCGCAAACTGAGGGTCTCCAGGCCCTTGAGGAAGATCCAGGCGTTGAACGGGCTCAGGGTCGGGCCGGCGGTGCGCAAGAAACCCACCACTTCTTTCATCTGCTCGCCACGCCCAGCCACCACGCCGCCCATGCAACGGCCCTGGCCGTCGATGAACTTAGTGGCCGAATGCACGACGATGTCTGCGCCCAGCTTCAACGGCTGCTGCAATGCAGGCGTGCAGAAGCAGTTGTCGACCACCAGCATCGCGCCTTTGGCGTGCGCCACTTCGGACAATGCGGCGATGTCGACCAACTCGGCCAGCGGGTTGGACGGCGACTCGACGAACAGCAATTTGGTGTTGGCCTTGATCGCCGCGTCCCAACCGGACAGGTCTGCCAGCGGTACGTAGTCCACTTCAATACCGAAGCGCTTGAAGTACTTCTCGAACAGGCTGATGGTCGAACCGAACACACTGCGTGATACCAATACATGGTCGCCAGCGCTGCACAAGCTCATCACCACGGCGAGGATGGCCGCCATGCCGGTCGCCGTGGCCACCGCCTGCTCAGCGCCTTCGAGAGCCGCAATACGCTCCTCGAACGCCCGGACGGTCGGGTTGGTGTAGCGCGAGTAAACGTTGCCCGGCACTTCACCGGCGAAACGCGCGGCAGCGTCGGCGGCAGTGCGGAACACATAGCTGGAGGTGAAGAACATCGGGTCACCGTGCTCACCTTCCGGGGTGCGGTGCTGGCCGGCGCGCACAGCCAGGGTATCGAAAGCTACGCCATCGAGGTCGCTGTCCAACCGACCGGCATCCCATTCCTGACTCATGCTGCGACTCCTTACTCAATTCTTTATTTAAGATACAAAACCGACCCCTCAGGGCCGGTGTCTACTCAGTTGTTGTACAGATCGATGATCGCGCTGACCGCCTGGGTCTTGATCTTCGACGAGTCGTTGCGCGCCTGCTCGATCTTGTTCAGGTAGGCCTCGTCGACATCGCCGGTCACGTACTTGCCGTCGAACACGGCGCAATCGAACTGCTCGATCTTGATCTTGCCGCCGCCAACCGCTTCGATCAGGTCCGGCAGGTCCTGGTAGATCAGCCAGTCGGCGCCGATCAGGTCGGCCACGTCCTGGGTAGAACGGTTGTGGGCAATCAGCTCGTGGGCGCTCGGCATGTCGATACCGTACACGTTCGGGTACCGCACAGCAGGCGCAGCGGAGCAGAAGTACACGTTCTTGGCGCCCGCTTCACGGGCCATCTGAATAATCTGCTTGCAGGTGGTGCCACGTACGATGGAGTCGTCCACCAGCATCACGTTCTTGCCGCGAAACTCCAGCTCGATGGCGTTGAGCTTCTGGCGGACCGACTTCTTGCGCGCCGCCTGGCCCGGCATGATGAAGGTACGGCCGATGTAGCGGTTCTTGACGAAGCCTTCGCGGAACTTGACGCCCAAATGGTTGGCCAGCTCCAGCGCAGCGGTACGGCTGGTGTCCGGAATCGGGATTACCACGTCGATGTCGTGCTCAGGACGCTCGCGCAGGATTTTCTCGGCCAGCTTCTCGCCCATGCGCAGACGCGCCTTGTACACCGAAACGCCGTCGATGATCGAATCCGGACGCGCCAGGTAGACGTGTTCGAAGATGCACGGGGTGAGTTTCGGCGCCACGGCGCACTGACGGGTGTGCAGCTTGCCGTCTTCGGTGATGTACACCGCTTCGCCCGGGGCCAGGTCGCGGATCAGGGTAAAGCCGAGCACGTCCAGGGACACGCTTTCGGAGGCGATCATGTACTCGACGCCTTCGTCGGTGTGGCGCTGGCCGAACACGATCGGGCGGATGCCGTGCGGGTCGCGGAAACCGACGATGCCGTAACCGGTGACCATGGCCACGACCGCGTAACCACCGACGCAACGGTTGTGCACGTCAGTCACGGCGGCGAACACGTCTTCTTCGGTTGGCTGCAGCTTGCCGCGCTGGGCCAGCTCGTGGGCGAACACGTTGAGCAGCACTTCCGAATCGGAACTGGTGTTGACGTGGCGCAGGTCAGATTCGTAAATCTCCTTGGCCAGTTGTTCAACGTTGGTCAGGTTACCGTTGTGCGCCAGGGTAATGCCGTAAGGCGAGTTGACGTAAAACGGTTGAGCTTCGGCCGAGGTCGAGCTGCCCGCAGTCGGGTAACGCACATGGCCAATGCCCATGTGCCCGACGAGGCGCTGCATGTGACGTTGATGGAACACGTCACGCACCAGGCCATTGTCCTTGCGCAGGAATAACCGGCCGTCGTGGCTGGTCACAATACCGGCAGCGTCCTGGCCGCGGTGCTGGAGGACGGTTAGCGCGTCATACAGCGCCTGATTCACGTTCGACTTACCGACGATACCGACGATGCCACACATGCGACGCAACCCCTACTTAATGAATCTTGACTGAACACTGCTTACTGAGGCGTTTTGGCCGGCAAGAGGTGTTCCTTGAACGGAAGATCAGCGGGTACGCTGATTCCGCTGGCCAGCCACTGACTGCTCCACCCCAGAATGAGGTTCTTGGACCAATCTGCAACCAATAGAAATTTTGGCACGAGTACCGACTCCTGCCACCACGAATCCTGCTGTACCGGCCCCAGGCTCAACAGCCCGACCGCCACGACCACCAGCAACGCGCCACGCGCAGCACCGAAGGCCATGCCGAGAAATCGATCGGTCCCGGAGAGGCCGGTGACACGTATCAACTCGCCAATAAGATAATTGACCATTGCCCCCACCAGCAGCGTGGCGATGAACATGATGGCGCAGCCCGCGATGACGCGAGCCGAAGGTGTCTCGATGTAACCGGCCAGATAAACCGACAATGAACCACCGAACATCCAGGCTACGACTCCTGCGATGATCCAGGTCAGCAACGACAGTGCTTCTTTTACGAAGCCGCGGCTTAGACTGATCAAAGCGGAGATGGCGACGATTGCAACGATCGCCCAATCAACCCAGGTAAATGGCACAGTGCAGCCTACGTACGGATAAGGCGGCGCATTTTAGCAGAGCGCCGGGCTGTCGGTAAGCTGTGATTGCGGGTGCTTTGCAAATCAATGGGTTGAGTAGGGCGAAGCCCCCCTCAGGACCACCCAATACAATGTGGGAGGGGGCTTGCCCCCGATAACGATGGGTCATTATCAGAGAGGCTGACTGACCTACCGCCATCGAGGGCAAGCCCCCTCCCACATTGAGTGCATTCCAAGCTGAAACAGGGGTGAAATCAGCCGCGCTCAGGCTGAAAACGCACCACAAAACCATTCAGGTTCTGCTGGCGACCCAGCAAGTCGCGCAGACGATCGGCCTCAGCGCGCTCGATCAGCGGCCCGATAAACACGCGATTCTTGCCATCGGCACTGCGGATATAAGCGTTGTAGCCCTGAGCGCGCAGCTTTTTCTGCAAGGCTTCGGCGCTCTCGCGATTGGCCAGGCTGGCGAGCTGGATCGACCAAGTGATCGGCAGGCCATTGGGATCGATACGGCTTTGACCGACGTCCGGCTTGCCCGGCGCGGCAGGTTGCGGCGCAACCGGCTTGGGCGCTGGTGCCGGCGCGGCCGGTTTGGCGGCAACCACAGGCGCTGCCGGCGCAGGTGCAGGTGCGGGCTTGACCACCGGCACACTCGGCTGCACCGGCATGCTCGGCGCCTGCTGCGCAGCCACATCCGCATCACTCGGCACAGGCTCCTCAGGCAACGCCTGCGGCTCGGGCACCACCACCGGCTCGACCTGAACTTGCGGCACCGTCGGCGCCTGGGGCGCAGCCGGCGCCTCAACGACTACCTGGCGCTGCTCATCCTGACGCGAAAACAGCATCGGCAGAAAAATCACCGCCAACGCCACCAACACCAGGGCTCCAACCATTCGCTGCTTGTATGCGCTATCCAGTAATGCCATGTGCAGCTTCCTCCGTGGAGCGCCGGGCCAACCACTCTAGCGCCTCGGCAACACAATAAAATGATCCGAACAACAGAATCTCGTCCTCGGCCGTTGCCACCGCACACTGCGCTTCAAGCGCGGCGGTGACGCTTGCATACGACGCCACTGGCGCACCAAGGTTCTGCAAGGCCGTTTCCAATTCGGCGGCCGGCCGACTGCGCGGCGTATCCAGCGGCGCCACCGCCCAAGCCTGCACATCGCCCAGCAACGGCGCAACCACGCCGCCCAGGTCTTTGTCAGCCAACAGCCCGAATACCGCCAGGCGGCGACCCACCGGTGGCGTACGCGACAGGCGTTGCGCCAGGTACTCGGCGGCATGCGGGTTATGCCCCACATCCAGCAGCAGGTTCAGGCGCTTGCCCTCCCACTCGAAGGTGCGACGATCCAGGCGCCCGACCACCCGAGTGGCCAGCAATGTCGCGGCAATTTGCTCGGCATGCCACGGCAGATCCAGCAGCAAGTATGCCTGCAGCGCCAGCGCAGCGTTTTCCATCGGCAGGTTCAGCAGCGGCAGATCATGCAGCTCTACCGCCTGCCCGCGCGCATCACGCCCACGCCATTGCCAATGTTGAGCACCGATGTCGAGATTGAATTCGCGGCCGCGCAGGTAAAACGGACAATCCAACTCGCGCACCTTGTCGAGCAAGGGTTGCGGCGGGTCCAGATCACCACACAGCGCAGGCTTGCCCTGGCGGAAGATCCCGGCCTTTTCATAGGCCACCGACTCGCGGGTATTGCCCAGGTAGTCGGCATGGTCCACGCCAATGCTGGTGACCAGCGCCATGTCGGCATCCACCACGTTGACGGTATCCAGACGCCCACCCAGGCCGACTTCGAGAACAACCACATCCAATTGCGCACGCTCAAACAGCCAGAACGCCGCCAGGGTGCCCATTTCGAAGTAGGTCAGGGAAATTTCGCCGCGCCCGGTATCCAGTGCGGCAAAGGCTTCACAGAGCTGCTCATCAGTGGCTTCGACGCCATTGAGCTGCACCCGCTCGTTGTAACGCAGCAGGTGCGGAGAATTGTAGACGCCAACTTTCAGCCCTTGGGCTTGCAGCAGCGCCGCGACAAAGGCACAGGTTGAGCCTTTGCCGTTGGTGCCGGTCACCGTGATCACGCGCGGTGCCGGCCGGCCCAACCCGAGGCGGGCCGCTACCTGTTGCGAGCGCTCCAGGCCCATGTCGATGGCTGACGGATGCAACTGCTCAAGGTAGGCGAGCCATTCGCCAAGGGTACGTTGGGTCATAGGTTTGCAGGCACCGGCGGTACAACGATCGGTTCGACTTTAGGCGCGACGTACACAGGCGTCGGCAGGCCCATCATTTGCGCCAGCAGGTTACCCAGGCGTGGACGCAGCTCGCCACGGGCGATGATCATGTCAATCGCGCCGTGCTCCAGCAGGAACTCGCTGCGCTGGAAACCTTCCGGCAGTTTTTCACGAACGGTCTGCTCGATCACGCGCGGGCCGGCAAAGCCGATCAGGGCCTTGGGTTCGCCGACAATCACGTCACCCAGCATCGCCAGGCTGGCGGAAACGCCGCCATAGACCGGGTCAGTCAGCACGGAGATGAACGGAATGCCTTCTTCACGCAGACGCGCCAATACCGCAGAGGTCTTGGCCATTTGCATCAGGGAAATCAGCGCTTCCTGCATGCGCGCGCCACCGGAGGCGGCGAAGCAGATCATCGGGCAACGGTTTTCCAGCGCGTAGTTGGCGGCACGTACGAAACGCTCACCGACGATGGCACCCATGGAACCGCCCATGAAGGAAAACTCAAACGCCGACACCACCACGGGCATGCCCAGCAACTTGCCGCTGACGGAAATCAGCGCGTCCTTTTCACCGGTCTGCTTTTGCGCGGCGGTGAGGCGATCCTTGTACTTTTTGCCATCGCGGAACTTGAGACGGTCAACCGGCTCCAGGTCAGCGCCCAGCTCGGCACGGCCATCGGCGTCGAGGAAAATGTCGATGCGGGCGCGGGCGCCGATACGCATGTGGTGGTTGCACTTGGGGCAAACGTCCAGGGTCTTTTCCAGCTCCGGGCGATACAGCACCGCGTCGCAGGATGGGCACTTGTGCCACAGACCTTCAGGAACCGAGCTTTTCTTCACCTCGGAACGCATGATCGAAGGGATCAGTTTGTCTACTAACCAGTTGCTCATGCTTTCTTTCTCCAGTACCGGTGGCTTGAACACAGCCCCGCGTATGCCCTTGAGCTAAATTCATATGTGGCGATGACACAGGCGGGACGGGGTCAGACGTTCGACCAGCCATTTCCTGCCTGTATCCTCAGCCGTCCAGACAACCCGCAGCGCGGGTTGCCACTACGTTTCCGGGCCTCCCGCAGGCGGCGCCGATGCTGTTTTACACAGTGGTAGTTATGGACGGCGGCAGACTGCGAGCCGTCACATCACACCATTGCTGTTGCGCACCGCTTGCATGAATGCGCGAATCTTGTGGTGATCCTTGATGCCCTTGCCCTGTTCCACCCCACCGCTGACGTCCACGGCGTACGGCCGAACCTGCTCGATGGCGGCTCCGACATTCGCGGGGTTGAGCCCGCCGGCGAGGATAATCGGCTTGCTCAGCCCCTCGGGAATCAGCGTCCAGTCGAATGCTTCGCCCGTACCGCCCGGCACGCCTTCGACATAGGTGTCCAACAGAATGCCACGAGCGCCAGTATAGGCAGCACACGCGGCGGCGATGTCATCCCCGGCCTTGACGCGCAGCGCCTTGATATACGGGCGTTGGTAGCTTTCACACTCGTCGGGGCTTTCATCGCCGTGAAACTGCAGCATGTCCAGCTGCACGGCATCCAGGGTTTCGTTGAGCTCGCAGCGGCTGGCGTTGACGAACAAGCCGACGGTGGTCACGAACGGCGGTAACGCGGCGATGATTGCACGCGCCTGCAGCACATTCACCGCCCGTGGGCTCTTGGCATAAAACACAAAACCGATGGCATCCGCCCCCGCCTCGACTGCCGCCAGCGCGTCTTCTATGCGGGTGATCCCGCAAATCTTGCTGCGAACGGCTGACATGTCGTAGAAACCTCAGGGGTTGAACCGAGAAAGTCCCGGATGGTAACAAAAGCTATTCCGGGCGTCAGCCGCCAAGTTCGCTGAAACCTGTGAGGAAGTGTGGCCCGATGAAGCGATCCGGCAATTCGAACTCGTCGCGGTACTCCACGTCCACCAGATACAGGCCAAAGGGATGCGCCGTCACCCCACCTGTGCGGCGGATGCGACTTTCCAACACCTCTTTGGCCCACTCCACCGGGCGCTCGCCGGTGCCGATGGTCATCAACACGCCTGCAATATTGCGCACCATATGGTGCAGGAAGGCGCCGGCGCGGATATCCAGCACGATCATCTTGCCGTGACGGGTCACGCGCAAGTGATGGACTTCCTTGATTGGCGACTTGGCCTGGCACTGGCCGGCACGGAACGCGCTGAAATCATGCACACCGACCAAATGCTGCGCGGCTTCGGCCATGCGCTCGGCATCCAGCGGGCGATGGTTCCAGGTGATTTCCTGGTTGAGGTGCGCCGGACGGATCTGGTCGTTATAGATCACGTAGCGATATCGCCGGGCAATGGCCTTGAAGCGCGCATGAAAATGCGCAGGCATGACCTTGGCCCAAGTGACGCTGACGTCATGAGGCAAGTTGATATTGGCGCCCATCACCCACGCTTTCATCGTGCGCTCGGCCTGGGTGTCAAAGTGCACCACCTGGCCACAGGCGTGCACACCGGCGTCGGTTCGCCCGGCGCACATCAGCGACACCGGCGAGTCGGCGACCTTCGACAAGGCGTTTTCGAGGGTTTCCTGCACCGTCAGCACACCCGAGGCCTGGCGCTGCCAGCCGCGATAGCGCGAGCCTTTGTATTCCACGCCCAGGGCGATGCGGTTAAAGCCTGCGGCCGCCATTTCGGCGGCCGCGTTATCTAGATTTGCCAAGAACTGAGAGCCCGATGAATTGCGCAAAGGCGGCCATTATAAAGGCGGAGCACGCATGAGGGGCGCTTTTGTTGCGAGGCCACGCACCAAAGCAACTGTGGGAGCGGGCCTGTTCGCGAATGCAACGTGCCAGGCGCTCAATCCGCTAACCGACACGTCACGCTCGCGAGCTAGCCCGCTCCCACATTGGCGTTACACCCCTGTTCAGATTTTGCCGAGCATTTCCTTGGCTTCACCGCGCTGGGCTTCATCGCCCTCAGTCAGCACTTCGGACAGAATGTCGCGCGCGCCGTCGGCATCGCCCATGTCGATGTAGGCCTGGGCCAGGTCGAGCTTGGTGGCCACCTCATCGGTGCCAGAGAGGAAATCAAACTCCGGCTCATCAGCGCCCAACGCCGCATCTTCGGCGGTAAAGGAAGGCTCGATCGGCGGATGCTCGAGGCTCTGGGACAGGCGATCGAGCTCAGCGTTGACGTCGTCCAGCTCGGATGTGAAGGCATCCGGCTTGGCGGCCGGCGGCGCTTGCGGTTCGTCAGCCAGGGACAGGTCAAAGTCTTCCGGCAGGTCGAAATCATCCAGTGCGGCAGGGGTAAGGGTCGGCGGCTCAACGGCCGGCACATCCTTCATCTGGTCTTCAAGGCCCGAGAGGAAGTCATCGTCCGATTGCGTGGACGACGGCGCGTCCAGCTGCAGGTCCAGATCGAAGTCCGACACATCATCCGGCGCGGGCTTGGCTTGCGTCTGGCGCTGCAGGACAGACTCGAAACTCGACTCATCCTTGGGGCTGACCACGGCCGGCGAAGCGGCTTCCAGATCGTCCAGGCTCAAGTCGAAATCCGTATCGAACGCGTCGGGTTCCGGCGCCGGCGCTGCCGGTTTGTCTTCGAGCAAGTTCTTCACGTATTGAGCGTCCAGCGCCGCCGCGGCCACCGCAGCACTGACGCCCGCGGCCAACACGGCCATGGCCGGGAAGCGACTCTTGAGCTGCTCGACCTGGGCGTGGTTTTCGCCCGTGGCCACCAGTTGACGCTCTTGCGTGACGAAGCCGTCCTTATCGCTTTGCAGACCGTAGACTTCCATCAGCTTCAAGCGCAGGTCACTGCGCTTGGGCTCGCGCTTGATCGCCTGCTCCAACACATCGGCGGCTTGATTCAGGTGACCACGGTCGATATGGGATTGGGCTTGTGCGAGCGCATCGCTGGAATTTTCCGGGGCCACGGCGACGGCCAACGGCGCCAGCACGGAAGCCACGCTCGGCACCACGACAGGCTCGACCACCGGGGCAGGCGCAGGCGCTGCCGCCAGCTTGACGTTCGGCGGCGGCACTTCCAGGCCTTCGAAGCTGTCCGGTGGCAGGTCGTGATCCACATTCGGCGAAAACTGTGGTTCTTCAGCCAGCGCCCGCGCCATACGCAGGTGCTTTTCCTCTTCGAGGCGGGCATTGCGGTGACGGGCCCACAGCAGCAGGAGCAACAACACCAGCAAGCCGGCAGCACCGCCGATGACCCCGAGAACAATCGGGTTGGTCAGCAGATCGTTGAATTTACCTTCGGTGCTGCTGGCAGGCGCGGCATCCGGCTTGATCGGCTCGGGCGTAGCTACCACGGCAGCCGGCGTCGCATCGGGCGCCGGCGCAGTCGCTGCAGTCGCTGCAGTCGCCGCAGGCTCACCTGGCAGCTGCGCCGGGATGGCTGCCGTCGTCGGCGCAGTGCCCGGCACTGCCGGGTTACCGCCCTGAGCCTGCAACTTGGCCAGTTGATCGTTTTTCAGTTGAATCAGCTTTTGCAGCTTGTCCAACTGGCTTTGCAGGTCGGCCGCGCGGCTTTTCAGCTCGGCATTGTCGCGGCGCGTGGTGTCCAGTTCTTCCTGGGTCATCGCCAGCTTGTCGCTCAATGCACGCCCGTCAGCGGCCCTGCCCTTGGCACCTTTCTTGGCGGACTCGGCCGACACCAGGCTTAAGTTGTCCTTGGCATTGGTGCTCGAGGGCGCATCGCCTGCCTGGGTGCGCCGAGTGGCGTCCAGTTGCTGCTTGCCGGCGGCCTGATTATTGGCCGTGCGACGGCCCTCGCGCCAGGCGGCATTTTGCGCAGTGACTTCGGCAATCGCCTCCGGCTGCGGCAGGCTGGTGGCTTGCTGGCGATCCGGAAGACGCAGCACCTGGCCGGTTTTCAGGCGGTTGATATTACCGTCGATAAAGGCATCAGGGTTGAGCGCCTGGATCGCCAGCATCGTCTGCTGGACCGACGCGCCGTTGCGGTTCTTCGCGGCAATTTCCCACAAGGTATCGCGAGACGTCGTGGTGTGCTGCGCAGCTTTGCTGACCGTGGGCGCCGTGCTGGCAGGTGCCGACTGGGTCGGCGCACTCAAGCGCGGTGCAGGTGCGCTGGCGGTCGGTGCCGGCTGCTCGAACTTGGCCGGGTCGAGCAGCACACTGTAGTCGCGCATCAGGCGGCCGTTGGGCCATTGCACTTGAAGCAGAAACCGTACGTAGGAATCAGGCAGCGGCTTGCTGGAGGTGACGCGCACCACACTGCGGCCATTGGGGTTGATCACCGGGGTAAACGTCAGGTCATTCAGAAACGCCTGGCGATCCACGCCGGCGTCCACAAACGCCTGGTCAGACGCCAGGCTCGGGGTGATCTCGGAGGCAGTGAGGCCGCCGACATCGAGCAATTCGATTTCCACCGCCAACGGCTGGTTCAACTTCGACTTGAGGGTCATCTCCCCAAGCTGCAGCGCCTGCGCCATACCGGAAGACAGCGCCGAGGCGGCCGCTATTGCTAACACCAGTTTGCGAACTTGAACCATAGCCTCATCCTTTGTTTGAACACTCCCCGGCCTGCGAGAAGGTTGGTAACCGCTGCCATAAGGCATGGCGAGCCGATAGGTTACCGACGCGCTTCTGTTTCGCTTGGGGCCAAGCATAGCGCTTGGCTAGAATCAATCTACAAATTGCCGCCAAGTATCTTTTACACAAGGCCTTTTATCAACAACTGCGCCAGCTGCACGGCGTTCAATGCCGCGCCTTTGCGTACGTTATCTGACGTCAGCCACAGATTTAGTTCCGCCGGGTCGTCCACGCCCGCACGCACTCGGCCAACGTAGACCACATCCTGGCCGACCGCATCCCCAACGGCCGTGGGGTAGTCGCCCTCTTCCACCAGCTCGATCCCCGGCGCTGCCTCCAGTGCACGGTTGACAGCGGCCAGGTCGACCGGCGCGCCCAACTGCAATGACACTGTCAGGCTATCGCCAAAAAACACCGGGGCTTGAACGCAGGTTGCGGAAATCTTTAGCAGAGGTGTTTCCAGCACCGCACGCAACTCGTGTACGAGGCGTTTCTCCAGGGCTGTATGACCCTGGGCGTCAGGCGTGCCGACTTGCGCCAACAGGTTGAAGGCCATCTGCCGATCAAAGAACTTCGGCTCCAGCGGGCGCACGTTCAGCAACTCGGCGGTCTGCCGGGCCAGCTCGCTGACGGCCTCGCGGCCCTGGGCCGAAACGGCCAGGTTGGCAGTGACGCTGACGCGCTGGATCTCCAGCAGGCCGCGCAACGGCGCCAGAACCACCGCCAGGTTGGTGGCCGACGGACTCGGGCTGCCGAGCTGGAAGGGCTTTTTCAGGCCCTTGAGAATATGCGCGTTGGCTTCCGGCACGACCTGAGGTGCCTGATCGGCCGGCAAGGCGCCGGAGAGGTCGATCACCGAGCAACCGGCCGCCGTGGCGCGTGGCGCGAAACTCAGGGTCACCGCCGGGCCTGCCGCGAAGAAGGCCAACTGGGCTTTTTTGAAGTCGAACTCATCAACTTCCTTGACCCGCACGTTCTTGCCGCGAAACGGCACCGAGGCGCCGGCCGAGTTGCTGCCCGCCAGCAGATACAGGGTGCCTACCGGAAAATCCAGCTCTTCGAGAATCTGCACCAGGGTTTCACCCACGGTGCCGGTTGCACCGATCACGGCGATTTCAAAGGTCTGGGTCATGGTGGCTGCCTCGGGCATTGCGGGGGGAGCGGCACTTTACCGGGTGGTGGGGAGTGAGGCAATTGACCTGGGGTTGTTGGCGTGGCTGATGGCCTCATCGCCGGCAAGCCAGCTCCCACATTCAAACGCCTCCCAACGTTGAAATGCGATCGAATGTGAGAGTGGACTTGCCCGCAAAGAGGCCCTGAAGGGCAATAAAAAACCCGCGCCTGTCACCAGAACGCGGGTTTCTTACTCACCAGCAGCGATCAACGCTCCAGCAAAATCCGCAGCATGCGACGCAGCGGTTCAGCCGCGCCCCACAGCAGTTGGTCGCCGACGGTGAACGCGCCCAGGTACTGAGTACCCATGTTCAGCTTGCGCAGACGGCCAACCGGCACATTCAGGGTGCCGGTAACCTTGGTCGGGCTCAGCTCCTGCATGCTGATGTCGCGGTTGTTCGGCACCAGCTTGACCCACGGGTTGTGCTGGCTGATCAGCCCTTCGATATCGGCGATCGGCACGTCTTTGTTCAGCTTGATGGTCAGCGCCTGGCTGTGGCAGCGCATGGCGCCGATGCGCACGCAGATGCCGTCCACCGGGATCGGGTTCTTGAAGCGACCGAGGATCTTGTTGGTCTCAGCCTGGGCCTTCCACTCTTCGCGGCTCTGGCCGTTCGGCAATTCCTTGTCGATCCACGGGATCAGGCTACCGGCCAAAGGCACGCCGAAGTTTTCGGTCGGGTAGGCATCGCTGCGCATGGCTTCGGCCACACGACGGTCGATGTCGAGGATCGCGCTGGCAGGGTCAGCCAGTTGATCGGCAACGGCCGCGTGGGTGGCACCCATTTGCTTGATCAGCTCGCGCATGTTCTGCGCGCCGGCGCCGGAGGCCGCCTGATAGGTCATGGCGCTCATCCACTCGACCAGGCCAGCTTCGAACAGGCCACCCAGGCCCATCAGCATCAGGCTGACGGTGCAGTTGCCGCCCACATAGTTCTTGGTGCCAGCATCCAGCTGCTGGTCAATAACCTTGCGGTTCACCGGGTCGAGGATGATCACGGCGTCGTCCTGCATGCGCAGGCTCGAGGCGGCGTCGATCCAGTAACCTTGCCAGCCGGCTTCGCGCAGCTTGGGGAAGACTTCGCTGGTGTAGTCGCCACCCTGGCAGGTCAAAATCACGTCGAGGGTTTTGAGCTCTTCAATGCTGTAGGCGTCTTTGAGCGGAGCAATATCCTTGCCCACGGACGGCCCTTGGCCACCCACGTTCGACGTGGTGAAAAACACCGGCTCAATAAGATCGAAATCCTGCTCTTCCAGCATCCGCTGCATGAGCACGGAACCGACCATACCGCGCCAACCGATCAGACCTACACGTTTCATCGCAACTACACCTTGTTAAAAAGTGGGCCGCCTTGCAGCAACAACTGCAAGCGGGCCCGAGAGATTACAGATTCCGCAGCGCGGCGACTACTGCGTCGCCCATTTCTTGCGTCCCAACCTTGGTGCAACCCTGCGACCAGATGTCGCCGGTGCGCAAACCCTGGTCCAGTACCAGGCTCACAGCCTTCTCGATTGCATCCGCCGCTTCACTCAGGTTGAAGCTGTAACGCAGCATCATCGACACCGACAAGATGGTCGCCAACGGGTTGGCAATGCCTTGGCCTGCAATGTCCGGTGCCGAACCGTGGCACGGCTCGTACATGCCCTTGTTGTGGGTGTCCAGCGACGCCGACGGCAGCATGCCGATGGAACCGGTCAGCATCGACGCCTGGTCGGACAGGATGTCGCCGAACAGGTTGTCGGTGACGATCACGTCGAACTGCTTGGGTGCACGCACCAGCTGCATGGCGGCGTTGTCGACGTACATGTGGCTCAGTTCGACGTCCGGGTAGTCCTTGGCCACTTCTTCGACGATTTCGCGCCACAGTTGGCTGGAGGCCAGTACGTTGGCCTTGTCGACCGAGCAGACCTTCTTGCCACGCACGCGGGCCATGTCGAAACCGACACGGGCGATACGGCGGATCTCGCTCTCGCTGTACGGCAGCGTGTCGTAGGCCTGACGCTCGCCATTTTCAAGGGTGCGCACGCCGCGTGGCGAGCCGAAGTAAATACCGCCGGTCAGCTCACGCACGATCAGGATATCCAGGCCCGCCACCACTTCCGGCTTGAGGCTCGACGCGTCGGCCAGTTGCGGGTAGAGAATCGCCGGACGCAGATTGCCGAACAGGCCCAGTTGCGCGCGAATTTTCAGCAGGCCGCGCTCCGGGCGGATGTCACGCTCGATCTTGTCCCACTTCGGGCCGCCCACGGCGCCGAGCAGTACGGCGTCGGCTGCACGGGCGCGGTCCAGGGTTTCGTCGGCCAGGGGCACGCCGTGCTTGTCGATGGCGGCGCCGCCGATCACGTCGTGGCTCAATTCGAAGCCCAGGCTGTACTTGCTGTTGGCCAATTCCAGGACTTTGACCGCTTCGGCCATGATTTCCGGACCAATACCGTCGCCAGGAAGAATCAGAATCTGCTTGCTCATGCGTTCCTCATTTCATCAAGCGACCCGCCCGTGGGCAGGTCGGGAAAATTAATCAGCGTTCGGCAAAGACCACCAGCACGTCGGTGCTGAAGGTGCCGTCGGCTTGAATCTCGTAGTAATCGCGTACTTCCTGGCCCATCGCCTGCTGCAACTCAAGGATCGCGGCGCGCAATACCTCTGGGGTGCGCATGCGCTCCACCCACGAGGTGTATTCCAGCCGCAGGCGCTGACGGCTGCTTTTGCGTACGTGCAGGCCGGCCTCGCTGAGCTGGCGCATCCATTCGGCGGCGGAGTAATCGCGCACGTGGCTGGTATCGCGCAGCACTTCGACGGTTTGCAGGTAAGTGTCCAACAGCGGGCTGCCCGGTGACAAGACATCCACGAACGCGGCCACGCCGCCGGGCTTGAGCACCCGACGCACTTCACGCAGGGCCAGGCCGAGGTCGCTCCAATGGTGAGCCGAATAGCGGCTGAACACGAAGTCGAACTCGCCATCGGCGAATGGCAGGCGCTCAGCGGCGCCGTGCACGGTGTGGATGTTGTTCAGGCCACGCTCTTTTGCGGCGGCTGCCACCACGTCGAGCATCTGCTGGGACAGGTCGTAGGCCACCACTTCTTTAACCAGCGGCGCAACGTGGAAGCTCACATGCCCGGCACCGCAACCCAGGTCCAGCAGTCGCGCAGCGCCCTGCCCGGCCAGTTCGGCCTGGAGTAGCGCGAATTCGGTGCCTTGAGCGTGAACTGCGCTGCTCAGGTAGGCCGAGGCCTGTTCGCCAAATTGTTTTTGCACGACTTGGGTGTGGGCGGTGCTGGTCATAATGGTTTTCCTTGGGTTTTGTGGTGTTGGTACGGGCGCTATCGCAGGCAAGCCAGCTCCCACACTCGACCGTGTTCACAGGTCAGCATGTGGGAGCGGGCTTGCCCGCGATGGGGCCCGCACGGCCTACCTCAAATCAAGCGTCGCGAAACAACCAGGGCTGGCTCGCCCGGTGCTTGGTTTCAAACGCTGCAATCGCGTCGCCGTCCTGCAAGGTCAGGCCGATATCGTCCAGGCCATTGATCAGGCAGTGCTTACGGAACGCATCGACTTCAAAGTGATACACCTTGCCGTCCGGGCGGGTCACGGTCTGCGCCGCCAGGTCAACGGTCAGTTGGTAGCCGACGTTGGCTTCGACCTGCTTGAACAGCTCGTCCACTTCGGCGTCGCTCAAGATGATCGGCAGCAAGCCGTTCTTGAAGCTGTTGTTGAAGAAGATGTCGGCGTAGCTCGGCGCGATGATGCTGCGAAAGCCATATTCTTCCAGGGCCCACGGCGCGTGTTCACGGCTGGAGCCGCAGCCGAAGTTCTCGCGGGCCAGCAATACGCTGGCGCCTTGGTAACGCTCGGCGTTGAGCACGAAGTCCTTGTTCAACGGGCGCTTGGAGTTGTCCTGGTAGGCGTAGCCCACGTCCAGGTAGCGCCACTCATCGAACAGGTTCGGGCCAAAGCCGGTGCGCTTGATCGACTTCAAGAACTGCTTGGGGATGATCTGGTCGGTGTCGACGTTGGCTCGATCCAAAGGGGCGACAAGGCCAGTGTGTTGAGTAAAAGCACGCATCGGGTATTCCTCAGATCAATTCGCGAACGTCGATGAAACGACCGTTGACGGCAGCGGCGGCGGCCATGGCCGGGCTGACCAGGTGGGTACGCCCACCGGCGCCCTGACGCCCCTCGAAGTTACGGTTGGAGGTGGACGCGCAATGCTCGCCCGACTCCAAACGGTCCGGGTTCATCGCCAGGCACATGGAGCAGCCCGGTTCGCGCCATTCAAAACCGGCCTCAAGGAAGATCTTGTCCAGGCCCTCGGCTTCGGCTTGCGCTTTGACCAGGCCCGAACCTGGCACCACGATGGCTTGCTTGATGGTCGAGGCCACTTTGCGGCCCTTGGCGATCACCGCCGCGGCGCGCAGGTCTTCGATCCGCGAGTTGGTGCAGGAACCGATAAACACGCGATCCAACTGGATGTCGGTGATCGCCTGATTGGCCTTCAAGCCCATGTACTTCAAGGCGCGCTCGATGGAGCCACGCTTGACCAGGTCGGTTTCCTTGGCCGGGTCCGGCACGTTCTGATCGACGGCCAGGACCATTTCCGGCGAGGTGCCCCAGCTGACTTGCGGCTTGATCTGCGCGGCGTCGAGCTCAACCACGGTGTCGAAGACAGCGTCGGCGTCGGACACCAGGTCTTTCCAGGCCTCTACGGCAGCCTCCCAATCGGCGCCTTGCGGAGCGAAAGGACGGCCTTTGACGTATTCAACGGTTTTTTCATCCGCCGCGACCATGCCGACACGGGCACCGGCTTCGATGGACATGTTGCAGATGGTCATGCGGCCTTCGATGGACAGGTCGCGGATGGCGCTGCCGGCGAACTCGATGGCATGGCCGTTACCGCCGGCCGTGCCGATCTTGCCAATCACGGCAAGCACGATGTCCTTGGCGGTCACGCCAAATGGCAATGTGCCTTCGACTTTGACCAACATGTTCTTCATCTTTTTGGCGACCAGGCACTGGGTGGCGAACACATGTTCCACCTCCGAGGTGCCGATGCCATGGGCCAGGGCGCCGAATGCGCCGTGGGTGGAGGTGTGAGAGTCACCGCAGACCACGGTCATGCCCGGCAAGGTGGCGCCCTGCTCCGGGCCGATCACGTGCACGATGCCCTGACGCACGTCATTCATCTTGAATTCGGTAATGCCATATTCATCGCAATAGTCGTCGAGGGTTTGCACCTGCAAACGCGACACCTGGTCGGCAATGGCCTCGATGCCGCCTTTGCGCTCCGGGGTGGTCGGTACGTTGTGGTCCGGGGTGGCGATGATCGAGTCGACGCGCCAGGGCTTGCGCCCGGCCAGCCGCAGGCCTTCAAACGCTTGGGGCGAGGTCACTTCATGGATGATGTGACGGTCGATATAGATCAGCGACGAGCCATCGTCGCGCCGTTTCACTTCATGGGAATCCCAAAGCTTGTCGTAAAGCGTTTTGCCGGCCATCAGTCGGTCCTCATCATCGGTCTTTCTATGCCCCGGGCTTTTGAGACATTCAATAACCCTTTGGCTTGTGAGGCTGATGGTATGGCGCTACATTAAATAACTCAAATTCATATTTTTTATGCTTTGGATTACCAACTGGAATACCACAATGGACCTGGCCAACCTTAATGCCTTTATTGCCATCGCCGAGACCGGCAGCTTCTCCGGCGCCGGCGAACGCCTGCACCTGACCCAACCGGCCATCAGCAAGCGCATTGCCGGTCTGGAACAACAATTAAAGGTACGTTTATTCGACCGCCTGGGCCGTGAAGTCGGCCTGACCGAGGCCGGGCGCGCTCTGCTGCCGCGTGCTTACCAGATTCTCAATGTGCTGGACGACACCCGCCGCGCGCTCACCAACCTGACCGGCGAAGTCAGCGGCCGCCTGACATTGGCCACCAGCCACCACATCGGCCTGCACCGCCTGCCACCGATTTTGCGCACCTTTACCCGCGAGTACCCGAACGTGGCGCTGGATATTCAGTTCCTCGATTCGGAAGTGGCCTACGAGGAAATCCTCCATGGTCGCGCTGAAGTGGCCGTTATCACCCTGGCGCCCGATCCGCACAACCTGGTACGCGCCACCCCGGTGTGGGACGACCCGCTGGATTTCGTGGTGGCGCCCGAGCACAGCCTGACCGCCAATGGCACGGTCAACCTGGCCGATATCGCCAAACACCCGGCGGTATTCCCCGGTGGCAACACCTTTACCCACCATATTGTCAGCCGCTTGTTTGAAGCCCAGGGCCTGACACCGAACATCGCCATGAGCACCAACTACCTGGAAACCATCAAGATGATGGTGTCCATCGGCCTGGCCTGGAGCGTGTTGCCGCGCACCATGCTCGATGAACAGGTGGCAAGTATCGCTTTGCCGGGCATACAGCTCAGTCGCCAGCTAGGCTATATCGTGCACACCGAAAGGACGCTGTCGAACGCTGCGCGGGCTTTCATGAGCCTATTGGATGCACAGGTCGATCTGCCAGGGACACCGGCATGAAGCTGTGCGGCCTCAAGGTCTGAATAAACCGCGCCGAACGCCCATTGAGCCAAGGCCCTTTGATAATGCGCAACCCCGTCGATTCCGTGCCACCCCTGCCCCGCATTTACGCCCTGGACCCTCAAGAGGCGGAACAAAGCTGGGACAGCGCCCCGCAGTTGCTGGCAGCCCTCAACGCTGCCCGCCTGGGCGCGTGGTGCTGGGAAATCGACACCGGCAGGATCAGCTGGTCACGCGGCACCCAGGCGCTGTTCGGCTACGATCCGCGCCAGCCGCTACCCAAAGACCTGGATTACCTGGATCTGCTCGCGCCGTCGGATCGCGCGCGCGTGGTGCGGGCCTTTCACGCCGTGCTGGCGGGCGAGCCGTTTGAACAGGCCATGCACCACCACATCCAGTGGCCCGATGGCAGCCATCACTGGCTGGAAATCAACGGCAGCCTGGCACCGGACAAGACCGGCCGGCGCCGCATGATCGGCGTGATTCGCGAAACCACTCGCCAGCGCGAGCGCGAACACGCCCTTATCCACTCGGAAAAACGCTTCGCCACACTGTTTCATCTGTGCCCGAATATGGTCCTGCTGACCCGCCAGGCCGACGGCCTGATCAGCGAAGCCAACCAGTATTTCGAGATGCTTTTCGGCTGGCCCGTGGCCCAGGCCATCGGCCGCACCACGCTGGACCTGGGCCTGTGGCGTGACCCGCAACAGCGCGCCCTGCTGGTCAGGGCCACCCAACGCAAGGGCGAACCCATCAGCATGGAAGTGCAGTTCTGCGCCAGCAACGGCCAGATCCACGACGGCACCTTGAGCGCACAAAAAGTCGAGCTGGAGGGCGAGGCCTACCTGATCAGCACGTTTGTCGACACCACCGAGCGCAAAAACGCCGAACAGGCGCTCAAGGACAGCCAGGAGCGCCTCGACCTGGCCCTGGATTCGGCACAGCTGGGCACCTGGGACTGGCATATCCCCAGCGGCATGCTGTATGGCTCGGCCCGCGCGGCGCAACTGCACGGCCTGGAGGCGTTGCCGTTTCACGAACCTTTCGATGCGTTTTTTGAAGGCATGTCCGATGAAGAACGCGAGGGCATGCGCAACGCCTATCGCAGCCTGCGTGAAGGCCCGGATGGCAATTACCAGCTGACCTACCGCGTACAGATGGAGGACGGCAGCGCTCGTTACCTGGAAAGCCGCGCGCGGCTGTATCGCGACGAATCGGGCAAACCGTTGCGCATGGCCGGCACCTTGCTGGATATCACCGACCAGGTGGAACGCGAGCAGCGCATCACCGCCTCCGAAGAAAAGTTCGCCAGCCTGTTCCAGGCCAGCCCCGACCCAATCTGCGTGACCTACCTGGACAGCGGCGCCTTTATCGAAATCAACCCCGCGTTCACTCAGACCTTTGGCTGGACCGCCGCCGAGGTGATCGACAAAAGCGCCGACCAGATCGGGCTGTGGGATGACTCGAGCAAGCGCCTGCAACGTATCGAACGGGTCATTCGCGAGCAGTCGTTAAACAATGTCGCCATTGTGGTGCATCACAAAAACGGCCAAAGCCTGACCTGCGTGATTTCCAGCCGCCTGATCAAGGTCGGCGACCAACCCTGCATTGTCACCACCCTGCGCGATATCACCCAGCAACAACGCTCCGAGGCCGCCCTTAAGGCCAGCGAGGAAAAATTCGCCAAGGCCTTCCATTCAAGCCCCGATGCCATCTCCATTACCGAACGCGACACCGGCCGTTATGTGGAGGTCAATGACGGCTTCTGCCGCCTCACCGGTTACCGCGCCGAGGAGGCCATCGGGCTGACGCTGTATCAGATCGGCATCTGGGCCGATGAGAATCAGCGCGCGGCGCTGCTGGCCGAACTGCAGATCAAGGGCCGTATTCATCACCTGGAAATGCTGTGGCACAACAAACGTGGCGAATTGTTGGCCGTGGAGGTATCGGTCGAACCGATCACCCTCAATGAAACGCCGTGCCTGCTGCTGACGGCGCGGGACGTGAGCCTGCTGAAAAACGCCCAGGCGCAGATCCGTCACCTGGCCTATCACGACCCGCTGACCAACCTGCCCAATCGTGCGCTGCTGATGGACCGCCTGAGCCAGCAGATCGCCCTGCTCAAACGCCATAACCTGCGGGGCGCCCTGCTGTTTCTCGACCTCGACCATTTCAAGCACATCAACGATTCCCTCGGCCACCCGGTGGGCGACACCGTGCTGAAAATC